>CAUJET010000230.1 GCA_963169665.1 Actinomycetota bacterium | reverse complement strand
CAGGCCGTCGGCGGCCACCTGTCGAGCTTCGGCGACGACCTGATCGATCGTCCCGTCGTTGATCGCGTTCCCCATGGTCCCGATGCGCATGACCCGCACCGTAGCCGCCTGCCAGGGCGGCCGGTTCAGCGACGCGAACGGCGGCCGACGCCGCCACACCGCGCATCGCGCGACCACGGTTGGTGACGAGAACCACACCCGGTCACACGACTCGCACGCAACGTGACAGATCGTCGGTCACGACGTCGCGGATCGGCCGGATTGCGTATCGGCTACTCAGCACAACGACGGCCGCAGGGCACATCATGGACGGCGATGCGGATGTTGCGACGGTTGGCGGGGGCACGGCGGCCCGATCACGACGACGCGATCGGTTCCACCGGAACAACCGACGTGTCGGGCGACGTCCTGGGGACGACGGCCGTCGGACACGACCACGACCTCGACGACGTCGTGGGACATCTGCATCGTCCCGAGGCGTCGCTCGCCGGGCCACCGTCGACCAGCGAAGCGCCCCTTGCGTCGGATCTGCTGGCGCCGATCGCCGGTGTCTCCGTCGATCAGTACGTGGTCGTGTGCGCGGGCCTTGCCGCCCATCACTACGACCCGACCTGGCTGCCGGTCGTCGCGAGCGAACACGGGATCGACACCGCTGCGTGGGAGAGCGCAGCCGCCGGCTTCAACGCGCGTCTGTCGGTCAGCCCGACGTTCGCACGTCACTTCAACGCGCTGTACCGCGCCGCCAGGATCCGGGCGTCGTAGCGCGGCAGGTCTGGATCGGTCGAGCCTCGTCGGGCGGGAGGCTCGGCCGATCCGGCATCACCCGCACTCGACGCCCCGCCGGGAGCATCCGCACGCTCGTACGGGCTCAGGCGAGATCGACGAGCTCGAGCCAGTCCTTCGAGAAGTAGTCGACCTGCCCGTCGGGCATCAGCAGCACCTTGGTCGGCTGCAACTGTTCGACGAACTCGGTGTCGTGGCTGACGAAGATGATGCTGCCCTTCCACGACGTGAGCGCGTCGGCCACGGCCTGCCGACTGGGCGGGTCGAGGTTGTTGGTCGGCTCGTCGAGCAGCAGCAGGTTGTTGCGGCCCACCATCAACATCGCGAGCGACAGCTTGGTCTTCTCGCCACCCGAGAGCGTGCCGCTCTCCTGGTACACCTTCTCGCCGGCGAGGCCCATCATGCCGAGCAGGCCGCGCAGCTGGGTCTCGGTGAGCATGACGCCCGGCGGCACGGCCACACGCATGTTGTCGAGCAGCGACGCGCGAGTGTCGAGGTTGTCGTGCTCCTGGGCGTAGTACCCGACGTTCACCTGGTGACCGAACTTGAAGTCGCCGAGGTTGGCCGTCGTCTCGCCGGCGAGGATGCGCAGCAGGCTCGTCTTGCCGGCACCGTTCAGACCGAGCACGAGCAGGCGCTCGCCGCGACCGAGGTCGAAGGTGACGTCCTCGAACACCGGCGGCCCGCCATAGGCCTTCGATAGCCGAGTGGCCTCGATGACGGTGATGCCGCTCGCCGGCGGGTCGGGGAAACGCACCTTCAGCACCCGGTCGCCGCTCTTCACGTGCACCCGGTTCGCCTCGAGGCGCGCGATCTGCTTCTCCTTGCTGTGGGCCATGGCGGCCTTGGTGGCCTTGGCACCGAAGCGATCGACCACCGTCTGCAGACGGGCGATCTCCTTCTCCTGCAGCGAGGCCTTGCGGACGAGGCGTTCCTCGTCGGCGGCACGGCTGACGCGGTACTGGCTGTAGGTGCCCTTGTACTCGACCACCTGGCCGGTGGCGTCCTCGGCGGGCCGATCGAGGTGGAGCACGCGGGTGATCGCCTCGTCGAGGAGGTCGAGGTCGTGGCTGATGACCAGCAGGGCACCCCGGTACGAGCGCATGTAGGCGAGCAGCCATTCCTTCGCGTCGATGTCGAGGTGGTTGGTGGGCTCGTCGAGCAGCAGCACGTCGCTGCCGGCGAACAGGATGCGCGAGAGCTCGACGCGGCGGCGCTCGCCGCCGGACAGCACACCGATCGGCAGCTCGAGCCGGTCGGCCTTCAGCCCGAGGCCTGCGGCGATGCTGCGCGCCTCACTCTCGGCCGAGTAGCCGCCGGACGACGCGAACTCGTCCTGGGCCTTGCTGTAGCGGGCGACGTTGCGTTCGCTCGCCTCCTCCTCCATCGCGATGCGCAACTTCTCGATCCGCTCCATCGCGTCGTCGATGCCGCGGCCGGAGAGGATGTGGGTGACGGCGTTGCGGCCCTCGAGGTGGCCGGCGATGCGCGGCTCCTGCGGGAGGTAGCCGAAGCCACCCTTGCGGAGCACCTTGCCGAGCGTGGGGTCGACCTCGCCGCCGAGCACCTTGAAGAAGCTCGTCTTGCCGGCACCGTTGCGGCCGACCAAGCCCACCTTGTCGCGTGGCATGACGGTGAAGCTGGCGTGTTCGACGACGAACTTGCCACCCACTTCCACCGAGACGTCCTGCACCTGCAACATGGCCGTCCATGGTGTCAGCGGAACCGCGGAGACACAACGCAGTAACCTCGAACCTCGTGACCGACCATGTGACAGGCGTGGTGATCGACGCAGACGAAACCGCACGGCGCGCTGCCGTGTCCGGTCGTCGGATGCAGGCCGCGGCACTGGCCACCGGTGCCGGGTTGGCGAGCGCTGCTGCGCTCGTCGCGCTGAACGACCCGTCGGCGCCCGGGAGTCGGTTCCCGGCGTGCGGCTTCCACGCCACGACAGGGCTGTGGTGCCCGGGGTGCGGCCTCACCCGGGCGACGCACCACCTGCTCACCGGCGACGTGGCTGCGGCGCTGTCGTCGAACGTGTTCACGCCGTTCGTCCTCGCCGCCATCGTCGCGACGTGGGTCACCTGGACGCTCGGGACCTTCGGGCGCGAGATCCGCAACCCGGTCTTGCGCCTGCCGGGGTGGTCGGGGCCGGCGCTGGTGGTGCTGCTCGTCGCGTTCGGGGTCGCGCGCAACCTGCCGGGCGACCCGTGGCAAGCGCTCGCGCCCTGATTCGTGGGGTCAGGGCGTCGTCGTGGCCGTCACGACCGGCGGGGTGACCACCGGCGCGGCCGTGGTGGGCGGCGTGGGCGGCGTGGTCGCCACGGTGGTCTGCGGCGGGAGCGTCGTGCCCGTCACGGTCGTGGGCGTCGATCCGGGGACCGTCGTGGACGTCGACGGGCCGGGCTTCACGGTGGTCGTCGTCGAGCCGCCGTTGGAGGGCTTCACCGTCGTGGACGACTGATCGCCGGCGCTGGTCGTCGTGCCGGAGCTGCCGGAGCTGCCCGGGCTGCTGGGCCGGCCGTCGATCGTGCCCTCGCTGTCGTCGGTGAACAGCGAGTCGAGGCACCTCCCGGGGCTGGACGGGGCGGTACCGAGATGGAAGGCGACCGCCTCGGCCAGCACCTCGCGACCTCGCGTGGTCGGGTGGATGCCGTCGTCGTTCAGCAGCGACGGCCGCTCGTCGGTGATGGTGCGCCAGTCGACGATCGAGAGATTGTCGTACACCTCGGTGAGATCTTCGATGACCCGGTTCACGTCGCGCATCTCCGCCCGGTACTCGCTGACGGTGACGAGCACCACCGGCACGTCGCCGAACTCGGTGATGATCCGGTTCAGCAACTTGAGGTACTGCATCGCGTCGTTGCCGTAGTTGGTGCCGAGGAACACGAGGCCCGCGTCCCACCCGGCGTCACCGCGGGCCTGCATCACGTCGACACCGAAGTCGATGCCACGGCTGACCTCGGCCTCGATCTCGACCTGCCAGCCGAGCGGCACGAGGGCGTTGCACATCGTGTTGCTGTACCGCTTCGACGTGGAGGCGAGGATCGAGTCGCCGAGCATGAGGATCCGGTTGCCGGGCGCCTCGAACGCGGTCGTGGTCGGCGCCGGCTCCTCGGTGGTCTCCACGACGGTGTCGGCCACGGTCGTGTCCGGCTGCGGCAAGGCCGCCGGGAGGTCGCCCACGTCGACGGTGGCGACCGTGGGGACGGCCGTGGTGTTCCCGCCCTCGGCGGTCGCTCCGCAGGCGCTCAGGCACAGCGCGGCCAGAGCGACGAGCGCGCTCGCAGCGCTGAGACGGTCACGGCGGGGGGTCATGAAGGGTCCATTGCAGTCGGCCGGGGCGGGCGACGCAAGTCACCCGCCCCTGTCGACGTCGTCCGATCGACCGGGTCCCGGACCTGGTCCGAGGTGGATCGGGTCGGCCGAGCGGTCGGTGCTGTTGATCGTGCGGTGGTCACCACCGCATGCCAGGGACTCGGCGATCCCCGGCGTCACGCCTGCTCAGCGCGCCTTGAGGGAGTCGCGGATCTCGGTGAGGAGCTCGACCTCGGTCGGGCCGGCCACGGCGTCGTCCTTGGCCTTCACCTTGTTGTACGCCTTCACGATCAGGAACAGGATGAACGCCACGATGACGAAGTCGATGACGGCTCCGATCACGAGGCCGATGCTGATCCGCGCATCGCCGATGTCGAACCCGATGTTCGTGTAGGAGTCCTTGCCGGCGATCGCCGCGATGATCGGTGTGATCACACCCTCGATGACCTTGTCGATGATGGTCTTGAAGTACAGCGCCATGACGAGGCCGACTGCGACGGTGATCACGTCGCCTTTGTTGATGAAGTCCTTGAACTCCTTGAGCATCTCGGATGCCTTCCTTTCAGAGGTGGTGGCGGGTCACCCCGCCGTAACTGATTCCCGTCCTCTCCCGGGCGACATTGAAGCAGGTTCGCGATGGACCCCTGTCACGAAGGGTGGCGCGGTAACGTCGGCGAGCGATGGCCCCCGACCAGTACGACCTCGTGATCGTCGGGATGGGCTCGGCCGGAATGGCGGCCGCCGAGTTCGCCGCGACGCTCGAACTGCGCGTCGCCGTGGTCGAGGGCCGTCGGCCGGGCGGCGATCTGTGGACCGGTTCGGTGCCGACCAAGGCGCTCGTGGCCTCGGCACGCACCGCTCACGCCGTGCGCCACGCCGCCCGGTTCGGCATCGGCGCGGCCCCACCGACGATCGACCTCCCGACGGTGTGGCGGCGGGTGCGCGAGGTGCAGGAGGCGATCGCCTCCACCGACGACCATCCCGATCGGTACGCGGCGATGGGGCTCGAGATCGTCACGGGTGACGCGACGCTGACGGGGCCGAACGAGGTCACCGTCGACGGGTGCGACGGCGCCGGCGGTGCCGGCGGTGGGCGACGCGTGCTCCAGACCCGATTCGTACTGCTGTGCACGGGCAGTCGGGCGGTGGTGCCCGACGTGCCCGGCCTCGCCGACGTGGAGGTGCTCACGGACGAGACGCTGTTCGTCCTCGAGCGTCCACCGTCGAGCGCGATCGTGCTCGGCGGCGGCCCGATGGGCGTCGAGCTCGCCCAGGCGTTCATCCGGCTCGGGATGGCGACGACGATCGTGCAGGACGGGCCGAGCCTGCTGCCGCGTGACGAGCAGGGGCTCGTGTCGGTGCTCACCGGCGTCCTGCGATCCGAAGGCGTCGAGGTGCTCCTCGACGCACGACCGACCGCCGCCCGTCGCGAGCCGGACGGCACCGTCGTGCTCGACGTCGCCACGACGACGGGCACGACGCAGGTCCGTGCGGCGGCGATCGTCGTGGCCGCCGGTCGGCGGCCGTGCGTCGACGGGCTCGGCTTGGAGGCCCTCGGCATCGACGTGCGGACCGGCGCCGGCGTCGGGGTCGGCGGGGTCACGGTCGACGAGCGTGCGCGCACGGCGTTCCGCACGGTGTACGCGGTCGGCGACGTCACCGACGGTGATCGCTTCGCGCACGCCGCGGGCCATGCCGCGGTACGCGCCGTGCGCGACATGTTCTTCCCCGGTCGGGCGCCGGTGGCGGAAGTGGTGCCGTGGTGCACCTTCACCGATCCCGAACTGGCCCACGCCGGTCTCACGGCCGACGAGGCGGAGGCGCGCTTCGGCGAGGACGTCGACGTGTGGCGGGTCGATCTGCGGCACAACGACCGCGCCCGCGCCGACGAGGCGGCCGAAGGTGCGATCGTGGTGGTCACCGCGAAGGAACGGGTGGTGGGCGCCCACGTGCTGGCGCCGGCGGCCGGTGAGCTGATCCACGAGCTCGCCCTCGCGATCCAGCAGGGGCTGAAGCTGAACGAGATCGCGGCGCTGGTGCACGTGTACCCGACGATGGCCACGAGCGTCGGCATGCTCGCCGCGGAGTCCGCCCACGAGAAGGCCCAGCGCTACCGATGGTTGGTGAGGCGGCGATGACCACCGGAGGAACGCATCGAGGGGCACGGCGCCACACCGGTCGACGTCGGTCCGCGATCGGCTCGCTCGGCCTGCTCGGCCTGCTCGCGATGCTCGCCGCGTGTGCCACGGAGAGCACGCCGCCCACGGCATCGCTCGTTCCGCTGGTGCCGCCCGAGATCCTGCCCGTCTCCACGCCGGCGCCCAGCACCACGGTCGCCTCGAGCAGCGACCCGAACAGTCCGCTGCTCGCTTCGCTGCCCGACACCGAGTGCGACTACGCCGACCCGGTGCCCGATGGCGAGCTCACCTTCGTCGTCGCCGACCGCCTGTACGGCACGTCGTTCGACGCGACGATCGTCCGCTGCCTCGCGCTGCTGGGGCCCGGGCAGCGCGGCACCGTGTCGTGGTCGCCGAACGCGGGCCGGGCGCTGCTCGCCTTCGGCACGATCTTCGACGTGCAGGGCGTACGCGCCAGCGGCTTCGACGTCGCCAACACCGAGGTGACGTGGGAGTACCCCGACGGCGCCGGGGTGTTCGCGCCCACGTCGTCGGACCGCACGCTCGTGCGGCGAGACGCCGTCGATCCGAACCAGCGCGCCGACATCACCTTCCTCGGCCGCACGACCGCGGCCATTGCCCACCCGGGCGGCGGCGTGCGCCTCGCGGCGGGTCAGGCCGACGATGGCACGCGCGGGGTGTTCGCCGCCACCGATGCCGGCGACGGCGTCCGCACGCTGGCCACGGTCGTCGATCCAGCGCTCGACGTGCTCGAACTCGCCGCAGATCCGGCCGGCGATGCGCTGTGGGTGCTCTCGGACAACGGGGCCCAGTTCCGCATCCATCAGATCGTCCTGGGCGACCTCGGACTGGTCGAGCTGACGTCGGAGCAGGCGCCCATCTCCGAGCTCACCCCAGGGCCGGCCACCCGTTCGCTGGCGTGGAAGGTGGGGCTGTGCAACAGCGTCACTGCGACCAAGGTGCTCGACGAGCGCACCGGCGGCGCCCGCACCGTCGGCGAGGGCACGCCGCTCGCGGGCCAGTCACTCGCCCCGCTCGGCTGGCTCGACGCGGCGCGAGTCGTCGTGGCGGCGCGGCCGCTCGGCTGCGACGGCCCGGCCGACGTGTGGGTGTGGAACCTGCTCGACGGCTCGGCGACACTGATCGTGAAGAACGCCGAGTTCCCCGCTGTCCGGTTGGCGGCCCCGGTGTCGAACGCCTTCGGCGTGTCGGCCTCGGCGGCGCCCGGCGTGCTCTGACCGGCGTGCTCTGACCGGAATGCTCTGACGGGCGCGGGGCGGCCTCTCAGCCGGTGTGCGCCGACTCGAGGTCCTCGAAGCGGTCGATGCGCCGCAACGACGGGAATGCCGCAGCCCACACGCCCACCACCAGCAGCGTGCCGAGACCGCCACCGATCACCGTCGCCGGTGTGCCGAACGCCTGCGCGGCCACGCCGCTCTCGAACGCGCCGAG
>CAUJET010000229.1 GCA_963169665.1 Actinomycetota bacterium | reverse complement strand
TGTGCGGCAGCGGGGGTCGACGCCGTGATGGACCGCTGCCTGAAGATCGAGCATGCCCGCTTCGCCGGTGGGCTGCATCTGGCGGGCTTCGACACCGGCGTCATCAGCTCGCGGCGGCGCCCCAGCCTCGCGTGAGGTCGGTGTTCGACGGGTGGTCCGGTCGTCGACCGACGGGCCGCTCGCCTGGTCGTCGCCGCGACGCTCGTGATCGAAGGTCCCGACCGTCACCACGTCGTTGACGCCGACGATGTGAAGGCGATAAACATGATCGGTATAGTCAGGAATACCGATGACATCCACGACCCCCGCCCCCCGCCACCGCCGCACGGCCGCGATCGCCGCTGCCGTCGTCACACTCGTGGCTGTCGGCTGTGGCAGCGGGGGCGACGAGTCGTCGGGGGCGCCCTCGAGTACAGCTGCCGCTGCGACGGAGGGCGACGCCACCGGGACCGAGTCCCTCGAGGGGACGCTCAACCTCGGGTTCTTCCCGAACGTCACCCATGCCCCGGCCCTCGTCGGCGTGGAGGAAGGCCTGTACGTCGCGGCACACGGCGACGGTGTCGAGCTCAACACGTTCCCGTTCAACGCCGGCACCGAGGCCACCGAGGCGCTGTTCGCCGAAGCGATCGACATCAGCTTCATCGGGCCGAACCCGGCCATCAACGCGTTCGCCCAGAGCGACGGCACGGCGATTCGCATCATCTCGGGCAGCACCTCCGGTGGCGCCTACCTGGTCGTGAAGCCGGAGATCACGTCGGTCGAGCAGCTCGAGGGTCGCACCATCGCCACACCGTCGCTCGGCAACACCCAGGACGTCGCCCTGCGCGCCTGGCTCCAGGAGAACGGTCTCGAGACCACGCCCGACGGCGGCGGCGACGTGTCGATCCTCCCGCAGTCGAACGCCACGACGCTCGAGGCCTTCATCGGCGGCGCGATCGACGGGGCATGTGTGCCCGAGCCGTGGGCCACTCGCCTCATCCTGGAAGGTGGCGGCACGGTGCTCGTCGACGAGCGCGACCGGTGGCCCGACACCGACGGCGAGTACGTCACGACGCACGTGATCGTCCGCACCGCCTATCTCGAGGAGCACCCCGACATCGTCAAGGCGTTCCTCGACGGCCTGCTCGCCTCGCTCGACGCGATCGCCGCCGACCCTGCCGCCGCCCAGGCGGACGTGATCACCCAGATCGAGGCGATCACCGACCAGGCGCCGAACGCCGAGGTGATCGAGGCGAGCTTCGACAACCTCACCTTCACCGCCGACCCGATCGCCGGCTCGCTGCAGGGTTCCGCCGACGACGCGATCGCGGTCGGCCTGCTCGAACCGGTGGAGCTCGACGGCATCCACGACCTCGCACTGCTCAACGAACTCCTCGTCGAGCGCGGCGACCCCGAACTGGAGGGATTGTGACCATCCTCGACCCACATCTCGACCCATCGTTGGAGCCGGCCTCTGCCGGTGACGCCGCGACCGATCCCAGGGGTGGTGTTGCCGCGTCTGCGTCAGCGCCGGCCGTCCGCATCGCGGACGTCTCGAAGCAGTTCGGCACCGGGCCCTCGGCCGTGCTCGCGCTCGACCGCGTCTCGCTCGACGTCGAGCGTGGCGAGTTCCTCTGCATCGTCGGCGCGTCCGGTTGCGGCAAGTCGACGTTGCTGAACCTCGTCGCGGGTCTCGACGCTCCGTCGGCCGGCACCGTCACGGCGCAGGGCCGGGTGGCGTTGATGTTCCAGGAGGCAGCGCTCCTGCCGTGGCGCACCGCCGCTCAGAACGTCGAGCTCGCGCTCAAGCTCCGCAGGGTGCCCCGCGCCGAGCGGCGTGCGCAGGCGCTCGAGCTGTTGTCGCTCGTGCGGCTGCAGGACTTCGCCGACAAGCGACCGCACGAGCTGTCGGGCGGCATGCGCCAACGCGTCGCCCTCGCCCGTGCGCTCGGCCAGGGCGCCGACGTGTTGCTGATGGACGAGCCCTTCGGCGCGCTCGACGCGATCACCCGCGATGTGCTCCACGACGAGGTCGAGCGGGTGGGGGCCGAGCAGCAGCTCACCACGATCTTCGTCACCCACAACGTTCGCGAAGCTGCCCGCCTCGGTGACCGCATCGTGCTGCTGTCGAGCCGCCCCGGTCGCGTCGCCGCCGAATTCGGCGTACCGGTGGAACGTCTCCGCCGCATCGAATCGCCCGAGGTGTCGGCGATCGCCGCCGACGTCACGGTGCGCTTGCGCGAGGAGGTGCGTCGCCATGCCGGCTGACACCGTGCTGAGCGCCCATTCGAACGGGCACGGCGGGCACGGCAGGCACGACGAGCTCGACCAGGAGCTCGCCGGCCTCGATCACCTCGATCTCCACGAGGCGTCCCGGCGCCCGCTCGGCCTCCGCGTGTGGTCGGCACTGTGGCCCAAGCTGTTCGCGGTCGGTCTCGTGCTCGCCATCTGGCAGTTCGTCGTGTGGCGCGAGTGGAAGCCCCGCTTCGTCCTGCCGTCGCCGGCCGACGTCGGCGGTGTGCTGTGGGACGACCTGTTCACCGCCGACCTGTGGCGCGCCGTCGGCCACACGATGCGCCGCGCCGTCACCGGGTTCGCGCTCTCGCTCGTGATCGGCGGGATGATCGGTGTTGCCGTCACCCGTTCGAAGGTGCTGCGCGTCGCCGTCGGTTCGATGATCACCGGCCTGCAGACCATGCCGTCGATCGCGTGGTTCCCGCTCGCGATCCTGCTGTTCAAGATCAGCGAGGAGGCGATCCTGTTCGTCGTGATCCTCGGTGCCGCCCCGTCGATCGCCAACGGCATCATCGCCGGCGTCGACAGCGTGCCGCCGATCCTGCGACGGGTGGGTCACACCCTCGGTGCTCGCGGCCTCGGCCTCTACCGCGAGGTCGTGATCCCGGCGGCGATGCCGACGGTGCTCACCGGTCTGAAGCAGGGCTGGGCGTTCAGCTGGCGCAGCCTGATGGCCGGCGAGTTGCTCGTGCTCATCCCCGGCACCACGTCGCTCGGCGCCCGGCTGCAGTTCGCCCGCGAGTTCTCCGACGCCGAAGGCCTGATCGCTTCGATGGTGGTGATCTTCGTGATCGGCGTGCTCGTCGACAGCCTGGTGTTCGGCCAGATCGAACGGCGCGTGCTCTCGAAGCGCGGCCTGCGCACGGAGCCGACCAGCTCGCCGGCAACGGTGTTGCGGCGCCGCGAGCTCGTCAGGGCGGCGTTCGCCCGCTGACCCGCCGCCCCAGCGCGAGACTGCGGCACATGGGGACAGCGGAGTCATCAGGGTCATCAGGAGACGGCGGCACGCGCATCGGTGAGCGCGCTCGCGAAGGGACGGCCCCGGCGACGGACGACCTCGCCGGTCGCCGGATCCTGGTGATCGGCGGGGGACAGGACGACCGGGGTTTCCCCGACGATGCGCCGATCGGCAACGGCCGGGCGATCAGCGTGCTCGCCGCACGCAACGGCGCACGGGTGGCGATCACCGACCTGCATCGTGACCGAGCGGCGGGCACCGCGGCGCTCGTGCGTGCCGAGGGCCGCGAGGCGATCACGTTCGCGGCCGCCGCCGGTGACGAGGCCGCGATGACCGCGGTGTTCGCCGATGCCGTCGACGCGCTCGGCGGACTCGACGGGATCGTGGTCAACGTCGGCATCGGCGGGCCGGCGTGGTTGTCGGGCACCTCGGCCGAGCAATGGGACCGGGCGTTCGCCGCCAACGTGCGATCGCACTTCCTGGCGTGCAAGCTCGGGCTCGCGCACCTGGCCGACGACAGCTCGATCGTGCTGATCGCCTCGGTGGCCGGCACCCGGTCGGGCAGTCGCATCCCGAGCTACGACTCGTCGAAGGCGGCGCTCGGTGGGCTGATGCGCCACGCCGCGTTCGAGGGGCAGCGGCAGCGGATCCGGGTGAACGTCGTGGCGCCAGGCCTGATCGACACCTCGATCGGCCGTGAGGCGACGCGCCACCGCCCGAGCCGCACAGCCGGGAAGCTGCCGCTCGGGCGGGAAGGCAGTGGATGGGAGGTGGCCGAACTGGTCGGCTTCCTCCTGAGTGATCGGGCGAGCTACGTGAACGCCCAGTGGATCGGCATCGACGGCGGGCTGTGAGCCTGCGAACAGCCCAGCCGAGAAGCCTGACGGACGGCGGGCTGTGAGCCCTGATCAGGCGGCGGTGGCGTCGCTCTTCGCGCCCCACACCAGTCGGTCGATGTCGAGCACGAGCACGAGCCGTCCGGCGAGCGCATAGGCGCCGCTGAAGTACTCGCCGGTCTGGGCCTGCACGTCCTCGTGGGCGTCGGCGGGTGCGTGCACCACGTCGTTCACCCGGTCGACCGTGACGGCCACGAGACCGCGTGACGTGCGCACGATCACCTGGCTCGACGGCTTGCCGTCCTCGGGCTGCGGCTCGACACCCAGGCGGGCGGCGAGGTCGACGACAGACATGATCTCGCCACGGACGTTGATCAACCCAGCGCAGCCGTGATCGGCCAACGGCACCGGCGTGATCGCCGTGCCCATCAGCACCTCCTGCACCGCTTCGAGCTTGAAGCCGATGTGGAGGTGGCCGACGCGGGCGACGGTGAGATCGGCCTTCATCCGTGTGTGGTTCACCATGCCGAGGCTCCCACGGGCTGCTTCGGCGCCGGGATCTCGTCGACGTCGAGGTGCGACCACTGGGCCGCACTGCGCTGGATGCGCTCGTCGGCGACGACGGCCGTCGGCTCGGTGGACACCAGGCTCTTGAGCGACGCTGCCAGGCGGGCGAGTTCCTCGGCGGCCTTCTCGGTGTCGTTGGCGCCCGAGGCGACGTCGTTGGCACCACGGGCGACCCCCTGGATGGCCTCGGCGATCTCGGCGGAGCCGCGGGCGGCCTCGTCGACGCTGCGACCGATGTCGACCGACGTGGCCGACTGCTCCTCGACGGCTGCGGCGATGCGCACCTGACCATCGGTGATCTGGCTGATGACGAGGGCGATGCCTTCGATGGCCGACACGGCTTCACGCGTCTGGCTCTGGATGGCCTCGACCTTGGCCTGGATGTCTCCGGTGGCCTTTGCCGTGGAGTTGGCGAGTTCCTTCACCTCGTTGGCGACGACGGCGAAGCCCTTGCCGAGCTCGCCGGCGCGGGCGGCCTCGATCGTCGCGTTGAGGGCGAGGAGGTTGGTCTGCTCGGCGATCGACGAGATGACGCCGACCACGCTCGAGATCTCGGCGCTGCTGACGCCGAGGCGGCTCACGATGTCACCGGTGTGGGTGGCGGCGGCGAGTGCCTCGTTGGCCACCGCGCTCGCCTCGGAGGCGCTGCGGCTGATCTCGCCGATGCTCTCGCGCAGCTCGCTCACGCCGAGGGCGACGTTGGCGGTGTTCTCGCTCAGACGGTTGCCGGCGTTGCTGACGGTGCCGGCCTGGGCGGCCGACCCCTCGGCGCTCGACGACATCGTGCGGCTGACGGAGGTGAACTCCTCGGCGGCGCTGGCGAGCTGGGTGGCGGTGGTGTTCACCTGGGCGAGGATGCCGGCGATGCGCTCGCCGGTCTCGCGCTGTTCGGTCTCCATGCGGACCCGCTCGGTGACATCCATCCAGGTGGTCATCGTGCCGATGCGCTCGCCGTTCGAGTCGGTGACGGCATCGACGATGAGCTCGATGTGCGCCGCGCCGATCGGCACGATCGCCTTGTGCGGGAGGTCGCTCTCCATGATTCGCTCCTGATGAGCGTGGTTCTTGTGGAACGCCGAGAGCTTTCCGCCGATGATGTCGTTCGGCGACACAGGAAGATCCGATCGGAGTTGGTCGGCCATCTGCATGAAGGCCGGGTTGGCGTACTGCACGACGTCGTCGTTGTCGGCGAAGACCATGCCGGTGAAGGAGTTCTTCACCATCGAGTTGGCGCGGTCGGCCTCGGCCTGGACGGCGATGAACTGGGTGATCATCTTCAGGAACCGGCGACCGACCCAGCCGAAGGTGAGGAGGGCGGCGGCGAAGGCAACGGTGAGCTGCATCTTCGCCGACGAGTTCGTGTCGGCTGCCTTGGTGCGGTTGTGGAGGCTGCGCTGCGAGAAGTCGGTGCGCAGGCTGTCGAGGCTGATGACCAGCTTGTCGAAGTCGGCGAGGAACTCGTCGAACACGACCTGCTGGTCCTCGGCGCCGGCGAGCGTGGCCTCGCTGGCCCGCGTGGCCGTGTCGGCGTACTCCTTCGCCTCGGCGATCGCGGTCTCGAGGATGCGGGTCTCCTCGGCGTTCAGGCCGAACTCCTTCGACTTCTCGAGCTCGGCGACCAGCGTCGAGCTGGCGTCGGCCACGTCGGCGCGGACGGCCTCGTCATCGGCAGTGTCCTCGGTGCTCGCTGCCCGGAACGCACTCTCCACGGCACCACGGGTCGCGTCGTGCGCCATGTCCGCGAGCAGCGCCTGTGTGACGGCGTCCTCGGCCTCGGCGATCTCGGTGGCGGAGTCGTTGATCTTGCCCATGCCGAGGTAGCCGACACCGGCGATGATCGTCATCAGCGCGAGCAGCAGCCCGCCGATGCGGAGCAGCTTGCCCCGGGTGAGTTGATCGTTCTTCATTTCGTGCTCCCTGCGGTGGCGAGGGCGTCATCCGACGTCCGGTTCTGCTGCTTGCTGTTCTTGCTGTTCTTCGAGGTGCCGTTCTTGCCGTTCTTGCCGTTGCCGTTCTTGCCAGCGCTGCCCGACGAGCCGGAGCTGCGGGTGGTGGCGACGGCCTTCTGCGGGGTGAGCACGAAGCGGGCGACGGCCGACTGGAGCGCCGCGGCGGTGCCGTTGAGCTCCTGGGCCGACGCACCGGTCTGGGTGGCGGCGGCGACGTTGCTGCGGGCCGTGGAGGCCATCTCGGCGCCGGCGGTGGCGGCCCGTTGTGCCGTCGACGACACGTTCTCGGTGGCGGCCTTGACGCTGTCGATGCTGGAGTTGATCGAGCCGACCGAGGCGGTGATGTCGCGGATGCCGGCGGCGCCGCGAGCGACGCTGCGGCCGATCTCGTCGGCCATCGCCATCTCCTCCTCGACCGCGGCGGCGACGGTGATCTGACCCTCGCTGATGCCGTCGATGACGGTGACGACCTCGCTGATGGCCTGGGCGGCGTCGTTGCTGCCCTGCTGCACGGCCGAGATCGAGTCGCGGATGCGCTCGGTGGCGGCGGTGGTGGCCGTGGCGAGGTTCTTCACCTCGGCAGCGACCACGGCGAAGCTGCGGCCGGCCTCGCCGGCTCGAGCGGCCTCGACCGTCGCGTTGAGGGCGAGCAGGTTGGTCTGCTCGGCGATGTCCTCGATCAGCTCGACGATGCCGCCGATCTCGTCGGCGGCAGCGGTGAGGCTCATCACCACGTGCTTGGCGACGCCGACCTGGGCGACGGCGTCGGTGGCCCGGCGCTGGGTCTCGTCGGCCACCTTGGCCACGTCTCGCACGGCGGCGGTGAGCTCGGCGGAGGCGGCCGAGACGGCCTGCATGTCGGCATCGAGCTGTTCGGCCGCGAAGTTCACCTCGCCGAGCACGTCCTTCACCGAGGTCACTTCGGCCAGGGTGCGCTCGGTGTCGCCCTGGAGATCCCGGGCGAGGTTGGCGACGGTGTCGGCGTGGAACACGGCGCGGGCCGAATCGCTCTGCAGGCTGCCGCCCACGTCGGTGAGCGCCGATGCGTTCCCCACCACCTGATCGGTACGGCTGCTCACCGCGCCGAGCGCGGAGGCGACACCTTCGAGCGCCTTGTCGAGCGCGGCGCTCATGTCGCCGATCTCCTCCTTGGTCGTCACGTTGGCGCGTGCCGTGAGGTCGCCGGTCGCCGCCGCTTGGAGGGCGGTGAGGATGGCGCGAACGCCGCGGGTGATCGACTGGTAGAACCCGGCGAACAGCCACAGGGCGAGCACGATCGAGATGCCGCTCACCCACAGCGTGAGGTCGCGCTTGGAGACGATGCCGTCGATGCGGGTCTGGAGCAGGACGCCGAGATTGCGGGACGAGATCTCGGCCGTGGCGATCGTCGCGTCACGCAGACGGCTGTAACCACCGGCGTCCTCGCGAGTGTCGTAGGCGGCCGAGAGCGACGCCGACGCGGCTTCGATCTCGGAGGCGACGTTGCTGTCGGCCGTGGCACCGATCGTCTTCGCGAAGCCGGCGGTGATCGCGCCGACGGCGTCGTCGATGCGCACCTTGGCGACGGTGGCGTCGTCGGCGTGCAGCTCGGCATCGAGGGACTGGAGATCGATCATCACACCGACGGCGGCGATGAGCGCCGGGGTCTTCGTCGTCGACGCGTCCATCAGGTAGAACGAGTCGAGGTCGGGGTCGAGCGTGAGGTTCGAGCCGTCGGCGGCCGTCGAGACGAGCCCTGCCGACTGGTTCACGACCGACGACCACGCCGTGAAGGCTTCGTCGGGGTCGGTCGGCGGAGATTGCAGCAGCCCGTCGATCTCGGCGCTGAGCTTGCCCCAGGTCTCCGACGTGGCGATGGTGTCGCCGATGCGAGTGTCGACGCCATCGACGGTGGCCATGGCCGCACGAACGGCTGCGGCATCGACCTCGAGGCCCTGCACCGCTGCCGAGCGGGCGTCGACGAGGGCGACCTCGAGCGCGAACGCGGGGGTGACGTACTCCATGCCGGTCTGCTCGAGACCGCTGAAGTCGGCGCTCGCGTTCTGCGAGGAGGCGTAGCGCTGCACGACGAACAGCAGCGGGGCGATCAGCACGAAGCCGATGACCGCGAACTTCGCGGTGAGGCGCATGCCGCCGAGGAGTGTGCGGCTCGGTGCGGCGATCGCGTCGCCGACGGTGCCGATCTTGCGCTTGAAGGTGATGTCGGTCATGAGTGGGCCTCCGCCAGAAGATGTCTGCACGAGTAGATGAGCTGTTCGACGTTGACGATCTCGTGAGCGCGTCCGTCGGTGACGGTGATGGTGCCGCCGGCCTCGGCCGAGCCGGTCGCGACGTCGAGCACACGGTCGACGACGAGTCCGATCTCGCCCAGAGAGGTGTGGAGCACCGCGGTGACGACCGGGCGCTCGTGGTTGTCGTACCAACCGCCGATCGTGGTGAGTGGCAGCAGCCCGTCGCGGTACTGCACCACTCGGTTGCCGGCCACCTCCTCCACGCGGTCGCGGGTGAACTTCTCGAGTCGTGCCACCTGGTCGAGCGGCACGGCGTACTTCGACCCGTCGGCCATCGAGACGATCACGTACTGGACGAGGCCGTCGCCGTCGAACAGCGCCTGCTCGAGATCGACGTCGGCGTCCTCGAGCGTCGCGGCGCCGACGCCGGCCCGCTCGGCGACACCAGCGACGTCGACGATCAGCGAGACGACGCCGTCGCCGAGGATCGTGGCGCCGGCGAAGCAGCCGATACCGGTGTAGTGCGGGCCCACCGGCTTGACGACGATCTCCTCGGTGCCGTGGACGTCGTCGACGACCAGGCCGAACTCGCGGCCGTCGGCCTGGAGTACGGCGATCTGGAGGCGGCGGCGGCCGGGCCGCGGCGGCGGGTGCGGCACGCCGAGCGTGGTCGCCGCGTCGATGACCGGCAGCAGCCGACCGCGCAGGCGATAGACGTCGACACCGTGCATGTTCTCGATCGAGTTCTCGCAGTCGTCACCGGTGAGGCGGACGAGTTCGACGAGCGAGGTCTGCGGGATCGCGTAGCGGTGCTGGCCGATGGTGACGAGCAGCGCCGGGATGATCGCCAGCGTGAGCGGGATCATGAACGTGAACGTCGATCCCTCGCCGAGCACGGTCGTGACGTTGACGCTGCCACCGATGCGCTCGATGTTGGTGCGCACCACGTCCATACCGACACCGCGGCCGGACACCTCGGTGACCTTGGCGGCGGTGGAGAAGCCCGGGGCGAAGATCAGGTCGAGGATCTCCCGCTCGGTCATCCGGGCGAGGACGTCCTCGGGATGGATGTTCTTCTCGACCGCCTTGGCGCGGATCTTGTTGACGTCGATGCCGCGTCCGTCGTCCTTGATCTGGATGACGACCTGGCCGTTCTCGTGGCTCGCCTTCAGCGACAGCGTGCCCTCGGCGCGCTTGCCGGCAGCGATGCGGTCCTCGGGCGACTCGATGCCGTGGTCGACGGCGTTGCGCACACAGTGGGTGAGCGGGTCCTTGATCGCCTCGACGACGCTCTTGTCGAGCTCGGTCTCTTCACCCTCGAGCACGAGCGCCACCTGACGACCGCAGGTCATCGACACCTCGCGGACCAGGCGGGGGAGCTTGGCCCAGACGGTGCGGATCGGGCGCATGCGGGTGCGCAGCACACGGGCCTGGAGTTCGCTCGTGACGAGGTCGATCCGCTGGCTGTCGGCCAGCAGCGACCGGTCCTCGACGGTCGAGATCGACCGGACGAGCGAGTTGCGGGCGAGCACGAGCTCACCGACGAGGTTCATCAGCTCGTCGAGCACGCTCACGTCGAGACGGATCGTCGAGTCCTCGGCCGACGACTTCGGCTCGACCGGCTGGCGCAGCGAGCGCTGCAGTTGCAGCACCGACTCGACGGCGGAGGCATCGACCCAACCGTGGGACACCAGGATCTCGCCGATCACCCGCTTGTCGCCGGCGGCCTGGGCGGCGAGGGCGACGCGCAGGTCCTCCTGGCCGAGCAGGCCGGCGGCGATGAGCAGTTCCCCGGTGCGGTCGTCGTCGCCGCGACGGGGCGTGGCAGCGGCGCGTCGATCGTTGGCCGGTTCCTTCTTCTTCGGTGCAGGGGTGGCGGGCGCCGTGGCGGCGGCAGGAGCCGCGGTCGGTGCAGACGGTGCAGACGGCGCAGACGGCGCAGGAGACGCTGGCGCAGCCACGACATCGACGGTGCCGCCACCGGCGGCCGTGGCGCCTGCCGACGCCGTGGTCGTCCTGGGCGCGGCGGCGATGACGAAGTCGCCGCTGTCAGCTGCGGTGACCTCGGCGACATCGGTGACCTCGGCCTGGACGGCCTGGACGGCCTCGACCGGGGCGTCCACCTCGGCCTCGGTCTCGGCTTCGGCTTCGGCTTCGATCTCGGCTTCGATCTCGGCTTCGGCGGCCGCCGGCTCGGCCGTCTCACCGGTCGTGAGCGCCGCGAGGCGATCGACCAGATCCGAGATGTCGAGGTTGGGCTCGTTGCCCGTTGCCTCGATGCCGGCGAACAGCGCGCGCAGGGCATCGGTGGAGGCCAGCAGGGCAGAGGCTCGTTCGCTGGTGAGGTTCAACTCACCGTCTCGGATGCGGCCGAGCAGGTTCTCGGCCACATGGCCGACCCGCTCCACCAGGGCGAAGCCGAAGAAGCCGGAGGTGCCCTTGATGGTGTGCATCGACCGGAAGATGGCGGCCACGCTGTCGGCGTCCTGCGCCGACTCCAGCGCCACCAGGCGGGCATCGATGTTGTCGAGGTTCTCGTAGCTCTCGACCAGGAACTCCCACAGGAACTCGTCGTCAGCCATGTCGGCCTCCGGTGCGTCGTCCCTGCTCAGTGGGTGTCCTGTGTCGACCTTGATCGCGGGTCGTCTGGGTCACGGTCGCCGACTGTGCTGACTTTCGCGCGGACCGCAAGAATTTCGGGTGGGTTCTGATCCCCCGTGGACCAGAAACGGATCACCCAGACCAGATCTTGACCGCCAGGGCCGCCCGGGCCGGCCGAGGCGACATCAGCACCGGTGTCGACCCGGGCTCCCCGGCCTCAGCGAGGCGGGCCTGCCGCCGCCATCCGAGCCGCCGGATCCTGGCCGAACACCTCGCACATCAGCTCGTAGAGCTCGGGTGAGCCCTCGGCGAACGACGACGGTCGGGTGAAGAAGGTCTCGGTGGCGACGGCGAAGAACTCACCGGTGTCGGTTGCGGCATAGGGACGCAGGAAACCATCGTCACCTCGACGCAGCTTCCGGTATTCGGCGGTGCAGGCCGCCACCCAGCGTGCCCGGAGGTCACGATCGGTGATCGGCGGGGTGCCGTCGATCATGCCGTCGAGCATGTCGAGTTGGTGGGCGAACTCGTGGATCACCACGTTCTGGCCCCGCTCGTGGTGGCGTGCCTCGTAGGCGACCGTGCTCCAGGCGAGCACCACCGGTCCGCGGTGATGGGCCTGGCCGGCCAGCGTCTGATCCGTGTCGCTGACCAGGTGTGATCCGACGTTGCGGGTCCCCTTCAGCACCACGGTGCGGGGATGCAGGATCACCGAGGTGACCTGCCGGTAGAGATCGAGGTCGAGCTCGAGTACGGGGAGACACGCCTGCGCGGCAACCAGCACCCGCATCTCGTCGGTCACGGTGAAGCCCTGGGCCGCTTCGAAGCGCACCCGGGCGAGGAATCGCTTCACCAGCGCCTCCAGCCGCTCGCGCTCGTCGGGGGACAGGGTGGTGAACAATGGCCACCGGTAGGCGAGCCGCTGTCGCCACGCGTCGGGGAAGGGTTGCTCCAGCGCCTCGCGTTCGTGCTTGGAGCGGCGGAAGAACACCCTGGTCAGACCGTCGTCAGCTCGACGACGCGGGCTGGTCCGGCCGGCCGGCGCCGGGCTTCAGGTCCTGGCTGCGCAGCTCGGCGATGCGTTCCTGCAGGGAGGAGAACGCCGTGCGGCCGGCGGCGAGTTCGACGTCGTCGGCCGGGTGCAGGAACAGCGGGAGGCTGAGCCGCGATCGTGTGGCGCCCTCGCCGGTCGGGTTCATCACCCGGTGCGTGGTGGAGGGGTAGTAGCCGCCGCTGGCCAGCTGGAGCATGTCGCCGGCGTTGATCGCGATGCTGCCGAAGTCGCACGGCACGTCGTGCCAGGCGCCGTGGACGTCGCGCACCTGCAGCCCGGGCTCGTTCGAGGCCGGCAGCACCGTGAGCAGGTTGATGTCCTCGTGGGCGGCCGCACGGACGGCGTCGGCCGGCTCGTCGCCGCGCAGCGGCGGGTAGCGCAGCACGCGCAGCAGGGAGCGCGTGCTGCCGTCCATCATGCGCGGCAAGGGCATCGAGAAGGTGTTCCGTACCTGCTCAGGGGTGTTGTCCTCGACCCAGCCGAGCAGGGTCTCGGCGATCCCCTTGGCGATCGCGGCGTACCGCAGGGCGGCGTCGCTCACTTCGGCCGGGTACTGCCCCCACGGGTACACGTGGAAGAACTCCTTGATGTCCTTCACCGTGTTGCCCTTGGCGGTCTCGGACACGTCGGGACCGAAGTAGCCGTCCTGGTCGCCGTCGCTGAACCGGTACGCATGCTTGGCGTCGGTCTCGAAGAAGGCCAGCCACTCGTCGTAGATCTCCCGAACCAGGGCCTGGGGCAGGGGGTGGTTGACGATGACGGCGAACCCGGTGTGGCGCAGTGACCGGGTGAAGGCCTCCGGTGCGTCCGGCGCCTGGAAATCCACGACCTCGACGTTCATGGACCCACGCTACCGATCCGGCGACGGGAGATGAGAGCGCGCGAGGGCTGCGCCGGGTCAGGACCCGAGGCCCGGGTACCCCGCGTAGGCCGACAGCGCCGGCTGGCCGCCGAGGTGGCAGTAGAGCACCTTCGAACCGGCCGGGATCTCGCCGGATCGGATCATGCCGATCATGCCGGCCATCGACTTGCCCTCGTAGACCGGGTCGGTGAGCATGCCCTCGGTGCGTGCAGCCAGGTGGATGGCATCCACCGTGACCTGGTCGGGGATGCCGTACGCGGGGCCTTCGTAGCCTGCGACCACGGTGATCTCGTCGTCGCGCAGCTCGCGACCGAGCTCGATCGTCGCGGCCGTGTTGCGGGCGATGCGGGTGAGCTGCTCGACGGTCTTGTCGAGCGTCGCGGAGGCGTCGATGCCGATGACGCGCCGTCGCGATCCGGTCCCGGCCGGGTCCTCCAGGGCGAAGCCGGCGATCATGCCGCCGTGGCTCGAACCGGTCACGGTGCACACGATGATCTGGTCGAAGAAGACGTCGCGCTCGGCCTCCTGGGCGGCCACCTCGACCGCCCAGTTGGCGAACCCGAGCCCGCCGAGCGGGTGGTCGGACGCACCGGCCGGGATCGGATACGGCTTCCCGCCGGCGGCGACGACCGAGTCGAGCGCCTGCTTCCAGCTGTCGCGGATCCCGATGTCGAACCCTGCCTCGTCGATGCGGACGTCGCCGCCCATGATCCGGGTGAGCTGCAGGTTCCCGACCTTGTCGTAGGCCATGTCGGGCCACTCGACCCAGTGCTCCTGCACCGTCACCACGTTCAGACCCAGATGACGGGCCACGCCGGTGACGGCTCGGGTGTGGTTGGACTGGATGCCGCCGATCGACACGAGAGTGTCGCAGCCCTGGGCGAGGGCGTCGGCCACCAGGTACTCGAGCTTGCGGACCTTGTTGCCGCCGTACGCGATGCCCGAGTTGCAGTCCTCTCGCTTGGCCCAGATATCCACCTCGCCGCCCAAGGCCTCGCTGAGGCGGGGGAGCGGATGGATCGGCGAGGGGCCGAAGAGGAGGGGTGTGCGGGGGAAGTCGGCGAGACGCATGACCGCCGATGCTATGCCTGCGTCCTCGTTCAGGCAGCCAACGACTCGGTGATGGTCGCCGTCAGCTCGTTCATCGGGAGTTCGCCGCTGCCTCGCCAGGCAACCGTGCCATCGGCGTCGAGCAGCACGAAGAACGGGTAGGACGACAGGCCGAAGGCGGCGGCGACATCACCGACTTCGGTGTCAGCGACGACCGGCCACGGGAAGCCTTCGCGGGCGAGCCAGTCCGACGGTGGGTAGTTGTCGCGTCGTTCGTCGACGGCGGTCGACACGCCCACCACCCGAACGCCGGCGGGGACCTCGCTGGCGCTGTTCCACGAGACCAGCTGGGGGACCTCGGCCTGGCAGTGCGGGCACCAGTGCGCGAGGAACACGACGAGCGTGGGCGCACCTCGGCCGATCGCGACCTCGATGCCCTCGAAGTTGGCACCCACGATCGTGGGTGCGGTGAGCCCGAGCGCCGGGTCGGCCGAGTCGTCGTCACCGAACGACGGCAGTGCCGATCCGGTGATCTCGGCGGGCCGATTCTGGGCGAAGTCGCCGTCGTCGTCCTTGGCGCCCGTCGACGACACGATGGCGACGATGCCGGCGATCAGCACGATCACCGCGACCACGCCACCGATCACCCACGGGTTGGCTCCACCGGGCCGCTCGCCGCTCTGGTGGGCGCCCCGCTTCTTGAACTGCGGCGCCGGCGGCGACTGTTGCTTCTTCCGCTGTTGCTGTTGTTGTTGCTGTTGCTGCTTCGCCTCGGGGGTACCTGGGCGCGGGGGGATGGCCGTGGGGGAGCTCACATGATGAGGGTCGCTCCGAGACCCCCTGGGGTTCCAGGGCCGAAGGTCACGTCCCCCGGTGCAACTGGTCACACGACGATGTGCTGGTGACGTGTGCCGCTTCGCGTCACACGACGATGTGCTGATGTGTGTGCCGCTTCGCGTCACACGACGATGT
>CAUJET010000228.1 GCA_963169665.1 Actinomycetota bacterium | reverse complement strand
TCGAGGCCGGTGAGCACCGGGCAGACGTTGGCGCCGGCCACCAGGGTGGCGTCGATGCAGAGCTCGGGGCCCTTGCCGGCGTAGTCGAGGGCGATCGTGGCGTTGGTGATCGTGCCACCGGTGACGCCACCGAAGGCGAAGTTGAACGTCGGGCGTGAACCCGACAGGGTGACGTCGAGACCGCTCATGTCGAGCGGCGTACCGACGGTGATGGGACGGTTGACCCACCCCGTGACCGTGGCGCCGAGGGCGTCACGGACGGTCAGGTTGATCGTTGCCGGGGTACCGCTGCCGGCGACCGAGGTGAGTTCGAGCTGTTGCCATTCGTCGATGCTGTTGGGCGTCGTACACGTGAAGCGCGGTGCGAACGACGAGGGCTGCAGGGTGATGACCGGGTTTGCCGAGCAGCCCAGCTGGCCGGAGAAGGCGTCGAGGACGCGGATCTGGCCGCCGTCGGAGTTGATCCAGATGCACGACGGGTTGTTCGGGTCGACGCGAGTCGCGTAGATGCCGCTGAAGCTCGGATCGAACGCCGCCGTCGGGAAGTTGGTGCAGCGGCTGCCGGTCACGAAGTCGAAGCAGTCGACCTTCAACGGATCGGTCGACGGGAAGAAGAACCGGCCCTGGGTCAGCGAACCGGAGAAGTAGCCGCCGGTGATCGGCCACGAGGTGGCGCCCAGCGACCACGGGGACGTCCACGCGGTCGTGGCGCCCGTGAGGTCGAGACACGCGGTCTGATGGCAGACGCCGTCGAGGACGCCGTCGGCGTCGGTGTGGGGTGCAGCGGGCGTCGAGTTCGACGCCGAGATGGTCGCCGGCCACGTGCCGGCGCACGCGGCGAGCGTCGTCGCGTTGTAGCAGTACATGCGCGAGGGCGTCTTCACCATGATCTTGTCGCCGAAGGACAGCGGGTAGGTCTGGTTGGAGTTGGTGGCTCCGACGAGATCGATCGGCGAGCCCGGGCAGGCCGTGCCGAGCGCGGCGTCGAAGCAGAGCAGCGAGCCGGTGCCCGACGTCTCCACGCCGAAGATGCGGCGGCCCACGAACTCGGCGTTCGAGAGCAGCGTGTAGGTCCCGATCGAGGTGTCGGGCGACAACGGGGTGAAGCCACAGCTGGTCGGCGTCGCGTTCACGTCGATGCAGAGCACGCCGGGCTGGCCGCTGGAGGCCTGCGCCGTGAAGGCGTACAGCCGTCCGGTGATCGAGTCGACCCAGCCGCCCGACCGGTTCGCCGTGCGGTAGCCGGCGAAGTCGACCGTGTACCCGGCGCACCGACCGCCGGTGGAGCGCAGGTGGCAGTCGAGCCGGATCTTGGCGTTGTCGTGGTGGAAGATGTTGAAGACGAAGTCGTCGTAGAAGAACACGTCCCAGCCGTCGCCGCCGGTGGAGCCGGAGAAGCTGCTGGAGGGGACGGGGGCGACGGTCTCGCTGGAGTAGAGCTGTGAGTAACCGGTGATCGCGCCGGCGGCGACCGAGGCGGTCGCGCGGACGTCGGTGACGTTGGACGCCGGGGTCGGATCGGTGCCCACCCAGCCGGTGCCGCCATCGGTGCTGAACTCGATGTTCCAGCCCTCGGGGGCTTCGGCGGAACCAGCGGTGTACCGCATGCCGCTGTCGAGCGTGGCGCGGAGTTCGCGGGTGCCGGTGCCGGGTGTGAGCAGGCCGCTCACACCGACGCTGACGGACGTGCCGTCGTCGACGACGGAATTGTCACGGATCGGCACGCCGCCGACGGTGACCGCCATCTCGGCGCTCGGTTCGCCGGCAGCGGCACCGGCGGGTGCGACCGGCAAGGTGACGAACGCCAGCGCAGCCAGCGGTGTCGCCACCAGCGCCGCGACAGTGCGGCGCAGACGGATACGGAACATGGTGGGAGCCCTCCTGAGCGAAAACCGAACGAAAATTCACCGAAATGAATTCAGTGAGAATCGTCCGGTGAAGTCGGTGGGATGCCCGGTGGCAGACCGGATCCAGATCCGAACCTGGTCGGACCGTGAGGCTCCTGGTGTGAACGAGAGCTTCGTCGCGCCGTGGCGACGGGTGCGCGGGCCGGTCCTCGCCGCGGCCATGGCGCGACGTCAGCACATCCGCTGAGCTGGGATGATCCGCCGATCGGCGACGATCGAAGGGGCGGATCAGCCGATGATGACGGTGTCGAGCATTCGGCCCACCAGCGACTCCCACGCGGCAGCGGTCGGGGCGCCCTCGGGGTCGATGTCGGCCAGGACCAGACCCAGCGCGATCGCCTGGAACATCAGCGTCAGCGCCACCAGATCGGCCGACGGGTCGATCAAGCCCCGCGACTGCGCCCTGCCCAGCGCGGCGGCCATCGTCGCGCTGGTCCGCCGCTGCTCGTCGGCCAGGGCCGAGGCGACGTCCGGTTGGTGGACCGAACGCCCGATCGTCGCGGCGCGGTGGCGTCGGACCGCAGCGCGCTCCGGCCGGTTCACGACCCGGGTCAGTTCCATCAGCCCGGCCCGGAGCGCGGCGCCGTCGGCGGCGACGTCGACGAGTCGGTCGATGAAGGCGAGGTCCTCCGGGAGCGACCCCCGGTAGCGCTCGAGGTGCACGGCGGCCATCAGGTCGTCGCGCCCGGCGAAGTGGTGGTACAGCGCTCCCGTCGAGACCTGGGCCGCTGCGGCGACGTCGAGGATCCGGACGGCGTCGTCGCCGCCGGCGTCGGCGAGCTCGCGGGCGGCCTCGATGATGCGCGCTCGAGTGACGGTGGCCTGTTCGGCTCGCGTCGTCCCCTTGTGCATCGCACGATTGTGGCAAACGCCCGGGCCCGGCGCCGCCATCGGGTCGGATCAGGCCTGATTCGGGCCGGATCGGGCCGACGTCAGAGCGTGGGGTCGACCAACACCTTGATCGCGCTGCTCGGGTCGTCGGCCATCTCCTCGATCACGGCCGGCAGGTCGGCGAGGCCGACGGTGCGATCGTGGAGCGGTTCGGTGCGCACCAGGCCGTCGGCGATCAGGTCGATCACGTCGGACACCTCGTGGTGGAGGTGGCCGATCGCCGCGGTGATCGTGATCTCCTTGATCAGCCAGGTGGACGGCGAGATGGTGGCAGCGCCGCTGGCGAGGCCGACGATGTCGACCCGGCCGCCTCGGCGGGCGAGATCGACCGCCTGCTGGATGGTCGCGGGCACCCCGGCGCATTCGTAGACCAGGTCGGCGCCCTGCCGGCGGAACCGCTCTGCGGCCTCGGACGGGTGGATCGCCTCGGCAGCGCCCAGCTGGAGAGCGAGCTCGCGCCGGTTGGCCGCCGGTTCGATGGCGACCACGTGGGATGCGCCACGGGCGATCGCACACTGCAGGGTGAGCAGGCCGATCGGTCCGCATCCCTGCACCACGACGGTCTCGCCGTCGCGGGGGAGCATGCGATCGACCGCGTGGAGGGCCACCACGGCGGGCTCGACGACCGCGGCCTGGTCGTCGCTGATCGGCGCGTGCACCTTCACGAGTCGGGCGGCGTCGACGGCGATCGCCTTGGCGAAGCCGCCGTGCTTGGGTGCGAGCGGGTCGCGGCCGACCATGCCCAGGAAGGCGATCGGGCAGTACGCGGGACGACCGGCCAGGCACTCGGGGCACTGCCCGCACGACGGGGGAGCAGCGAGCACGACCCGGTCGCCCTCGCTCACCTTGGTGACGCCGGCGCCGACCGCGGACACGTGGCCGACCCATTCGTGGCCACAGATCGCCGGGTTGTACGGATCGCTGCCGAGGAATCCGTGGAGATCGGTGCCGCAGATGCCGCACTTGGTGACCTGCACGACGGCCAGCGACGGGCCGACCTCTGGTTCGGGCATCTCGACCAGCTCGAAGCGCCGCTGGCCGGTGACGAGTCCGGCGAGCATCAGGCGTCGCCCGATCCGGCGGCGTCGGCAGGCTCCTCAGCTCGGGCCGGTTCGCACGACCAGGCGATGCCCCGCCGCAGCAGGGTGTGGAACTCGTCGAGCTCCCACGAGCCGCGCTCGATGCGCGGCCAGTACATGCCGTTGAACGGTGGGGCGATCATGTCGTAGTGGCTGCGGCAGTGCCCGAGGGTGAAGTACAGCACGCACCCGTCGCCGATCGGCCGGCGGTACATCACCAGGCGCGGCTCGTCGACCGGCCAGTCCTTCTCGGCGAAGCCCGGTCCGGTGTCGCCGCTCCAACGGGTCTCGAGCAGCGGCTCGAGCTCGCCGTGGTACTCGCTGAGGTACAGCTCGTCGTTGGCGTCGAACGGTTCGATGCCGGCGACGAGCGGGTCGGTCTCCGCACCGGGCGACACGGTCACCGTGTACGGCTCGATCGCCGGGTGCGAGAGGAACTGGCTGCCGAGGGTGTCGGCGAAGACCGGGAACGCTCGCGGCGTGGCGAACGAGCCCTGGCCGAGCGCGGGCGGCGGATCGATGGCCGAGTTGGTGCCGTGGAGTGCGAACCAACGCCCACCCCGTTCGACCCACGAGCGCAGCCGCTGCTGCGTCTCGTCGGTGGGTCGGACGTTGCAGGTGTACGAGATCAACAGATCGCACCCGTCGATCACGTCGACGTCCTCGTAGTCGCTCGCGACCGTCGTGCGGATCTCGTGGTGCTCGCCCAGCACTTGCAGGAGCTGCAACCGGGCGTAGTCGAAGTCGTGCCACCAGCCGCCGACGACGAGGTGGGCGTTGATGCGCCGGGCCATCGTGCTTCGACTCAGAACTTGATGCGCTTGGTGTACCCGCCGTCGATCACGACGTTGGCGCCGGTGATCAGGCTCGCCGCGGGCGACGCGAGGAAGGCGATCGTGTTCGCGACCTCGCGCGGCTCGCCGAGACGCTTGAGCGGCATCTTGTCGACGATGGTGTCGTAGAACGCGGTCATGTTGGTCTTGATCGTGTCCCAGTTGCCGCCCTCGAAGAACACGGGGCCGGGCGACACGATGTTGACGCGGATGCCCTTGCCGGCGAGCGACTGGGCGATGTTGTTCGCATAGGCGACCATCGCGGCCTTCATCGGGCCGAAGTTGCCGGGGCCGGCGAACTCCTCCTGGGCGGCGATCGACGACAGGCAGACGATCGAGCCGCCACCACCGGCTTCCATGATCGGCGTGAGCACCTCGTTGGCGCGGGTGAGGCCGAAGATGTCGAGGTTGAGGTTGTTCAACCACGCACCTTCGCCGCGGCCGCTGGCGCCGGACATGTTGTGCACGAAGATGTCGCACCCGCCGAGCTGCTCGGCGGCCTGGGCCAGCCAGCCCTTGTACTCGTCCGCGTTGGCGGCGTCGATGCCGGCGCCGTACACCTTGCGGCCGGTGGTCTCGAGCGCGGCGACCGCCTCGCTCACGTCACCGCGGGCGCAGATCGCGACATCGCACCCCTCCTCGGCGAGCAGCTGCGCGGTCGCGAAACCGAGGCCCCGCTTGCCGCCCGTGACGATCGCCTTCTTGCCTGCCAGACCAAGATCCATGGAAGTACCCCCCACTCGAAGTTCGAACTGTCGCGGAGCATAGGGTGCGCCCATGACCCCATGGCGAGTTGCAGGGACACCGAGATCTGTCGCAGGTCGCGTCGAACGATCGGTCGCGGCGACGGAGTCGCGGCGATGAGCGACGGGGGTGGGGTCGCCGCCGATCGAACCGTCGCGATCGTCACGGGCGCCGGTTCCGGCATCGGCCGTGCGGCCGCCGAGTTGTTCCTCGCCCGCGGGGGAGCGGTCGTGGCCGTCGACCTCACCGAGGAGTCGCTCGCGTGGACACGTGACGTACCCGACCCGACCGCGGTCGTGGCGCTCGCCGGTGACGTGACCCTCGAGGCGACCAACGCGGCAGCGGTCTCGGTCGCCGTCGAGGCGTTCGGCCACCTCGACGTCGCCGTGCTGAACGCGGGGATGGCCGGCGGTCTCCAGGTGGAGGACGACGGCGCCATGGAGCGCTTCGACCAGATCATCGCGGTCAACGTGCGGGCGGTGGCGCTCGGCATCCGTCAGGCAGCGCCGGCGATGCGGGCCACGAGCACGCGAGGGGCGATCGTCGTCACCGCGTCGACGTCGGGACTCGGTGGCGATCCGCGCAACTGGGCCTACAACACGTCGAAGGCGGGCGTGATCAACCTCGTGCGCGGCATGGCGATGGACTACGGCAGCCAGGGCATCCGGGTGAACGCCGTCGCCCCCGGCCCGGTGGAGACTGGCATGACCCAGCGTCTCACGACGATGCCCCAACTGCATGCGTCGATGGCTCGGCGCATACCGTTGCAGCGGTGGGGGCAACCGAGTGAGCTGGCCGAGGCCATCTGGTTCCTCGCGTCCCCGGCCGCGAGTTTCATCCACGGGGTCGTGTTGCCGGTCGACGGCGGTCTGAGCGCCAACGCCGGCCATTTCGACCTCCCCGAACGATCCTGAACGACCCGAACCGGCACGACCCGCACCACGGCAGAAAGCGACTCCATGAGCAGCGACGAGAAACTCATCACCAACTACGAGGACGTCACGGTCTACGGCCTCGACGCCGATCGCGAGGCGCAGCTGATCGCCGAGCAGAACGAGTGCACGTTCGGGTGGGTCACCAAGGACGGCTCGCCGATGGCGGCGATCATGAGCTACTTCACCACCGAGGACGGCACGATCTGGATGACCGCGAGCGGCCAGCGCAAGCGCATCCCGGCGATCCGCCGCGATCCGCGCGTGGTCGTCACGATCACGTCCGCCGGTACGTCGATGCGCGCCGGCAAGACCGTCACCTACAAGGGCATCGCGACCGTGCACGACGACGCCGAGACCCGGGCCTGGTTCTGCCCTCGTCTCGCCGAGCGGTTGATGAGCAAGTACGGCCCCGAGCGAGTCGTGGAGTTCGCCAAGATGCTCGACTCACCTCGCCGCGTGTTCATCTCGATCGCACCGGGCACCCGCGTCGGCTACGACGGCGACAAGATGGGCGCGGCGACGGCGAAGGCCCGCGAGGCCGGCGTCATCTTCAACCACGACTGACGCGTCGGGGCCGTCCGGCGTCGACCGGCGTCGACGGGCGTCAACGTGGGTTCAAGATTCCGGAGATCGGGGTCCCGCTCGTCGGGGCGTGCATAGAGTCGGCCCATGCGGTGCTCGACGACGCGTCTTCTCGTTCTGCTCACGGTCGTCGGTCTCGTCGGTGCGTGTTCACCCGATGACGACGGCTCGTCCGGAGGCCGCGAGGAGGGCTCGTCGACCACCGAGGCGTCCACCGTGGAGGAGGGCCCGACGACCTCGACCGGATCGACCCTCGGCGGAGACGGTGGCGAGGACGGATTCGCGACGACCGCGCTCGAGGAGCCGGATGCGACCGGCCTGCCCTCGCTCGGCGACGACGATCCCGACACCGTTCGCGGTCGGCTCGGCAACGGCCTCGTCTACTACCTGCGCTCGAACGACAACCCCGGCGAGAGCGTGTCGATGCGGCTCGCCGTGAACGCCGGGTCGGTGCTCGAGCAGCCCGATCAATCGGGCGTCGCCCACTTCCTCGAACACATGCTGTTCAACGGCACCGAGCAGTTCCCCGACAACGAACTCACGGCCGTGCTGCGCGGGTTCGGCGCGGCCTTCGGCGCCGACGTGAACGCGTACACCAGCAGCGACGAGACCGTGTACGAGCTGACGATGCCGAACGACGACGAGGTCGTCGACACCGGCCTCGACGTCCTCCAGCAGTGGCTGACCGCAGCGACGATCGACCCCGAGCAGGTCACGTCGGAGCGCGGTGTCGTGCTCGACGAGTTCCGCCTGCGCGAGGGGTCGGCCGACGGCCGTGCCTTCGCCGCGATCGATCGGTTGTTCCTCGACGGCACGCCGTACGAAGGACGCCAACCGATCGGCACCGAGGCGGCCATCTCGGCGATGACGCCCGAACCCCTGCGACGCTTCTACGACACGTGGTACCGGCCCGACAACGCTGCGATCGTCGTGGTGGGTGACATCGACGTGGAGGCGGTGGAGCAGGGGATCGTCGAGCGGTTCGCCGACACCTCGGCACGTGCGGACACGCCGGAGCGGCCCGACGTCGAGCTGACCCCGAAGTCCGAGCCCGTGGCGAGCGTGTTCGCCGATCCGGATCTCACGAACGGCTACGCGTTCGTGACCCTGCCGCTCGCACGTCCCGACGGCGCCTCGCTCGAGGCGACCACCCAACGCGAGCTGCTCGACCAGTTGGCGTTCGACATCATCGCCACCCGTCTGTCCGACGATGCGCTCGGCGGCGACGCCCCGTTCCGGTCCGCGTCGGCCACGTCGAGCTCGTACGTCAGGCCGCTCGATGCACCGGAGATCTCGGTCGAGACCAGCGGCGACGGTGTGGCGGGCTCGGTGACGGCGATCCTCGACGAGTACGAGCGGGTGCGCCGGTTCGGTGTCACCGAGGCGGAGGTGGCCCGCGCCGTCGACACGCTGCGCAGCAGCAACCAGGCCGCGCTCGACGGTCTGGGATCACGTCAGGACGTCGACTTCGCCGACGCCTTCGTCGCCGACTTCCTCGAGGACCAGGGCCTGGCCCCCGGTGAGCGTCAGTACGAGTTCGTGGAAGCGGTGCTGGACCGGGCGACGCCCGAGACCGTCGCGTGGGCGTTCGTCGATCGGTGGGACCGTGCCGCCCCGCACGTGTTCGCCGGGCTGCCCGAGTCGGAGGCCGCCGACGCACCGTCCGCCGACGAGCTCGTCGCGATCGCCGCGTCGTCGCGCACTCGTCCGCTCGATCGACGGGCCGACGCCGCTGCATCGCTCGAGGCGCTGATGGAGGCGCCGGAGCCGGTCGCCGAGACCGAGCGCACCGACCTCGCCGGCGATCTCGCGTTCGACAGCTTCGAACCGACGATGCTCGAGTTCGCCAACGGGGTGCGCGTGGTGATCAACCCGTCGACGATCGTCGAGGGCTATCTCCAGTTCGACGGGCGCAGCCCCGGTGGTCTCACCGAGGTCGCGGTGGAGGACCTGCCGGATGCGATCGCCGCCGGCGACGTCGTCTACGACAGCGGTGTCGGCGACGTCGATCCCGTGGCCTTCGATGCGTTCGTGGCCGACCGCGAGATGGACCTCTACGCCTCCATCGACACCTTCACCGAGGACCTCACCGGCTACGCGGCGATCAAGGACATGGAGCCGTTCTTCCAGTACCTGCACCTGCTGATGACCGAGCCGCGGGTCGACGAGGTCGCGCTCGAGAACCACCTCGCCCGCGTCGTGCCGTTGGCGGAGAACCCCGCCTCCGACCCCGAGTACGCGCAGAGTGTCGCGTTGCTCGACGCCCGCTACGACGACCCGCGGTTCCTCGAGTTGACCCCCGAGCAGTTGGCGACGGTCGATGCCGCCGGGATCGAACGGGTGATGCGCGACCGGTACGGCGACGCCTCCGACTGGGTGTTCGCCTTCAGTGGCGACTTCGACGTCGAGGCGGTGGAGGACCTGGCCCGCCGGTATCTCGGCACGCTGCCCGGCACCGGCAGGGTGGAGACCACCGACTTCGTCGAGCCGGCCCCGCCGGTCGGCGTGGTCCGCGAGACGGTGCGCGCCGGTCAGGGCGACCAGGCCTCCGTCGCGGTCCTGTGGACGTCGCCGGCCAGCGCGGATCGTCGCGACGACACGGTGGGGCTGATCGTGGCCGAGCTGTTGACCAACCGGCTGCTCGATCGGCTGCGTGAAGAGCTGGGGGAGACCTATTCGCCCTCGGCCTCGTTCGACATCACCGGTGGCGCCACGCCGAACGCCGAGCTGTACGTGTCGGTGTCGTCGTCGCCGGAGCTGATCGACGACGTCGCGTCGCAGGTGTTGCTCGAGCTCGACGACCTCCGCCAGGCGGGGCCGACGGAGGAGGAGTTCCTCGCGGCGCAGGCGGTCGTCGTCGAACAGTTGGGGTTCATCGACAACCTGTCGATCAACGACGAGCTGCTCCAGTTGCTCGTGGATCCGGCGGGTAACGCGGACATCGTCGACTACCTCGACGAGTACTACGTCGCGCCGGAGATCGATCGGGACGAGGTCGCGGCCGCGATCCGGCGGTGGGCCCCGCCTGCGCAGTTCATCCAGATCGTCACCGTTCCCGCGTGATCGGGCGACCCTCCGGTCGCCGCGCCACGGGTCGACCCGTTCAGGGGTTGGGGTCGATGCCGAACGGGAACGGCCCGTTGACGGCGAAGATCTCGCACTCGGGCACCGACGGCGTGTCGCCACGGGTGAGCACGAGCCGTTCCCAGTCGCGCAGTTCACCGGCAGCGACTGCGGTGAGTTCGGTCGTGTCGCGTTCGACGACGTCGCCGTCGTCGAGCACCTCGACGACGATCGAGTAGTCGTGGACCTCGTCGTCGAGGTTCTCGATCGTGCCGGACATGCGGACCGCACGACCCTCGGCCACGCAGGAGGTGATCTCGACGTCCACCGGGCCGGGCTCGGTGTACTCGGTGACCTCGCGGAGGAGCGCGCCGGTGAGGATCACGCCGATGACACACGTCGCCAGGCCGATCGGTCCGAGCACGAGCCCGGCGACGGCCATGCCCGAACCGCGGGCGCGTCCGTCGCGGATGCGGCCACGGGCGACGATGCCGAGGGTGATCGCGGCGATGCCGGCGACCGCGCCGAGCACGAAGAAGATCGGCATCCATCCGGTGGTGACGGCGACGAGCCCGGCGATCAGCGCGAGCACCGCGAGGGTCCGCGAGGGCTGCGACGGCGGGGCGACCCACACCCCGTGCGGTGCGCCCGCAGGCGGCCAGCCGACCGGGCCGACGGCGGCCGGCGCGTCGAGCGGGACCGGGTCGACGAAGCGGCGACCGTCGACCGACACGTCGGCGGTCCACGAGGTGCCGTTGTACCAACGGTGGTCGTAGCGCCCGAGCGGGTCGGGGAACCAGCCGGCGGGGGCCGCGTCAGGGGACCTGGTGGGCCGGTCGTTCACCGGCAGGACGCTATCGGTACAGTCGACCGCGATGCAGTGGTTCGCCAACCTCACCTCGGCCGTCGACGATCCGGCGGGCTGGGCCCGCGACCGGGAGGCGGAGGGGTACGACGGCGTCGCGTGCTCCGATCACTTCTGGGTGGCGCGTCAGCACGTCACGCCGTTCCCGCACCTGTGGGTCACGCTCGCCACGATGGCGGCGGCCACCGAGCGCGCCGTGTTGCAGCCGGCGTTCGCGAACAACCTGTTCCGCCATCCGGTGGAGTTCGCCCAGGCGAGCCTGTCGATGCAGGTGGTGTCGGGCGGCCGGTTCGAGGCAGGTCTCGGCGCGGGCTGGGCGCGTGACGAGATGGAACGCACCGGGCAGGAGTTCCCCGACGGCCGCACCCGTGCCCGTATGTTCCACGAGGCGGTGCAGATCGTCCGCGAGGTGGTGGCGGGTCGCCCGTGCCGCTTCGACGGCGAGCACTATCAGGTCGACGTGCCGGCGCTCGGGCCGTTGCCCGCCACGCCGCCACCGGTCACGGCCAGCGTGGGCAGCCCGTGGACCATGCGGAACATCACGCCCCTCGTCGACCGGGTGGAGCTGAAGATGGGGCGCAGCACCCGCGGCGGCGGTCTCGACCTGGGCGAGCTGGCGAGCGTCACCGTCGCCGAGGTGCAGGAGATGGTCGACACGGTGAAGTCGGCGAACCCCGACGTGAAGGTGAGCATCCTCGCCTTCGTCGGATGCGGGCCGCACGTGGCGTCCATGCAGCAGGTGCTGGGCGACGGGCTCTACGGCTCCATGGTCGGTGAACCCGAGCGTGTGGCGGAGAACCTGCTCGCGCTCGGTGAACTCGGCATCGATCGCGTGCAGGTGAGCCAGTGGCTGCCCGGCTCGATGACCGCCGTCGCCCCGTTCCTCCAGCACTGAAGTGCCGTTCCGTGAGCGCCACCCGCAGCTACTGCGGGTGTGGCTCACGGACGGACGCAATCGGTGAGCGCCACCCGCAGATGCTGCGGGCGCGGCGCACGGAAGCGGGTCAGCTGGTCGCTGCGGTGACCGCCCAGCGGTAGTCGGCCTTGCCGCTCGGGCTGCGGTAGACGGCATCCACCCACACCACACGCTTGGGGGCCTTGTAGGCGGCCACCAGGGTGCGGATGTGCTCGATGATCTCGTCCTCGGTCGCTGCGGTGCCGGGGGCGCGGGAGGCGACGAGGGTGACCGCCTGCCCGAAGCGTTCGTCGGGGACGCCGACGGCGTTGCAGTCGAGCACCCCCGGATGCGAACGGGCCGCGACCTCGACCTCCTCCGGGTACACCTTCTCACCGCCGGTGTTGATGCACACCGAGCCGCGTCCGAGCAGGTGCACCGTGCCGTCGGCGTCGATCGTGGCGTAGTCACCGGGCACGGTGTAGCGCACGCCGTCGATCACCCGGAAGGTCGCGTCGCTCTTCGCCGGGTCCTTGTAGTAGCCCTTCGGCATCGGGCCGCTCACCGCGAGCATGCCGACGACGCCCGACCCACGCTCGGCCGGCCGCCCCGTCGCATCGTCGATCACGACGGCGTTGGGCGGGGCGGTGAACACCGCGGTCGCGGTCGGCTCGGCACCGGGCATCGTCATCGAGATCGCGAACGGGCCGCCTTCGCTGGCGCCGATCATGTCCATGATCACGGCGCTGCCGCAGCGCTGCTGGAACGCCTTCTTGTGGTCGGCGGAGAGCGTGGCTCCCGTGGAGACGATGCGCTGCACCGACGAGAGGTCGTACGAACGGCCGGCTGCCTCGGCCGCCTCCAGCGCGGCGACCATCGGCCGGGCGAACGCGTCGCCGACGATCGACAGCTGCGTCACGTGATGGTCCTCCACCAGGCGCCACAGTTCGTCGGCATCGAAGCGCCGCTCACCGAGCATCACGACGGTGCCGCCCATGACGAACGCGGAGATGGCGAGGAACAGTGCGGTGCCGTGCATCAGCGGGGGAGCGCAGAGGTTGACGGGGCTGCGGCCAGCGGCGTTCAGTTCGGCTGCGACGCGGCCCACCTCCTCGGGGGTGGTCGGCAGTTCGAGCCCCATCGACACGTAGCCGGTGAAGGCGAGCGCGCCGAACAGTTCGACGTGTGGCCACATCACGCCCTTCGGCATGCCCGTCGTGCCGCCGGTGTACAGGAAGAGGTGGTCGTCGCCGGAGCGCTCGATGCGCGGGGCCGGGTCGGCCGCCTCGAGGAACTCGTGGTACCAGCGAGCGCCCGGCAGCAGAGGAGCACCGTCGTCGACCTGCAGCAGCACCTTCAGGTTCGGCAGCCGTTCGGCCACACCGGCGAGGCGCTCGCCGAGGGAACCGTGGAACACGAGCACCTCGGCGTCGGCGTTGTCGAGGATGTACACGATCTCGTCGGTGAGGTACCGGTAGTTGACGTTCACCGGGGTGGCACGCACCTTGAACAGCGCGTAGACCGTCTCCAGGTACTCCGGGCAGTTGAACAGGAGCTGGCCGACCTTGCTCCCGGCCCCGATGCCCTCGGTGGTGAGCGCACCGGCGAGCTTGGCCGCCCGCTCGTCGAGGTCACGCCAGCGCATCTGCCGATCGCCCACGACCACGGCGACGTGGTCGGGTTGCGCGTCGGCGAGCGCCTCCCACAGGGTTGCCCAGTTCTCCGACAGCTGCGTCATGCGTCCCCCAACGTCTCGACTGCGTGATCGGGGATCGTAGGTGGACGGCATCGGTGTGTGCCGAGATGTGCGCCGGTGCGGCGTGCTCGTGGATCGCGCCGGCGTCGGTGTGGGTCAGGGCTGGGTCAGGAGGCGGAACTCGTTGCCGTCGGGATCGAGCAGCTCGATCCAGCCGACGTCGGCCCGGCCGTCGGGACTGCGGGTGGCGCCGAGCGCGAGCAGGCGTTCGAGTTCGGTCTGGAGGTCGCTGTCGTCGGCGGGAGCGATCGCGAGGTACAGCCGGTTCCGGTCGGGCTTGTCGCCGAGCGGTGGTCCGCCCCAGGTGATCATCGGTCCGGTGAGGTCGGGTGCCCGGATCGCCGTCTCCTGGTCCTGGTCCCACACCAGCGGCCAGCCGAGCACGGCGCTCCAGAACAGGCCGACCTCGCGAGTGCCGTCGCACGTGATCGAGCCGAACCGTCCGCACGTCGACAGGAAGTTGTTCTCCGGCTCGATGATGCAGAGCTCGTTGCCCTCGGGGTCAGCGAGCACGACATGGCGATCCTCCGGTCCCTGACCGATGTCGATGTGACGGGCGCCGTGTCGGAGCAGCGCGTCGACCGAGTCGCGCTGATCGTCCCGCGACGTTGTGGTGAGATCGAGGTGGAGGCGATTGGGGAAGGTCTTGGTGCCGGTGGAGCGGACGAACCGAACCCCGAACCGCGTGCCGTCGGTGGGCACCAGATCCACCTGCGTCTGGTTGCGGTCCGTTCTGACCGGGCCGAGCTCCCAGCGGAGGGCGGTCGCCCAGAAGCGGGCCAGTGCGACGGGATCGGTCGCGTCGACGCAGAGCGCGACGAGACGCGAGGAGGTGGTGTGGGGCACGATCCGACCGTACCCACATCGCCGACGGGGCGAACGCCCGGTTCCCGGGCGAGGCCGTCAGCCCGGGCGGAGCAGGCGGCGCAGGAACATGTCGTGCACACGCTCCCAGTGCTGTTCCGACGCAGCGCGATGGTGCCGTTCGCCTGCGGGCGCGTAGCCGTGGACCGCATCGGTGTAGAAGTCGATGGTGTGCACGATGCCCGCCTCGGTGAGCGCGGCGAGCAGGGTGTCGCGGTCGGCCACGGGCGCGGTCAGGTCGTTGTCGCACCAGCCGAGGTACACCTCCGCGGTGGCGCGATCGAGGCCGAGGTGCGGCGAGTCGGCGCCCTCGCGCACCATCCATGCGCCGTGGATCGACGCTGCCGCCTGCATCCGCCCGGGGTGGGCCTTGGCGAGGGCCAGCGTGAGGCCCCCGCTCATGCAGAAACCGACGGCGCCGAACCGGCTCGTGCCGGCCGCCGGGTCGGCTTCGGCGTGGCGCAGCATCGCGGCGGCATCGTCGAGGATGCCGGTCGGCGTGACGGTGCCCATCAGATCGCGTCGAGCGTGCATGTCCTCGTCGCTCGTGCCGAACTCGCGGTACGGGCCACCGCGGTAGAACAGGTACGGCATCATCACGTAGTAGCCGGCGGTGGCCAGGCGGGACGCCATGTCGTGGAGTGCGGGGCGGATGCTCGGCGCGTCCATCAGGTACATCACCAGCGGATGAGGGCCCTCGATCCCGGGGTGGTACACCCAGGTGGGCATGCTGCCGGCCGCGGTGTCGAGCGTGAGCTGTTCGGTGATCACGCGCTCGATGCTACGTCGAGGCTCGATCGGGCTGCCGAGGGCCCCCCGTGGGCGCTGTGACGTCACGGCCGGAGGGTCGTGGCGTACTCGACGTCGTCGAGCTCTGGCTGCTGGCCGGCGAGGGCGGCTCGAGCGTCGGGGTCGGCGTCGAGGGTGTCGAGGAGGAACGCCGTGGTGTAGTGGGCGACGATGTCGAGCGGCCGTGTCTCCCAGACGGCGTCGGTGCAGATGGCGTCGCGGTAGACGGACCCCTCGACCCACGGGAAGTTGTCGCACGGGTCGGCGAAGAGGAAGTGGCCCGCACCGGGGAAGCTGAGGAGCGTCTTGTGCTCGCTCCCTGCATGGTCGTAGGTGAGCTTCGTGCCCCACTCGTACGGCGTGCCGTCGTCGACGGTGCCGCCCATGGCCATCACGGGAGCCTCGAGCGCTGCGAGGCCCTGCTCGTCGAAGGGGTAGGCGTCGCCCGCCAACGAGATGGCGGCCGTGACCCGCGGGTCTCCTGCGGACGGCCAGAGGCCGGCGGGGACCTCGGCGAGTCCGGCTCGCGCCGCCATGTCCGACGCGTTCGCGAGGGGAGCGCAGAAGAAGGAGAGGGGATCGTCCGCTGCCAACGCACCGCAGCGGTCGGCGTAGGCGGCGAGGTCGAAGCGTGCGCCGGCGGCGGCGAGCGCGGTGTACCCGCCGTAGGAATGACCCACGACGGCGACGTCGTCGGTGTCGATCAAGCCGGCCAATGGTGCACCGGAAGCGGTCAGTTGTTCGGCGAGGTCGATGGTTCGACGGATGTCGACGGGCCGGTCGATCAACTCCTCCCAGAAGCCGGTGAGCGATCCGTCGAAGCGCTCGTTGTGTTCGGGCGCGAGCACGACGTAGCCGTGTGATGCGTAGTGCTCCACGAGGGTGGTGTACACGATCGGGCTCAGCGCGAAGCCGTGCGAGAAGACCACGAGCGGGTACGGCTCATCGGCTGATTCCGGCGGCGCGTCGGCGATCGCTCTGCCGACGCTGGTGATGAGCTCGCCGGGCACGATCTCGTCGCCGAACTTGTTGGGCGCGCTGTACTCGAGGGGCCCCGGGTCGTTTGAGTGACGTGCCGCGGGGTACCACGCTCGCACCGTCAGAGGCTGATCCTGTGCGCCGGTGGTGGTGAAGGTCCGATACCCGGCTGCGTGGCTGCCCGGCGTCGCGTAGGCGAGTGCCGGGGTTGCGGTCGTCGTCGAGTCCGTCGGGGTCGTGGTCGTCGGGGTCGTGGTCGCCGTCGGTGCGGTGGTGGACGACTCCTCCGATGCGCATCCGGCGGCGAGGAGTCCGGCAGCGAGGACGGCTGCGATGACGCGGGAGGTGGTGGCCGGTCGGCCGTGGTGGAGATGCATGGGGGTTGCCTTCTGTGAACGGGTGGGGGAGTGGGAGAGGGGTTCCGGACGGGACGAACCGGCTAGGTGTGATGACCGGAGACGTTGTCCGTGGCGTGATGGGGTGAGTGGTCCGCGAATGAGGTGAGCCCTTCTTGCAAGGCTGTGGGTCTACGACAACTCACACCAAGCAAAGAAGGGCTCGTGCAACACGATAGAAGACAGCACC
>CAUJET010000227.1 GCA_963169665.1 Actinomycetota bacterium | reverse complement strand
CTCGCCGATGCGGTGCTCGGCGGCCATCGATCGAAGATCATCTTCAATGGTACCGACGACCTCTCGACGCTCGAGTACGTGTCGAAGGTGGCCGGCACCGAGCACGTCGCGCAGCGAGGTTGGTCCGCCGATACCGGCGGTGGCCGCCGGACGGTGTCCGAGCACTTGCAGCGCGAGGACCTGCTTCCTGCTCATGTGATCCGCCAGATGCGCCGCCAGGAGGCGGTCCTGCTCCATGGCACGTTGCCACCGATCCACTTGCGCGCCGTGCGTTGGTGGGAAGACCACGACCTCTCCGCGCTCGTGCCGAAGGGACCCGACGGCAGACCGACACCACCCCCGTCAGCCGGGACCTGCCCGACGCGGGAAGGGCCTCGCGGAACAGTCGCACCGGTGCTCGACCCCGCCGTGCTCCAGGAATCGAGGGATCACCTCCCGCGCCCGCGCGACGCGGTCTCGACCCCCAGCACACAGCGGCCAGGCCCGGCGGCGCGCTCGTCGGCACCCGGCCAGGGGCAGCTCCGCCTCGAACCACCCGAACCGGAAGCTGCCGTGGCCGACGGCCGCAATCGGGTCACCGCGTTCTGCGACCGATGCGCTACGCGACTCGCCGTTGGCGAGGGCCGTGTCGAGCGCGTCGGCAATCGCGAGATCGTGCGATGCGATCCGGCGTGCCCGACCCAGCCCGCGTCCTGACACCCGAATCCGCAGGAAGAGCGTAAATCGGGACCTTCATCGGGAGGAGTTCCGGGAGCAACACCGGGACTGGGCTTTCGCAGGATCGGCGAATGGCGCACAACTCATCGCGCATCGAGTTCCCGAGCCTGCAGGCGATGACAGCCCACCTCGATCGGTGGGCGGCAACGTCGCTTGCCACTCCCGAACAGTGGGAAGACGCCTTGGTCGACTCGCGCTCGTGGCTCGACTACTCGGCACGCAACCAGGTCCTGCTCGCGTCGTATGGCGTCGACGGGCCCGTCGCCGGTCCCGAGACCTGGCGGCTGGTGCCGTCGACCACCGAAGGTCGCGGGTGCGCGATCCGGGCCGGTGAGCACGGCTACCCCGTGCGGGTCCCGATCACGAGCGGTGGCACCGAACCTGACCCCTACCTCGGCGGCCACCGCCCCACCCGCGCTGCGGTCGAGCGGTGGGAGTGGAGGCCGGTGTTCGAGACGGCTCAGCTCGCCCGGCGACCCGCGCCAGGAGTGCTCACCGCGATCGATGTGCCCGATCACCTCCGTGGCCCCAGCGCGCAGGCCGACCTGGTGGCCGCGGTGCGCAAGGTCGCTGGTGCCACGATCCGCGGTCCGCTCCCCCGCACGAACGACCCAACTCGACTCCTCGGTGACGCCGCGATCCGGTTGCGGCGGTCGCACAAACGGCCTGCGCTCGACGAGCGCCTCGCCGGCCAGGTTGCGTGGCTCGTCCTCGATCGGGTCGGCCACGCTCCCACCGATCACGCACCGGCGTTCGCCCCCGCGCCGCTGGAGGCGCGAAAGCGATGGGAGCGGCTGCAGGACGTGCTCGAACCCGCCCGCAAGCTCACCGCGGCGCTCGGGGTGACCGTGGGCGTCGACCTCACGGCGTCGCCGCTGCCGCGTATGGAGATCGTCGACGATCGTGTCGTACCGGCCGGGCGTCGTCACCGGCTCCCCGCCGCGTCGCTCGAACAACTCCCGATCGGCCGGTGGGTGACCGTCGGCCCCTACACCGCCGCCGAATGGTCGGCCCGCGGCGAACACGCGTCGGGCAGCGGTGCGTTCCTTCGGCTGAATAAGACCGCGTACCTCGCCGCCATCGAGACCGGCGACGGCGCCACCTGGCGCCTCGAAGACATCGCCGCGCGAACCGGCAACGGTCTCCTCGTCACCGGAAGTGCCCGCACCCTCAGCGACGCCCGCGCCGAAGCCGTCGCTGCGGTGCGCGATCGGTACCCGGCACTCACCGCGCCGTCCGTCGACACCGGACCCTCACCCGCAGGCGCCGTCGAAGGATGGGAACAGATGCCACGAGCCGGACGCCCCGTCGCAGCCGAGCTGTGGCACCTCACCAACGACATCACGTTGTTCGTGCTGCCCGCGCCCGGCGGCCGCTGGCAGCCCGCCCTCCAGACACCGTCCACTGACGGCCTCGAACTCCTCCCGCTGCAACCTACAAAACAAAACGCACGTGACCATGCCGAGGTCGTCGGACGACGCATCGCGCGGGTGGCGATGATTGCCGACCCTGCAACCTCCGACCGGAGCCTCGCCGCGTTCGCCGACGACGGCCGCTACAGCCGCGTCGACCTCGCCCATCTCGTCAGCGGACGGCTCAACGACGGCGACACCGCACGTGTGATCGACGCTGACCCCGCCGAACTCGTCGAACTGCTCGGCTCCGCCGGCTTCAGCCCCGCCACGACCGTCGCGGTACTCGCCGCCGACGGTGTCGACGCCGCGACCGCAGCGACACTGCTTCCTGCCGCCGGCGTTCCCATCCCCGATGGGATCCGCGTCCTCCACGAACGGTGGGACGTCCCCAACACCCTCGCCGCCGAGCTCCTCAACGCCACTGCAACAGAGATGCGAACGGCCGGGTGCACCCCGACCGAGATCATGACCGTGCGACCACGCGACGTCCTGCGGACGCTGCCCGACGACCCTCGCCTCTGGGAACTGGCGGCCGGATCAATGGCGACAGCAGGACACCCGAGCTCCACGATCGTCGACCACCTCGTCGCCCACGCCCCGACGCCCAGCACGTTCACGACAGGACTACTGACCATCGTCGAGCCCGACGAGGCCCTCGCCGCCGCAACCCGACGCCACGCTCACCCCGACCACCTCGCCGCCGTCTCCGAAGCCGTTGGACTCTCGCCAGCCGACACCGCCACCGCCCTGGCAACCAAGGTTGACGACCACGTTCTCCTGGACGTGCTCAACATCCGCTGCGACGGGGACACGTCTAGCGCGACGCAGCTCGCCACCGCAGCAGGCATCGAGCACGCCGCAGTCGACTCGTGGCTCCACCCGGCCGCGCTCACCAACGTCAGCCCGATCCGGTCATCGATCGACTTCGACAGCGCAGCACTGCTCGATCGAGTGCCACCGGCCGGCCCTGCGACGTTCGATGGCCCCATCCGGAGCCTCGACGCCCTGATGCTCAACGTCGAACCCGCCGGACTGGAGCCAGCACAATGACCGACGATTTCAAGCCCGATCCCGATGCGGACGCGGCGGAGCCGCTCGACGAAGGCGGCACGTGGCTCCTCGACCTGGTCTCCGCCGTCGACCACCTTCGCCGCGGCTACCGCCCTAGCTTCACCGTCTGGGATGCGATTTCTGAAGCCATTGAGTGGGCCGACGCGGGTCAGGACAACAATCGCTCACCGGCAACGAGACGCGCCCGGGCGGCAGCATCGGCGTCCGAGGAACACGAGGCGTTCCAGTGCGCCGTTCGTACCTGGGTAACGGTCATGGCCGAGCGGTACAACGCCGGCTACCAATGGCCGCACCCCTCGGCTCGCAGGACGTTCCCGCCGACCCGCGCACTGACCGCCAACGAGGTCGCCAGAGCGACGGGATGACCGCGACAGCTCTCTCATCGGTACGATCACGACTCCGACCCGGTAGCTCAGTGGCTTGAGCGCCCGCCTTCTCGGCGGAAGGGCGCAGGTCCGATTCCTGCCCGGGGAACGCATGGAGTTCTCCCGACCCTCTCGTATCGACGGCGGCCACTGGTCCGCGATCGCTACCCATGCGGCGCGCGTCGGGAACCAGCTGCCGAGCGACCATGCTGGCGCAATCGGAGCGTGTAAAGACCTGGTGGAGTGCGTCGCGAAAGTTGTCCTTGCCGAGGCGACATCGCCCGAGATCGACGACTTCCCCAAGTTGGTGCGAAAGGCGTCGACTGTCCTCGGGAGCTCGACGCCGCACACCGACGGAGGCGCGCAGGCGGGAACGCTGGCCAAGGGCCTCGCCATGGCGGTTGGCGCACATGAGACGGCCGCCCAGGGCCTCGGCGAGTTTCGTAACGGCCATGGCTCCGGTCACGGCCGGCCGACGATGCCCGCAATCGCCGACGAGGATGTCCGGCTCGTCCTCGCGTACACGCAGGCTTGGGTGTCTTGGGCTCTATCTCGCCTTGAACGTCTCCTCGCCAACAGTGTGTCAACCCTGATTGCCGAACTCACCGGGTCGACCTTCCGGCAAGGGATGCTCCGCGAGCGCATGACCGAGGTTGGCTTCGAGCAAGTTGGCGAGGAG
>CAUJET010000226.1 GCA_963169665.1 Actinomycetota bacterium | reverse complement strand
TCGAGGCGGGCGAACAGGCGCGTGTCGGCGTCGTCGAGCAGCACGATCGGCGAGCAGACGATGTCGCGCTCGCACAGGGTGCTGATCAGCTGCGACACGAGTTCGGCGGTGACCTGGGCGGCCGACGGGCCGCGGCGGCGTTCGACGCCGTTCCACGGGGTGTGGCGGGCGCCGTCGACGGGCAGGCTGGATGCGGCACGGGTGACGATCACGAACAGGCCGCCGGGGCCGACGACGATGCGGCGGTCGACGCCGGTGACCTCCACCTCTTCCCAGCCGCGGGGCAGGACGTCGGTGAGCGGGGCGAGCTGCAGGAGCTGGTCGACGATGGCGTCTGACGGACGAGCGTTCGGCATGCACTGTCATCGGTTCGTCAAGACGACCACTGGAGCGAAATTCGTTCGGTCAGCGCAGAACCGCCCAGATGGGGGCGTCGGGAGCTCCTCAGGTGAGCGAGCGGAGGGCGGCGCCGATGCGCTCGGCGGCGGTGACGAGGGTGGTGGGGTCGTCCTTGCCGTACGCCAGGCGGAGATGACCGGCGCCCGAGGCCGTGAGCTCGTAGGTACTGCCGACGGCGACGCGCACGCCGCGCCCCGCGCACTCGATGGCGAGGGCGGCCTCGTCGACACCGACGGGGAGGTGCACCCAGAGCGCGACGCCACCACGGGGCGCGGTGGCGGAGAGCGAGGGGGCGTGCTCGGCGAGGGCGTGGACGAGGGTGTCTCGCCGTTCGGCCAGGGCGGCGCGCAGGGTGAGCAGGTGGCGCTGCCAGCCGGGTGCCATCAGCAGTTCGGCGGCGGTGGCCTGCAGGAGCGGGGCGGCGAAGAAGTCTGCGGCCAGTCGGGCACTCACGAGGCGGGCGAGCGCAGGCCCGCGAGCGGTGACCGCGGCGATGCGCATGCCGGGCGCGCTGGCCTTGCTGAGCGAGCGGATGGAGATGACGTGGCCGTGTTGGTCGTCGGCGATGAGGGGCGGACCGGTCGGGCCGTCGAGGTCGAGGTCGCGCACCCAGTCGTCCTCCACCACGAAGCAGCCGAACTCCTGGGCGATCGCGCGCACGGCGGCGCGGCGTTCGGTCGACAGGACCGAGCCGGTCGGGTTCGCGTGGCGGGGTTGCAGCACGACGAGGCGTGCGCCGGTGCGGGCGAGCACGTCGGCGAGCGCGTCGGGCAGCACCCCGTGGTCGTCGGTGGGCACCGGCGTGGGGACGAGTCCGCTCAACGTGGCGGCGACGACGGCGCCCGGGTAGCAGGGGTCCTCGAGGACGACGGGGTCGCCGGGTCGGGCGAGGACGCGGAAGATGCTGTCGAGCGCGGCCTGGGCGCCGGGGGTGATGAGGACGTCGGCGGCGGTGAACGGTGCGCCCAGCTCGGCGGCGAACACCTCGCGCAGCAGCGGGATGCCCTGCGGTGGGCAGCGGTCCCAGGCGTCGGTGCGGCGGACGCAGCGGGCGGTGGCCTTGGCGAGCAGCTCGTGGGCCTGCAGGGTCGGTTCGGGGAACGCGTTGTCGAGGGCGATCGTGCCGGAGGTGCGTTCGTGGGTGAGGTGTTCGAGGCCGCCGGGCACGACGGGCGAGCGGCCGAGGACGACGGTCTGCCACGAGTGGTCGACGGCGCCGGCGTCGGCGATCGCGGGGCGGGTGATGAACGTGCCGTCGCCGGGCCGGGTGACGGCACGGCCTTCCATCACGAGTTGGCGCACCACGCGCTGCACGGTGACCGGGCTGACGGAGAACCGCTGCTGCAGTTCGCGCACGCTCGGCAGCCGCTCGCCGGGACGTCCGCGCGAACAAACGCCTCGGAGAAATCCCTCCATGACATTGCCAGGTCGAGTGTTATCCTGAGTCGTGACCATCACGGATAACGCTACTCACCACGACCGGGAAACGCGCGAACGGGAATCGAAGGGCCTGCTGCTCGGCTTCGTCGGGATCGCATGCTTCAGCGCATCGCTGCCGTTCACCCGTGTGGCCGTGCGCGAGCTGGGCGTGATCTTCCCGTCGTTCGGCCGGGCGGTGATCGCGGCCGTGCTGGCCGCGGTGATCCTGCGGGTGACGCGTACGCCGTTGCCGGGACGCCATCTGTGGGGTCGGTTCGCGATGGTGATCGGCGGTGTCGTCGTGGGGTTCCCGGGCTTCACCGGGTTGGCGTTGCAGCACGCGCCGGCCGGCCACGGGTCGGTCGTGATCGGATTGCTGCCGGCGGCCACCGCGGGATGGTCGGTGCTGCGCACGGGTGCGCGCCCGTCGGCGCGGTACTGGGCGTTCGCCGCGCTCGGGGCCGGTGCGATCGTGGTGCTCACCGTCGCTCGCGGCACCGCCGACGTGGCGCTCGGCGACCTGTACCTGCTGGGCGCGATCGCATCGGCGGCGGTGGGGTACACCGAGGGTGCGGTCATCAGCCGGGAGATCGGCGGTTGGCAGACGATCAGCTGGGCCGTGGTGTTCGGCCTGCCGCTGACGGTGCCGCTGACGTTGATCGGGCTGGGTCCGGTGGGCTTCGACGAGCCGATGACCGCGTGGATCGGTCTGGCCTATCTCGGCGCGGTGTCGATGTTCTTCGGGTTCTTCGCCTGGTATGCGGGGTTGGCGATGGGCGGGATCGCGCGGGTGAGCCAGATCCAGCTGTTGCAGCCGATGCTGTCGCTGGTGTGGGCCACACTGTTCCTGCACGAGCACCTCGACCTGTTGATCGTGGTGGTGGCCGTGGTGGTGCTGGCATCGGTCGCCGGTTCACGCCGCTCCGCCATCGCCTGACGCAGCCACGGCTCGCACGCACACATCGACTCGGGGAGGACATCACATGCCACGTATCGCGATCACCGCGCCGGGGGCGTCGGCCGTGGGGCCGTACTCGCACGCGGCCGAGCAGCACGGGTTCGTGTACCTGAGCGGGCAGACGCCGGTGGAGCCGGGCACGACGACGTTGGTGGGCGGCGGTATCGAGGCCCAGACCCGGCAGTGCTTCGCGAATCTCGGTGCGGTGCTCGCCGCTGCAGGGCTCGGGTTCGACGACGTGGTGAAGTGCAACGTGTTCCTCACCGACATGGGCGACTTCGTGGCGATGAACGCGGTGTACGCCGAGGTGTTCGACGAGCCGTATCCGGCGCGCACCACGATCGGTGTGGCGGCGTTGCCGTTGGGTGCCTCGATCGAGATCGAGATGGTGGCGGCGAGGCCGATCTCCGACGGTCGGGTCTCCTGAGGCCAGGGGTACGCTCGCCGCGTCGGCTCTGAGGATCTCGGGGGATCGCATGGCACACGAACTGGTCATCCGCGGCGGAACGATCGTCGACGGCACAGGTGCTGCGGCATACGTGGGCGACGTCGCGATCGACGGTGGCTCGATCGCCGCGGTGGGCGGAACGCTCGCCGGTGATCGTGTGATCGACGCGGCCGGTGCCGTGGTCGCGCCCGGATGGGTCGACGTGCACACCCACTTCGACGGTCAGGTCACGTGGGACGACGAGCTCGACCCGTCGTTCTCCAACGGGGTGACGTCGTTGGTGATGGGCAACTGCGGTGTGGGGTTCGCGCCGTGCCCGCCAGGTGGCGAGCGCACGCTGATCGAGTTGATGGAGGGTGTCGAGGACATCCCCGGCACGGCCCTGTACGAGGGTGTGCCGTGGGGGTCGTGGACCACCTTCCCCGAGTACCTCGACTTCCTCGCCACCCGCCGGTACGCGATGGACGTCGGTGCGCAGTTGGCCCACGGTGCGCTGCGGTTCGCGGTGATGGGTGAGCGCGGTGTGCGCAACGACGACGCGACCGACGACGACATCGCGGCGATGCGCCGGATCGTGGCCGAGGCGGCGGCTGCCGGTGCGCTCGGGCTCAGCACGTCGCGCACGATCTTCCACCGCTCGATCGACGGCACCGCGGTGCCGGGCACCTACGCCACGGAACAGGAGCTGACCGAGTTGGCGATGGGGTTGGCCGACGGTGGCGGCGGTGTGTTCGAGGCGATCACGTCGAGTTCGATCGGTGCGATGCAGCAGTTCGGCGGTGAGCGCTTCTCGCAGGAGCACGAGCTGCACCTGTTGAACGCGATCTCGCGTCAGGCCGGGGTGAACGTGACGTTCACGACCGCGCAGACCCGCGACTATCCGAATGCCTGGCGCGAGGTGTTGGCGTTCGCGGCCGAGCAGAACGCGACGGGGTCGCGGCTGTATCCGCAGGTGGCGTCGCGGCCGATCGGGCTGCTGTCGAGCCTGGCCGGCTACCACCCGTACATGCGTCGGCGGGCGTACCTCGATCTCGTGCACCTGCCGGTGAGCGAGCGTGCGGCGGCGATGCGCGATCCGCAGGTGCGGGCCGCGATCCTCGCCGGCGACGACGTGCCGCCCGCGCTGCAGGGGTCGATGGAGAACCTGTACCTGGCGCTGCAGATGGCGACGCCGGGCATGTATCCGCTCGACGAGGTGGTCGACTACGAGCCGACGGCCGAGCACACGTTCGCGGCGCTCGCTGCGGCGAGGGGCACGACGCCGGAGGAGTTGATGTACGACTTCCTGTGCGAGGGCGACGGCACGAACGTGGCGACGATCATGGGCACCGGCTACGTCGACGGGAACATGGACGCGATGCGCGAGATGCTGGTCGACCCGGTGACGGTGACCGGTCTGGCCGATGCGGGTGCGCACGTGAAGCTCATCTGCGACGGCACCGCGCCGACGACCCAGCTCACGCATTGGACGCGCGACCGCTCACGTGGCGCGACGATCCCGCTCGAGTTCCTGGTCGAGAAGCAGACGCGGCGCAACGCGCGGTTGTATGGGTTGCACGATCGGGGCACGCTCGAGGTGGGCATGCGCGCGGACGTGAACGTGATCGACCTGGAGCGGCTGACGGTGCGTCGGCCGGTGGCGCACCACGACCTGCCGGCCGGAGGCATGCGGTTCCTGCAGCCGGTGAGCGGCTACGTGGCGACGCTCGTCAACGGCGTGCAGACCCGCAGCATGGACACCGACACCGGCGAACGCCCCGGCCGTCTCCTCCGCCGCCCCTGACCCGTCACGCCAGCACGTCGATCTCGCAGCGGATCCCTGGCGTGGTGGCCAGCTTCCGATCGGTGGTGACGAGCGTGAGTTCGAGGAGTTCGGCGACGGCGATGTAGGCGGCGTCGTAGGACGTCGCGTCGGGACGGAGTGCCCAGCACCGCTCGAGGAGCGGCAGATGCGGGACGCGTCGGATCGGAGCGACCGCGAGGTCGTCGAGCGCAGCTCGTGCACGACGCGCCGTCAGGATGCCGCTGGCGGTCATACGACGCAGCACCGACAGCACCTCGAGGTCGAGCAGTTCCGGGGCGGTGATGGCTTCACCTGCGAGTCGCGCCCGCGCTCGATGGCCCGCCTCGCGGTCGTCGACGAGGACGAGCACCATCGCGCTCGCGTCGACGACGATCACCGAGCGTCGCGCTCGTCGCGCACCAGACGAGCCGCTTCCTCGAACCCGAGGTCGATCCCTCGGCGTCGGCCGATACGAGCCAACACCTCGTCCATCGTCGGCGCAGCGGCGTCAGCGGTGAGGCGAGCCAGCAGATACTCCTGCAGCGACTGTCCGGCGGCTGCCGCGCGTCGCGTGAGGATGGCGTGCACGTCGGGTGGGACGTCCTTCACCTGGATGCTCGGCATGGTTCCACTGTAGGCACGTGGCGCCATTCTGGCGCCACGACTTCTCGCGCCACCAGTGCTCGCGGCGGAGGGATGGAGCGCCCGATCGGCGAGGGAGTTGCTGCTCATGCAGCGGTTGTACGGCCGGGGTGTGACGCGATCGCCGGGAGCCGTCGGGCGGGGCGCTGGGTCGGGGGGTGACCCTGCGCCCGCTCGATCGACGGTGCCCGACGGTTCAGGCGTGCTGGAGGTGCAGCGCCGGGGTGGGGGCGACGTGTTCGACGATGAGCGCGATCGTCTCGGCGTCGAGTTCGGCGGGCATGTGGCTGAGCCAGCGGTCGAGCATGTGCTGGTGGACGATGTCGACGCCGTCGGGGCGGGGGACGATCTCGTCGGCGCTGTCGGGGCCGGCGAGCACGATCACCGGGGTGACGGCGATCTCGAGGCCGCAGGCCCAGCTCAGCAGCTGCGAGGCCAGCTCGGCGGTGAGCCGCGGGGTGCTCATCTGATTGCGATGGTCGTTGGCCCAGGGGCGGTCGTTCTGCACGCCGATGGGGAGTGTGGCCTGGTGGCGCACGTCGAGCACGAACACACCGCCGGGGCCGAGCACGACCGGCCGATCGACGCCCGGGACGTAGAGGTGATGCCAGCCGCCGGGTAGCAGATCGGTGACCAGGGATGCCTGGCTGGCGACCTCTTCGACGAGTCGGACCAGCGGGGGTGTTGCACTCATGTCTCATTCATCGGTTCGTCAAGCTTTCGTCTGGAGCGATTTCTTGTCCGAGCACGCAGCGTGAGATGCGAGGGTGATGCGACGGGGGGTGCGCCCAGCGCGCACCCCGCCGTCGAGGCACAGCCGAGGGGGGAGGACCGTGCCGATCAGGTACCGGAATCCGGTAGCGACCTGTGCGGCCGGTGTTCGATCTCCGCCGGCCACACAGCGGAGACGGTAAACGTGCCGTTCGAACGGCGAGCGACGGCTCGTGGGCGGCCGCGTGAATGGTCGGTGAGCCTTGGGGGTGGGTCCGGCTGGTCGAGGCCGGTTGCGCTCAGCCCCTCGCGGCGACCGCGTAGGGGGTCATGTCGATGCCGGGCCAGCGGGCGGCGACGTCGGCGAGGGTCTGCTCGTTCCAGTACTCGTGTCCGGGCAGGGGGAAGCCGAACAGGTCGCGTTCGCGTGGGGTGGCGTGATCGAGCAGGTGGTGGAAGGCGGGGCGTGGCGCGCTGCCGGGCCAGCTGACCTTTCCCTGCCAGGGGTTGCCGCGGGCCTGGAAGTCGGCGAGCAGTGCGAAGCGGCTACGGGGGTGGCCGGTGAAGGCCGAGCCGCGGTGGAGGACGTCGGTGGTGTAGAGGAAGATCGAGCCGGCGGGTCCGGTGACGGCGATCTCGTGTTCGACGAGCTCGCCGGGTTCGAGTCGGTTGGGCCACAGCGGGATCGGGTCGCCGATGTGGCGGGGGATCACCTTGGTGGGGCCGTCGTCGTCGGTGACGTCGGACAGGAGGATGAAGGTGGTGAGTTGCGGCCAGCGGAGGTCGCGGCGGGGGACGACGAGGTTGTGGTTGTTGAAGTCGCGGTGGTGGGGCTGGTCGTAGTCGACGGCGCCGCTGTACTTGGCCCAGAGTTCGATCTTGTAGAGGTCGAGCGAGGTGGTGTCGCAGAAGCGTTCGGCGGCGTCGACGAGGTCGGGGTGGATGGCGATGCGGTTGAGGCCCCACGACTCGAACGGGCCGACGCGCAGGCCGGCGAACTGGTGGGCGACGATCGAGTGGTGCTGGTCGGGGTCGGCGAAGTACTGGTCGTGGGTGGGGAACTGCTCGAACAGGCCCTCGCGCGCGGCGGCGAGTTCGTCGGGGGTGAGGAAGCCCTCGACCACTGCGTAGCCGTCGGTGCGCACCTGGTGCAGCACGTCGTCGCCGATGTGCATCGCTCGCCGGTCCTCCTGGGCGATCGCTCGCCTGCGTGGGTCGCGGGCGCTCGGTCGTCACCGTACCGAGGGCGTGCGTGTGGGGTCGCTCCCGGTGTGTCGTGTGCCCGTCGCGTTGGCGTGATGAGACGCGCCAGCGATGCTGGAAGGCCCGCTCAGGCGGGAGTGTTGCGACCCCCACCGATCGAAGGAAACACCGTGGCGAAGAAGCAGGCGAACAAGGAACCTCGTTTCGAGCCGATGCAGTACTGGCGCAAGCTGTGCTGGGTGACACCGCAGGTCGTGTTGAGCGGTGATCTTCCCGAGGGCGATGCGAAGCTGCGCGGCCTGAACCAGTGGGTCGATGCGGGCATCACGCACATCGTCGACACAAGGCTCGAGCACAGCGACGAGAAGTTCGTCGCCAAGCATCAGCCCGACATCGGGTACACGTGGGTGGGTGTCGACGACCATGGCGGTCGCCAGCCCGACTCGTGGTTCCTCGAGGGTGTCGAGGCGGCGATGGCGGCGATGGCCGAGCCCGACGGCAAGGTGATGATCCACTGCCACATGGGTGTGAACCGTGGGCCGTCGATGGGGTTCGCGGCGATGTTGGCCGCGGGTCTCGATCCGTTGACCGCGCTCGACACGATCCGTGAGGAGCGTCCGATCGCCGCGGTGATGTACGCGGAGGATGCCGTGAGCTGGTTCCACCGTTGGCGCGGGTCCGACACGTGGGTGGCCGAGAACCAGACCAAGGCCGTGCGCGACTGGTTGAACGCGAACCCGGTGAGCACCGACTGGATCAGTAGCCGCCTCTGGCACAAGGGCGGCTGAGGGTTCGTCACGTTGACCATGAGAGAGGACCATGTTCCAATGGGCGATATGGCGACCGAGATCCGCGCGAGTGACGTCACGGCGCAGTGTTTCCCGGCGCTGGACGAGGCCAGGTCAGTCGTCGATTCGGTGCGGGTCGTCGTGGATGACGAGGCGCTGCTGTTCTCGACCGGCGAGGAGTGGACGGCCGACTGAGGTGCCGGCGGCCCGACGGCCGTCCTTCGAGGGCATGCCTGGCCGCGGAGGCGGTCGGGTCGGGTGAGTACGGTGCGGGCATGGCCGATTCGGATTCGCTGACCGCTGCTCGCATCGACACGGTTCGTACGCACATGGCGCTCGAGTGCGTGGGCGACTGGGACGGCGTGATCGCCACGTTCGAGCACCCTCGCTACGAGATGTACGGCAGCGGCGCGGTGTTCGACGGCGAGGAGGCGGTGCGTCGCTACTTCGCGACGTCGCGCACGCCGTTCCCCGATCAGGCCAACGAGATCATCGCGATCGCGGCCGACGCGGCCTCGAACGTGGTGCTGGTGGAGTTCTGGCTGACGGGCACGCATCTGGGGCCGCTGCGGTTGGCGAGCGGGACGGTGGAGCCGACGGGGAAGTCGTTCCGGGTGCGGATGGCGGCGGCGTTCGAGTTCGCCGAGGGCACCGACAAGATCGTGTGCGAGCGCCCGTTCTACGACCAGCAGGCGGTGGTGAAGGCCCTCGATCTGGCCTGACCCCGGTCCGCCTGGCCGGGGCTCGGGTGCGGGCGTACGGTTGCGGTGTGGACGACGACGTGAGCGACCTGGACGAGCTGGTCGAGGTGTCCGACGAGGAGCTGGCCGAGCTCGCGCTGGCGGCCGATCCGGATGCGCCGATCGCCGACGACGCGGTGCCGTTCGGTCAGCGTGAGGGCGGGGCGTTGCTGCCCGACTGGTACATGCCGGTGCCGGTGGGTCTGGCGCGGAGTCCTCGGAAGCGGGCCGCTGTGGGCGTGATCGTGTTGTCGCTGCTGGCATTGAACGCGGCCGGTCTGTGTGTCACCTACGGCGTGATCGAGGTGGCGTGGTGAACGCGCAGCAGCGGTTGCGCGAGTTGGGCGGCCGGCGTCGGCGGCGTGCGCGAAGCAGCCCCGCCACGGCGGGCTCGATCGCCACGGCCGGGAGTGTCGCCACGGCCGGGAGTGTCGCCACTGCGGGTTCGATCGCGACGGCAGGGTCGGTCGCGACGGCAGGGTCGATCGCGACCGCGGGTTCCATCGCCACGGCCGGTTCGGTGGCCACGGCCGGCAGCATCGCCACGGTGGGGAGCATCGGGGTGGTGGCGAGCCTGGCGGTGACGTTCTGCGTGGGCGTGTTGGCGTGTGTGCGCTGCACGAGGTGCGTGGGGTGCATCGGCTGTGTGGACTGCGAGAACTGCGTGGGCTGCATCGGCTGTGTCGGCCTGCGCAACGCCGTGGGTGCGCGAGGCGTGCGCGCCGCGTGATCAGCGGTCGGGTGGCGTGGCGCCGATGGCGCGCCACACGAGGGCTGCGGTGCGGTGCGGCCAGGTCCTCGGCAGCGGCTGGCCGGCGAGTTGCAGGGCGTAGAGCGTGCCGGTGCAGGTGGCGACCGCGTAGTCGACGTCGGCGTCGGGTGACGCGAGGCCCAGGTCGACGGCTCGCTGGAGGATGTGGCGCAGGCGGGTGCGTCGGGGCTTGACGATGCGCTCCCGGTACAGCGAGCGCAGGCGGTCGTCGGCGGCGTCCTGCAGCATCGAGCCAGCGAGGTTGATGCCGTTGGGGCGGGTGACGCCGGTGTGGAACGCGACGAGTTCGGCGACGAGGTCGGCGTAGGGGTCGTCGGTGTCGGGGCGCTCGGTGGCCCGCGCGAGCGAGGCGATGGCGGCGGTGGCGAGATCGGCTTTGGTGGGCCAGCGGCGGTAGAGGGCCTGGCGGGTGGTGCCGGCCTCCTCCGCGACGGCGACGACGGACATCGCGTCGTAGCCGTACACGGCGAGGTGTCGTTGCGCAGTGGCGAGGACTGCGGTGTCGATGTCGGGATCTCGAGGTCGACCCGGGGACGGCTCGTTGGCGCTCACGACGACCGACGGTACTCGTACAAATACGGTACAGTCATGTAACGAATCAGGACATCGAGGAGGAAAGACGATGGACATCGCAGTGATCGGTGCAGGTTCGGTGGGCAGGGCGCTGGGGCGTGGCCTGAGTGGGCACGGTCACGCCGTCATCTTCGGCGTGCGCGACCCGGGCGACGCCCGCCATGCCGATCTGGGTCGGGTGGCGACGACGGCGGAGGCGGCCCGTGGCGCTGCACTGGTGATCGTGGCGGTGCCTGCGGCAGCGGTGTCGGGCGCGATCGGCGAGCTCGGTCTGGTCGGCGGTCAGGTGGTGGTGGACGCGACGAACGCGGTGGGGATGCCGGTGCCCGACGGGTTCGACACGATGGGCGACCTCGTGGCGTCGCACGTGCCGGCAGGGGTGGCGGTGGTGAAGGCGTTCAACACGATCGGCGCCGAGCACCTGGGCGACGGTCGGATGGGTGAGCAGCACGCGTTCCTCCCGATCGCCGGTGACGCCGATGGGGTGGCGGTGGTGCTGCCGCTGGCGGGCGAACTCGGTTTCGAGGCGGTGTCGCTCGGCGGGCGTGAGGCGTTCCGCCTGGTCGAGGATCACGCCCGGCTGTGGATCCACCTCGCGTTCCGGTGCGGGTGGGGTCGGGGCTTCGCATTCGGAGCGATCCGTCGCTGAGGCCTTCTCGGCCGACCGCGTCGGGCCGGTTGGTACGGTCGCCTCATGGGGCAACCGGATGTGGTGGAGATCTGTTGGCGCTACGACGGGTCGGAGGCGGTGCAGCGGCCGGAGCTGAACTCGGCCGAAGCGAGGGCGTTGCTCGACGCGGGCAACGAGGCGTTCGCCGGTCTCGGTGACTCCGACCAGCGGGAGGTGCACCGGGTGGTGCAGCTGAGCGCGTCCGATCTCGGGTTGGCGGCCGACGGTGCGCCGCCGCCGCAGGAACCGTTCGCCGCGGTCTTGGGATGTGCCGATGCGCGGGTGCCGGTCGACCTGGTGTTCGGACAGCGGGTGAACGACCTGTTCACCGTGCGGGTGGCCGGCAACGTGTTGGGCAACGAGTGCGCGGGCAGCCTCGACTACGCGGTCGAGCACCTGGCGACCATGCGCTTGTTGGTCGTGATGGGCCACACCCGGTGCGGGGCGGTGGCAGCCGCGGTGGACGGCTACCTGAACCCGATCGGCTATCTGGGCGTGGCGGCCAACCTGCCGTTGCGTTCGATCGTGGATGCGCTCACCCCGGCCGTGCGCGGGGCGGACGTGGCGTTGCGGCTGCGCCACGGGGACGACGCCGTGCAGCACCCTGGCTATCGCTCTGCGCTCACCGATGCCGCGGTGGTGTTGCACGCTGCGTTGACGGCCGATGTGGTTCGCCAGACGTTCACCGATCACCTCGACCACATCGACGTGGCGTGGGGTGTGTACGACCTGGCGAGTCGTCGCGTCGGCAGTCCCGGTGCGGCGGCGTGGGAGCGCGGTCTGCGCGCCGCGCCGAAGGGTGCCGACGAGTTCCAGGCCTTCGCCCGAGACCTGGCGGGTTCGGCTCACATCACCGCGCTGTTGGATTGATCGGCCTGCGGCGAAGCGCCGTCAGCGCAAGCGGTTGTAGCCCTCGAGCAGGAACGCTGCGCCCGCTGCGACCAGGCCCGCCGGGTCGGCGGCGAGTTGGGTGCGGGTGCGCATCGCACCGAAGTCGGCGTTCCAGAACTCGGGGTCGCCGGGTCGGTCGGCTGTCCATGGGCCGACGTAGAGATACGGCTCGTCGCATGAACCGTCGCCGGGCGATCCGCCGAGGTTGACGCGACGTTCTGCCGTGGCCTGTGCCTCGATCGCCAGGTCGAAGTGCTCGGGCCACAGCCGCGGCAGCGTGGCAGGGGCGTGGGTCGACAGGGAGGCGAGCACCGTGTCGAGGATCGCTGCGGTCTGTTGGAACCAGGTGGCCACATCGGTCGCGGCAGCCGCGTCGAGCTCGATCGGGGCGCGTACGTCGCCGAGTGGCGGGGTGTCGTGGCCGACGTCGATGGTCTCGGTGAGGTCGACGCCGGCGAACCGTGCGAGCGCTGCGAGCGACGAGCCGTCGATCGACAAGCTGCTCGCGGCTGCCGCGTCGACGGCATCGGACTCGACCACCAGGTTCGTGCCGGAGATCCGCACCCGCCGTGCGTCGGCACCGAACTCGGGGCTGCCGACTCCACCCGGGGTGACGCGCAGCGAGAACCGGCCCGTCGCTTCGATGCGGGCTCGAGCCACGATGTGGACGGCGACCCGGTGCAACTCGGTGCGGGCAGTGCTCAGTGCTTCCATGGCGGCGAGTCTCGCACCGTCACCGCGCGTATCGGTCCCGTCGTATCTAAGTACACTGGGGAGTGCGATATAGTGCACTCAATGGAAGCGGCTGAGAAGGCACAGGCGCAGGCGGTGGCCGACGAGGTGCGTCGTCGTCGGCAGCAACGGGGGTGGACGTTGGACGTCGCCGCGGCACGGCTGGGGGTGAGTCGGCGTCTGTTGGCGCAGCTCGAGGCCGGGCAGGCGAACCCGTCGCTGTCGACGTTGCTGTCGGTCGCTGCCGGTTTCGACATCTCGTTGGTCGAGCTGCTCGCCGGCGGCGACAAGCCGTCGATCACGCTGCAGGCCGACAACGCATCCGCGCCGGTGTTGTGGAACGGACCGAACGGCGGTGAGGGTCGACTGTTGGTGGGGTCCGACCCGCTCGAGCTGTGGCAGTGGACGCTCGCCGCTGGTGACGACCGAACGTCCGATGCACACCGATCGGGTTCGCGCGAGGTGATCCTGGTGACGGCCGGTGCGGTGACGGTGTCGGTGGGGTCGGCCGAACCGGTCGTGGTGCGGCGAGGCCAGTCGGCGCTGTTCCGGGCCGATGAACCGCACTCCTACCGCAACGACGGCAGGGCGCCGGCGTCGTTCGTGCTCGCGGTGCACGAGCCGAGTGGCCACCTCGTCGGTGGTGTCGCATGAGCATCACCGCACACGACTGGATCACGCGGTCGTCGATCGATCCACAGGTGTTCGAACGCTGGCCGGGCTATCGAGCGGTGCTCGTCGCTGCCGACCACGTCGATGTCACGTCGCTCGCACCTGTGGCGGCGGGGTTGCTGGTCGAGGCGCACACGTTCGCCCGCAGCCGAGCCGGGGACGAACCGGAGGCGCACGTCGTCCGCTGGCACGACGCCTATCGCGACTTCGGGGTGAAGCCCCGTGTGGGCAGGGTGAGTGTCGACGCATTGGTGCGGCGCGCCGTCAGCGAGGCGGGGCTGCCGAGCATCGACGTGTTGGTCGATCTGTACAACGCGATCTCGGTCCTGCACGGCGTGCCGATCGGGGGCGAGGATCTCGACCGCTACGACGGGCCGGCCCGGCTGACGATCGCCACCGGAGACGAGCCGTTCCACACGACCGCCAACGGCGAGCCGGTGGTCGACCATCCCGATGTGGGCGAGCCGGTGTGGGTGGACGGTGGTGGCGTCACGTGCCGGCGTTGGAACTGGCGACAGACGAGCCGCACCGCGATCCACGCCGACACTCGGTCCGTCGGGTTCATCGTCGACTCCCTCGACGCGCCCGATCACACCGGCGCTCACCGGGCGGCCGAACGGCTGGTCGAGCTCATTCCGGGCGCGGTGGTTCGCACCGTCGACGCCACCGCTCGCTAGGTCAGGAACTCACATGCTCATCCGTCCCCACGATGCTCCGATCGACGACGAGCACGAATGGCGCGACCTGGTGGCAGCGCATCCGTTCGGCACGTTGATCGCGCCCGGCGTCGGTCGCGATCTCCCGGTGGTGGTGCCGACGCACGCGCACTTCGACGGCGACCGCACGATCCTGTTGCACCTGGCCCGACCGAACCCGGTGTGGCAGGCGTTGGTGGAGAACCCGCGGTGCCTGTTCGTGGTGACAGGTGCGGTCACCTACGTGCCGACGTCGTGGGAGGCGCCGCCGGGGACGCCACCGGAGTGGGGCATCCCGACGTCGCACTACGCGACAGCGCAGCTCGACTGCACGGCGACGATCACCGACGATCCCGCCGAGATCCGCAGCTACCTGCACGACCAGCTCGCCACGATGCAGCCCGACGAACCCCACGGCGACCCTCGCGATGAGGCCGCCCCCTACGCGACCGAGTTGCGTCAGATCCGTGGACTGCTGCTGACCGTCGACGCAGTGCGGGCCAAGTTCAAGTTCGACGGCTCCGAGCCCGATGCGGTGCGCAGGCAGGTGGTCGACGGCTATCGGCGACGCGATGCGCCTGGCGATGCCGAGGCGCTCGAGCACCTGCTCCGCCGTCATACGCCTGCGCCTGACGCGTGACCTTCGGCGAAATGCCGGCGGCGCACCGGGCCGGGTGGTGTTGTATCGGGGCATGACCGAGCCGACGTTGCACCACCCTCGCTACACCCGCTCGAACCGGTACGACCCGATGTGGGTGACGGCCAACCAGATGGGGCCGAACGTGTTGTGGCTCACGGAGTCGCTGATGGAGGTCATGACGATCGAGCCGGGCATGAAGGTGCTCGATCTCGGCTGCGGCAAGGCGGCGAGCTCGATCTTCCTCGCCCGTGAGTTCGGGGCGCAGGTGTGGGCGACCGACCTGTGGATCCCGGCGGACGAGAACCGGCAGCGGATCGAGGAGGCGGGCCTGACCGAGCTGATCACGGCGGTGCATGCCGAGGCGCACACGCTCCCGTTCGAGGCCGGGTTCTTCGATGCGATCGTGAGCATCGACGCCTACCAGTACTTCGGCACGGCCGATCTGTACCTCGGGTACGTGCTCGACTTCCTGAAGCCGGGCGGTCAGATCGGGGCGGTGATGCCGGCGACGACGCGGGAGTTGGGCGAGGAGATCCCGGTGACGCTCGAGCAGTTCTGGGAGTGGGACTTCTGTTGCTGGCACACGCCCGAGTGGTGGCGCACGCACTGGGCGAAGACCCGCAAGGTCACCGTCGAACACGCGGAGTTGATCGAGGACATGTGGCGCGACTGGTTGCAGTTCAACGACTTCATCGCACCACACGTGGAGGGCTGGTGGATCGACGAGGTGGCGAGCACGCGCGACTTCCTGATGACCGATCAGGGCACCGAGATCGGCTTCTCCCGAGTGGTCGCCACCAAGCGCTGACGCGCCGGGCGGCGTCAGCTCGGTGTGTCGAGGGCGGTGAACGGCACGCCGGTGAGTTCGACGGAGACGTGCCACAGGCGCTCGGCGACGGCGGGGTCCTTGGCCGCCCCGGTCGACTCGACGCGCTTGGGCGTGCCGCGCTGTTCCATGAAGCCGTCGGGGCCGTAGTACTCGCCGCCCAGGACGGCCGGGTCGGTGGCGGCGCGCAGCGTGGGGAGCGCACCGGCGTGGGAGTCCTGCGAGAACACCTTGGCGAACGGCTTGGTGAGCGACATGAGCTTGCCGGCGATGCCGCCGGACGAGCCGGCGAGGTTGGTGTCGGAGATGCCGGGGTGGGCGGCGACGGCGATCGTGTCGGCGCCGATCGCGCTGAGGCGTCGCTGGAGTTCGAAGGTGAACAACAGGTTGGCGAGCTTGCTCTGCCCGTACGCGCCCCAGGCGCGGTACTTCCGTTCGGACTGGAGGTCGTCGAAGTCGATCTTGCCCATGCGGTGGGCGAGGCTGCTGACGTTGACGACGCGTGAGGCCGTTGTGGCGAGCAGCGTGGGCAGGAGATGGCCGGTGAGCGCGAAGTGGCCGAGGTGGTTGGTGGCGAACTGCAGCTCGAACCCGTCGACGGTGCGTTGGTACGGGGTGGCCATCACGCCGGCGTTGTTGAGCAGCAGGTCGAGTCGATCGAAGCGTCCGCTGAATTCGGCAGCGGCCTCGCCCGTGGAGGCGAGCGACGAGAGATCGAGGTCGATGATCGACACGTCGGCCGCCGGTGCGTCGGCGAGGATCGAGGCGCGTGCAGCGTCGGCCTTCGAGCGGGTGCGGCACGCGAGCACCACCTGCGCGCCGCGCTGGGCGAGCATGCGTGCAGCTTCGAGTCCGATGCCGCTGTTGGCGCCGGTGACGAGCATCACGCGGCCGGTCTGATCGGGGATGAGGGCTTCGGTCCAGTCGGCCATGTGGCGACGCTAGACCCTCCTGTCCCACGCCCCGACCGATTCGCGATGAGAGATGAGCGCCCGTGCCGACCGCATCTCTCATCGCTCGAACGGGCTGGCGGGCCGTCGCTCCTCCGTGATGGTGAGCGATCGGACCGGGCGTCGGTCAGGATGGCCGGATGACGCTCACCGGCTACCTCGCTGCGGCCGATCTCGAGCACGAGTTGCGCGACGAGCTGACGGGGGCCGAGGTGCGCTTGGCGCGGCGACCGCACGGGCGGTTGGTGTTGAGCACCGATGTGCCGTTCGGGTCGGCGTGGGCGGCGAACGTGTGGCACGACGTCGAGGAGATCAAGGTGACCTCGATCGGTCATGCGGCCAAGGAGCTGCGGGATCGTCAGCGCAACTGGGCGATGTACGCGCCGTTGCACGGTGGGCGGGCGAAGTTGATCGCGGAGAAGCTGCCGCACGTGTCGGCCAAGCCGATCCTGATCGGCGACGTGGTGCCCGATGCGCCGCTCGGGTCGTTCACCTTGCTCGAGCCCGACCTGATGCTGGCGGCCACTCGATGCACGAGCCCGTTCCCGAATGGTGAGGCGCGCCTGGTGGAGGATCGTGAGGGTCCGCCGAGCCGGGCGTACCTGAAGCTGTACGAGGCGTTCGTGCGGTTGCGTCGGTGGCCGAGGCCGGAGGAGACGTGTCTCGATCTCGGTGCGAGCCCGGGCGGGTGGACGTGGCTGCTCGCCCAGACCGGTGCGTCGGTGTCGGCAGTCGACAAGGCGCCGTTGGATCCGTACGTGGCGAGGATGCCGAACGTGCGTTGGCACGAGGGGTCGGCGTTCGCGCTCGAGCCTCGCGACCGGGCACCTGTGGACTGGTTGTGCAGCGACATCATCTGTTACCCGCAGCGACTGCTGGGTCTGGTGCAGCGGTGGATCGATGCGGGCGCGGCGCGGAACATGGTGTGCACGATCAAGTTCCAGGGCCAGACCGATCACGACATCGTGCGCGAGTTCGCCGCGATCCCCGGCGCCCAGGTGCTGCACCTGCACCACAACAAGCACGAGCTCACGTTCATGTGGAGCGCTGAGGGCTCGGCGGGTCAGTAGCGCGAGCCGAGGTGGCGGACGAGGGCGAGCAGGTCGGCCTCGAGGATCGGCTTGGTCGCGGGGTCGGCGCGAAGGACGGCGCCGAGGAGCGCGCCGGCGGTGTCGAAGTGGGCGGAGAGGCGCTCGCGGATCTCGGGGGTGTCGTCGGTGATGGCGTCGATGGTGACGAGGTGGCGGGCGATCTCGCCGGCGATGGCGCGATCGGCTGCCTGGTCGTGTCGGCGTTGGCGATCGGCGAGCACGGGCGATCGCCACATGACGGTGAGGTCGGGTCGGGTGGCGTAGAGGTGGAGGAACGCGCGGAGCACCGCTTCGAACACGCCGCCCACGGTGCGGCTCGCGGTGGTGGTGAGCGCGGTGTGGACGGCCTCGGCCGAGGCGTCGGCGTGCTCGGTGAGGAGCACGTCGACGATCTCGTCGACGTCGGCGAAGTAGCGGTAGACGCTGGCGGGGCCGACGCCCGCTTCCGCCGCGACGGCGCGCACCGTGAGGTCGGTGAGTTCGTCGGTCTGCAGCAGCCGACGGGCGGCGGCGAGGATGTCGGCCACGCGTGCGGCGCTGCGACCCTGGCGGGGCAGACGGCGAACGGCGCCGTCGACGGTCACGGGGTGGGGACGAGCGACGTGACCGCGTCGGCGAGCTGGTCGAGCTCGGCGTCGGTGAGCGCGGCGGTGTAGATGCGCTGCATGCGCTCGGAGGTCTGTGCCTCGACTGCGGCGAACGGCTCGAGGAACGGCTCGTGGTCGGGGAACTCGCCGCGCCAGCCGTGCATCTCGAGCCCGGCGGTGCCGCGACGGGTGGCGACCTCGGCCTCGATGGGAGCCATGCCCGACGCGGCGACCGACTGGATGTGCACGTCGCCGCGCAGTTCGCGCAGGGTGTGCACGACGAGTGCGGCTGCGCCGGTGGCCGAATCGGGACGGGGCAGCCCGCGCCAGCCGGTGAAGAGGGGCATGCCGAGTGCGGCGACCGAGTCGGCAACCGTGGTGCCGAGGCGGACGACGGTGGCCGAGGCGTCGGCGTTCCAGGTCTGCTCGGCCGCGTGGGCCATGGCGGCGGCGAAGACCGAGGCGATCTCGCTGGGGCGTGCGGCCTCGAGCACCTTCGGCCACACCTTGCCGACGAGGCCCGGATCGAAGAAGCCGAACGCACTGCACACCTGCTCGGCCGTCACGTCGCCCATCACCCCGGCGCGGCCGCCGGCGTAGAGCACGAAGAAGTCGGAGAAGCCCGCGGCGCCGGCGTGGGCGAGGGTGTTGGCATCGAAGTAGAGCGATGCCCCCAAGTGGTTGATGCGGAGGTCCATCTGGTCGATCTGAGTCCTGTCCATGCAGCGACCGTATCGCGAACGTGACTCCAAGTCACGTTTGGAGCGACGTCAGACGGCGGGCAAGGGGAACCACATCGACACCCTGGCGCCGCCGAGGGGGCTGCGGTCGATGGTGACGCCGCCGTCGTGGGCGGTGGCGACGGAGGCGACGATGGCGAGGCCGAGGCCCGAGCCGCCGCGGTCGGTGGTGCGTGCTTCGTCGAGTCGGCTGAAGCGGCGGAACAGGTCGTCGCGGTGGGAGGGGTCGATACCGGGGCCGTCGTCGTCGACGTGCAGCCAAAGCCGATCGTCGGCGGCGAAGACCGAGGCGTGCACGACGGTGCCGGCGTGGCGTTGGGCGTTGGCGAGCAGATTGCGTGCGGCGCGGGCGACGAGCGCGAGGTCGAGGGGTACCTCGGTGTCGGTGCCGTCGACGGTGATGGCGCCGCCCATGGCCGATGCCTCGTCGGCGGTGATGTCGAGCAGCGACATCGGTCGTCGTTGGAGTGGGCGGGCTTCGTCGAGGGTGGAGAGCAGCACGAGGTCGTCGATGCGTGCGCCGAGTCGGTGGCAGAGGGCGCCGAGTCGGGCGAGCACGTCGGTGTCGGCGGATTGCACGCCGGCGGTGAGCAGTTCGACCTCGCCCTGCAGCGCCATGAGCGGGGTGCGCAGTTCGTGGGCGGCATCGGAGGTGAACTGGCGTTGAGCGACGCGGCCGACCTCGATGCGGTCGAGCATCTCGTTGACGGTGGTGGCGAGCGCTTCGATCTCGTCGCCGGTGTCGGGCACGGGCACGCGGGCGTCGCTGTGGGTGGAGCCGATGGTGGCGGCCTGGTCGATGATCGAGCCGACGGGTCGCAGGGCGCGGCGGGTGGCGAGTCCGGCGAAGGCGGCGCTGAGGAGCGACGCGATCGGCACGGCGATCCAGAGGCCGCGGTAGAGGGAGCGGAGGCTGTCGGTGAGGCGGGCTTCGCTGCTGCGGCCGACGAGCACGAGCTCGGTGCCGCCGATGGTGAGGGGTCGCTGGACGACGATGAGCCCCTCGGGGTCGGGTTGGTCGGCCAGGTCGCTGGCGAGGACGACGACGGCGCGGACACCGTCGGCGGTGGAGATGTCGACGGTGCCGCTGCCCTGGCGGACGGCGAGCTCGAGGTCGTCGAGCACCTCGTCGATGCGGTCCTCGATCGAGTTGCGTCCGCCTTCGGCGATGCGCACGAAGCCGATGGTGCCGAGCAGCGAGAACAGCACGGCGCTCACGGCGAGCACGGTGAGCGTCACCCGGCCGCGTACGCCGACGAGCGGGTTCCAGGTGTGGGCGGCGTCGCGGCCGGTCGTGCTCATGTGCCGATGCGGTAGCCGAGGCCGCGGACGTTGTCGATGGTGACGGGTGCGAGCTTCTCGCGCAGGCGGCGGAGGTAGATGTCGACGTTGCTGCCGTCGATGCCGGAGTCGGCGCCCCACACGTCGTCGAGCAGTTCCTGGCGGGTGACGCAGGCGCCGTTGGCGAGCAGCAGGCGGCGGAGCAGTTGGTCTTCGCGGCTGGTGAGCACGACGGGTTGGTCGGCGACGCGGCAGGTGCGGGTGCCGAGGTCGTAGTGGAGTTCGCCGCGCTCGACGAGGTTCGACGACATCGACGCGGTGCGACGGATGAGCACGCGCAGGCGGGCGGCGATGACGGCGATGCTGACCGGCTTGGTGAGGAAGTCGTCGGCACCGCTGTCGAGCATCTCGATCTGGTCGAACTCGCCGGCCTTGGCGGTGAGCACGAGGATGGGGGTGGCGATGCCTTCGGCGCGGAGGCGTTCGCAGACGGTGTAGCCGTTCATGCCGGGCAGCAGCAGGTCGAGCACGATGGCCGCGTAGCCGCCGTCGAGCGCCTTCCAGAGTCCCTCGGCGCCGTCGCTGCAGGCGTCGACGTCGAAGCCTTCGGCGCGCAGTCCGCGTTCCACCACACTGCGGATCGCGTCGTCGTCTTCCACCACCAGCACTCGCACGGGGGTCACCGTACCGAGGCGTCGCCGGAGCGACGAGGAGGGTGTGGCCAGCGGTTTCAGTCCGCTTTCAGCTCCGTACATGGTTCTGTTCAGTTGCCGTCCGCGGATGATGCCGTCGTTCGCCCCGATCGGCGGGACGACGACGAAAGGACAGATCATGAAGAACAAGCGCAACAGCAAGCTCGCCGTGTTGGCCGTCGCCGTGGCCGCGTCGGCCATCGGTGCCGGGGCCGTCGTGTCGGGGAACGCCATGGCGGGCAGCGACCCGGCCGACACCGCCACCGATTCGGTGTCGGTGGTGTCGCTGGGTGTCGGCGGTGATGGCGAGGCGATCGAGTGCTCGTTCGACGGTGTCGACATGAACGGTGTGTTCGGCTCGACCGGCGCCGTGGAAGCATCCGCCGGTCTCGAGTCGGCCGTCGGTGAGATCGCCGTCGGTGAGCTCGCCGAGGGCGCCGTGATCAACGGCGAAGCGGTGCAGGTGTTCCCGTCGAGCGGCGACGACGCGACCGGTCAGAGCTTCAGCGTGTCGGTGAGTGGTGAGGTGGTCGAGGGTGAGGCGCTGCCGGCCGAGCTGGGCGACCTGGTGGAGTCGGGCTCGGTCGACGCCGGCTCGATCTCGGCCGAGGCCGAGGTGCTGCCCGCAGGTGAGCTGCCCGAAGGGTTCCAGGTGATCAACGCGGGCGACGCCCGTGAGGGCACCCCCGAGGAGTGCGCCGAGATCCTGAAGGGCCTGACCGTCACCCCCTGACCGTCACGGTTCTGCTCCCCCTCGCCGATGCCCGCCCTCCCGCTCGGGGGCGGGCATCGCCGCGTGTGGCCGACCGTCGTGTGTGGATCGGCGAAGCTGGACGGGTGGATCACGTCGTGCAGCCGTTGTCGCTCAGAGGTCGGCCGTTGCGGTCGCGGATCACGTTCGGGGCGCACACGGCGAACATGAGCGTCGACGGGCTGCCGTCGGAACGGCACGTGGGCTACTACCGCGAGCGGGCGCGAGGCGGGGCCGGGATGATCGTGGTGGAGCCGGTGCCGGTGCATCGCACGGCGGTGCTGACGCGAGGCAACTTCCGGGCTGACGATGACGCGGTGATCGCGCCGTTCCGTCGGCTGGTGGACGTGTGCCGGGCCGAGACCGATGCCGACGGGCTCGCGCCGGTGATGATGCTGCAGCTGTACCACGTGGGTCAGCACGGTGATGCGGACAACTCGTTCGAGCCGAACTGGTCGCCATCGGGGTTGCCCTCGTACCACGATGCCGATGGCAGCCATGAGATGTCGGGCGACGAGATCGTGGAGATCATCGAGTCGTTCGTGCGGGCGGCGACGCGTGCGCAGGCGGCCGGGTTCGACGGGGTGGAGATCTTCGCCGCGTACCACGCGCTCGTCGATCAGTTCTGGACGCCGTGGTCGAACCGGCGCACCGACGAGTGGGGCGGTTCGTTCGAGAACCGGATGCGATTGTCGGCGGCGATCCTCGGTGGGATCCGTGAGGCGTGCGGCGACGACTTCGTGGTCGGGTTGGCGGTGAACGTGGATCCGGACGTGGGTGCGTCGCTGTCGTTGGCGGAGATGTGCGAGATCGTCGCCTGGCACGACGAGCGCCGGTTGATGGACTACGTCACCTGCGGGACGGGCAGCTACTTCGACTTCTACAAGCTGATGCCGACGTCGCTGTATCCGGCCGATCTCGGGGTGCCGTACGCGGCGGCGTTGAAGGCGGTGACGACGCACGCGCTGGTGCAGGCCGAGAGCCATGTGCGCACCTACGACGGTGCGAACGCGGTGTTGGCGGCGGGCCATGCGGATCTGGTGTCGATCGTGCGTGGGCAGATCGCCGATCCGCATCTGGTTGACAAGGGGCGGTCGGGTCGTGGCGGCGAGGTGCGTCAGTGCATCTCGTGCAACCAGCTGTGTTGGGGTCGTCGGTCGCGGGACTACTTCATCTCGTGTCTGGTGAACCCGTCGGCAGGGCGCGAGTTCGAGTGGGGCGGCGACGTGGGGCCGCGCACGACCGAGCCGAAGTCGATCGTGGTGGTGGGCGGTGGCCCGGCCGGTCTGGAGGCGGCGCGGGTGGCGGCCGAGCGCGGGCATCGGGTGCAGTTGGTGGAGGCGTCGACGGTGCTGGGCGGTCAGTTCCGTCTGGCCGGGTTGCAGCCGACGCGGCACCAGATCGTGGAGTTGATCGAGTGGTACGAGCGCGAGCTCGGTCGGTTGGGTGTGGAGGTGGAGCTCGGTCGTGCGGTGACGGCGGCTTGGTTGGGCGAGCTCGGTGCCGACGAGGTGGTGATCGCGATCGGTGCTGCGCCAGCGAGGGCAGGGTTCCAGCGAGCGGTGCCGTTGGTGGATCGGCTGGAGGGTGTGGATAGGCCCGGAGTGTGGGCGATCCACGACGTGCTCGAGCCGGGTGCGCCGGTGGTGGGTGGCCGTGTGTTGGTGTTGGACGACGTGGGCGACTGGCGTGGGATCGGCACGGCGATGCACCTACAGGAGGCCGGGGCAGCGGTCACCGTGGTGACGTCGGCAGCGGTGGTGGGCGGTGGCCTGTTCCACAGCGCCGCCGACGTGCCGGCCCGCAAGCGGTTCGCATCGGCCGGTGGTGAGATGCGCCCGTTCACCGTGGTGGACGCCTGGCTGGGCGATCGGGCTCGACTGCGTTCCACGCTCACCGGTGAGGTCGAGGAGGTGGCGTTCGATCACCTCGTGATCGCCGAGACCGCCGTGCCGCGTTCGTCGTTGAGCCTCGAGCTGACCGAGGCGGGGGTGGCGCATCACACGATCGGTGATTGCGTCGCCGCCCGCCGAGCGAGCCTCGCGATCTACGAAGGCAAGTCGCTGGCGCTGCGTCTGTGATGCGGTCGCACTTACACTCGGCCCGTGACCATCTCGTTCCGCGCCGCCGACATCCCATCCTCCGACCTCGCCGAGAAGCCGTTGGGGCAGCCGTCGGCTGAACCGTTGACGGGCGAGATCCTGACGCGGAGCCAGGTGTTCTTCGACGAGCCGCAGATCACGTCGGGCACGTGGGAGTGCGAGCCGGGGTCGTCGCGCTGGGAGTTCACCACCCGTGGCGAGGTCATCTACGTGTTGTCGGGTCGCATGACGGTGGAGGAAGACGGTGGAACGCCCGTCGAACTGACGGCGGGATCGAGCTGCATCTTCCCCATCGGTTGGTGCGGCGTGTGGACCGTGCACGAGACCCTGCGCAAGGTCTTCGTGGTGTACCGCCCCACTGCGTCGTAGACCACGGCCCAGGGCCCTAGCTCGAATCTGCTTCGAGCGGATGCGGCCACGTCGGGTTCAGCTTTCGCTCGACGCCCCGGAGATCAGCTCGACGATGGCGTCGGCTCCGGGCAGGGCTTGCAGCTCGGCCCAGGTGCGGCCGGTGATCGACGAGAGCTCGGCGATCGTGTGCGCAGGTACGTCTCGGGCGAGGAGCTCGCCGACCAGTGCCGGGCCGAGCATGCGTGCGTCGTGGAGCGCGATGACCTGAGCAGGCGTGAGCCCGACGTCGTACCAGCGGAAAACGTCCCCGGCCCCGAACCGGTGCCCGAGCCACTCCTGGGCGACATCGAGAGGCACGCCCTGCCACACGAGGCGGTGGAGATCGTCCGCGGCGACACCTTTGCGGATGAGGGTGCGGGCGGTCCGGGGATCGTCGATCCCGCTCCTCGTCCAGCGAGCTGCGGGCTCTGCGTCGAATCCCGCCCGACCCCACCGGTCGGCCTGGGCGGGTGAGGTGAAGCCGTGGCGGGTCCAGTTGCCGGCCGCCGACAGGTGATAGCCGGCGTCGAGCCACGTGACCGCGTCGGCGATCATTCCGCCGTGGGTGACCCAGTTGTGGAACGGTCGTTCGCCGGCGCGTCGCTTCACGGCGTCGACCGTGGCTCGCAGGCGACGTTCGATCTCCGGCCAGTCGAGCGTCTCGCGTGACGATCGCCTGAGTGCCGCGACGTCGTCGGGCCGGAACCCGAGCGACTGCGCAACGCTCGCTTGTTCGGGCAGCAACCCGCTCCCAGCCCACCGTTGCGCATCGTCGTCCGGGTTCGACGGGTCCACGACATCCGAGTCTCACAGAGCGGCATCGCGCCGTGAGGGACTGCATCCGACGCGATCAACCGAAGGCGACGAACCTGTCGTTGCTCGAGGTGGCGATGTCACACCCCCTGGTTAAAGTCAAAGTGACTTGAAAGGGAGATGCGGATGAGCGGGATGCGGACAGTTGGTGGAGTGCAGCGGGCGATCGGTTGCCTGGTGGGTGCGGCGGTGGGCGATGCGTTGGGTGCGCCGTTCGAGTTCGGGCCGGCGGGCCAGTGGTCGAAGCGGTTCCCGGAGCCGGTGCTCGGTGGCTTCGGTGAGATGGTGGGCGGTGGCGGGTTCGCATGGGCGCCCGGGCAGTTCACCGACGACACGGAGATGGCGGTGATCGTCGCCGAGTCGTTGCTCGCGTGCGGTGGGTTCAACGCCGACGATCAGTTGGCGCGGTTCCGTGCGTGGGGTGTGCACGCCAACGACGTGGGCAACCTGACGCGTGAGGTGTTGGGGTGCGGGTTGCCGGCGGCGGAGGCGGCGACGCAGGTGTTGGCGTCGAGGCGGGGTCGGCACACGGCCGGCAACGGGTCGATCATGCGGGTGGCGAGCGGTGCGTTGTACTTCGCGGCTGAGGGTCGTGACGCGACGGTGGCGGCCGCGCTGTCGTTGTCGGCGGTGACGCATGCGGATCCGCTTTGTCGGTGGTCGGTGGCGGTGGCGCACGAGATGATCCGGCTGGCGCTCGATGGCGACGACCTCTTCGAGGGCGTGGATGCGGTGGTGGCGATGATGCCGGTCGACGTGCGGACGGTGCTCGAGCCATTGTTGGCGCCGTCGTGGTCGCCGTCGGCGGGCGGGCCGAGCAACGGCTCGGCGATGGGTGCGCTGGCGCAGGCGGTGTGGGCGCTGCGCACGAACGACTCGTTCGCCGGTGCGGTGACGGCGGTGATCGACCTCGGTGACGACACCGATTCGGTCGCTGCGGTGACGGGTGCGTTGGCCGGTGCGAGGTGGGGCATCCAGCAGATCCCGAGCCGGTGGCAGACCTATGTGCACGGTGTGGTGACCGGGGCAGACGGCCAGACCCGCACCTACGACCACACGCACCTGCATGCGATGGCGCGAGCGCTGATCGGATGGCCGCAGCCGTTCGACGGTGGTGACGAGCCGGTTCTCGCGCCGGCCGAGGTGGTGCCGGGCGTGTGGGCATCGAACCGTTCGGGGGCATCGTCGGTGAACGAGGAGTTCGCGGTGGTGTCGCTGTGTCGCATCGAGCCGTCAGCGCGCCGAGCGGTGCGTCGCGAGGTGTACCTGGTGGACAAGCCGGGTGAGGTGAACGCGTCGTTGGAGGCGGTGCTCGACGACGTCCTCGACACCATCGACGCCTTCCTGGCCGAGGGCCGCCAGGTGCTGGTCCACTGCCACGGTGGCCGCTCCCGCACCGGCCTCGTGTTGGCAGGCCACCTGATGCGCCAGGGCCACTCGCTCGACGAGGCCATGGCGCTGCAGGCGGAGCGCTGGCCCCACGCCCATCTGAGGAACGAATCGTTCGCAGCCGAACTCGACCTCCGATCGATCACCTCCCAGGAGTCGGATGAACCCTTTCGGGCGGCATTGCGTGCTCTGACAGACGACCATCGTGCGGCGATCCGGGCGACGCTCGACAGGTTGGATGGAGCCGACGACGTCGCCGTGGTGAACCCGCTGCTGGAGGCGGTCCAACCGAACGGCCTGACCGTGTTCACGTACCAGGGCGTCAGCTACTCGGACGACGCGTCCGAGCTGATGGATCTGTTGTACAGCGCGGGTCTCGTGGTGCCATTCGACTGGTCGACGTGGATGTCCGAACGTGGCAATGCGCTGCTCGAAAGCGGCGAATCGATCGAGGCGGTCGATGCCGTGCGGATGATCACCGCAGTCACTCGCGCCGAGCGTTTCGTGGAAGGCACCTTCGGTGAGCAGATCAGGAACGGGACGCTGCACCAGTTGCTCAGCGTCATACTCGGCGAGCCGCGCGGCACCTTCTGAAGGGTGCCCATCGACGGCAGTGCCAATGAGGTTGGATGCCGTGGTGGCCGCTAACCGCTGTGACAGATTGTCGCCCTATGACTGCGACTGATGCCGTCGAAAAGGAACCTGAGGTTCTTTACGTGAAGCTCGGCCGACGCGGGGACTGGGAGGCCACGTGCCTCGAGGAGGGAACCGTACGGCTCGGCTTTCGCGAGGTTCCGCACGACCTCTGTATGTCGGGCGACTGGAGAGCAGTCAGGCAGCACTCGATCGATCTCGGGGAGGCTGCAGGCACGGCGACCGCCAGAACGACGCAGCTGCGATGCTTCTACGAGGCAACGGAGCGGACGGTCTTCATCACCTTCCACGGTGGCCGGATGTACTGGTGCCGCACAGGCGGAGCACCCGAACCGATGGAAGATGGTGGGCGACTTCGACGGACGTTGAATGGCTGGAGCAGCCAGGACCATGGCGGGCAAGAGCTCGACATCAATCGGCTTTCAGGAAGCTTGACCAGAGTTCGCGGATTCCGGGGAACGCTGTGCACGGTCGCGGAAAGTGCATATGCACTTCGTCGCATCGGTGGCGGGGCGCCTGCGGAAGTCGAAGAGGCACGAGAGATGCAGGATTCGTATCGCAAGAGCCTGCTTCGTGCCATTCGTCTGCTCACACCGCAGGACTTCGAGCTGCTCGTGGAGTTGCTGTTCACCACGACGGGATGGCGGCGAACCGGCCTTCTTGGTGGTACTCAGAAGACCATCGACATCTCGCTCGAGTTACCGACCACCGGCCAGAAGGCATTCGTGCAGGTGAAATCGACGGCCGACCGGAGCGTCCTGCGTGTGTACGAGTCGAGCCCAGAGCTTCTTGATCACCGAATGTTCTTCGTCTGGCATTCAGGTTCGCTGGATGAGAACTGCGATGACGTGGCCGACGGTGTCACGCTCATGGGGCCGACTCGATTGAGCGAGTTGGTCGTCGACGCAGGCCTCGGCTCGTGGGTGCTGGACCGGGTGAGCTGAGGCTCGACATCGAACTGGTGGTGGCCGTACCACCTGTCGGTCGTGACCAGTTCAACTCTCGTAGCGAGATGCGGACCTGGTGACCGGGCGAGCTGGCGTTCGGTCCTCGGCAGGCAGCTAGTGAACAGCTCCGCGGTAGCGCTCAGCGCATGTCTGACAGTGTCCTTCACTGGACCACCATTCCGGCGGGGTGAGGACATCGCATCTCGAGCATCGACGAAACCGCTTCCGTCGACGGCGCCGCACCGACGTGACGGCATCGACGACGGCAGCCGTTCGTTCGGGCGAGTCGGCCATCAGATCGATGAGTACTGCAACGTCGAGGCGGCGTCTGACCATCGGTGTGTGTCCTTCCCACCGGATGGAGTACTCGGCGACCTCGATTCGCCCGTCGGCGAGCAGCGACACGACGGCCTCGAGTCCATCGTCTGGCCTGCCGATCATCAGGTGGGCGACCGCCCGCGCCACCTGGAGGTGTTGATCCTCAGATCGGGGCTCGAGCGCGTCCCTCTGGAGCGCTGCTGGTGACGGGAGCAGCTCGGCGAGCACCGCAGCATCGAGCCCCGCAATGCTCGCGAACGCAGTGAGATCGTCGGTCTCGGCGAATGATTCGTTGCCGTTCATGGTGTCTCCGATGGTGTCGATGCTCGCCGATGATTGACCGCCTGTTGCGACCATCGGCGAATGATCATGACGTCAGCAGTGTTCGACGAAGGCGCAGAGGGTGGCGATGAGTTCCATCTCGTCGATCGTCCTGGCACGGCTGTCCAGCAGCTCTTCGGTGCACACGATGTAGGCGAGGGCTCGCGCTCGACTGGTGGCGACGTTGAGGCGGTTCTTGGAGAACAGGAAGTCGATTCCTCGTGGGATGTCGGCCGAGCTCGACGCGGTCATCGTGAAGAACACCACCGGTGCTTCCTGTCCCTGGAACTTGTCGACGGTGCCCACGCGCACCGCCTCGGTCAGCGGGCTCGCCGCGAGCCGCTCGCGCACGAGCGCTACCTGGTCGTTGTACGGAGCGACGACCATGATGTCGCCGGCATCGAGCGGCCGAGTCTCGCCCTTCGCGTTCGTCCACGATTGGCCGATGAGGCGCGTGATCTCGCCGACGATGATCTCCGCTTCGCACTCGGATTCGGTGCTGCACCCCGAGTGCACGGCCGGCAACCATCGAAGGCCCGTGCCTGCACCGGTTTGCTGCACCGTGCACGACGAGTGGCTGGTGAGGCGACCCTCGTAGATCTGCGACGAGATGAAGTCGCAGACGTCGGGATGCATGCGCCATGTCTCGGAGAGGAACACGCCTCGGTCGGGCGTGATCGTCGCATCGGCGTCGAGGACGTGCTCGAGCACGCTCGCTCCCGAGCGGCCGGGGTGCGAGGCCTGCGACACCTGTGACAGCTGCAGCGGATCGCCGAGCAGCACCACGCTGTGCGCCGCCGGGATCGCTGCGACGGCGTCGGCCAACGAGAGCTGACCTGCTTCGTCGACGATCAGCACATCAAGCGGTTCGTCCTGCATGGCCTCGGCGGCGAACAACCATGTGGTGCCACCGATGACGTTGTACGCGCGGTCGGTGCACTTCTTCGTGTCGTCGGTATAGGCGACGTGCGGGTTGCCGCGGTCGTGGTCTTCGTTCACCTTGCGCAGCGCTAGGAGGCTGTCGAGATCACCGAGCTCGGTGAACAGTTCGATCGTCGCGTCGAGCAGGTTGTCGATCGCGTGATGGCTCATCGCCGTGATGCCCACTCGCTTGCCGCTGGTGACGAGTGCGTGGATGAGGTGTGCGCCGGTGTAGGTCTTGCCGGTGCCGGGAGGACCTTGAATGGCGACGTAGCTGCGGTCGAGGTGGCCCACCCACTGCTGCATCGTGGGGATGTCGTCATCGAACATGCCGCCGGCGGGCCCTTGACCGGGCATGAACTGCGGCAGCTCTCGGCGCAGCAGTGCCAGTGCAGCAGGACTCGCGGCTTCTCCGGCGATGACCTTGCCGGCCAGCCGCGACAGTGAGGCCGGCTTGGGGTGAGGTGGCATTGAGTCGTTCAGCACTGCTGCAGTCGGATGCACACCGAGCTCGGCGTTGCGTGCGTTCCACGTCAACGACAGATGGCCGTGGGTGGCGTCGATCGACTTGATCGCCGAGAAACCGACCAGCTCGTCTCCGGCCCGGTAGATGACCTTCGCTCCCTCGACGAGCTTGCGACCCAGTCGCTGGTCGCCCGGGATGCGGAACACCGCCTGGTCAACCTTCGACAGCTTGCCGCCAGGGGTGAGTGCCTTGTCGACGGAGACGAACTCGAGTCCGGCGATGATGTCGTCCGCATCGAGCTGAGCAGCCAGCTCGTAGGCGGTCTTCACGAGCATGTTGCTGAAGACGGCGGATCCTTCCCGCAGCCAGTAGCCGAGCAGGTCGCCGAGCAGGAACTCGGCCGAGTCGTCGGGGAACTCGTGGAGTGCCTGCACCTGTGCGTCGATGTCGGGATGCTGGGTGTCGGCCTGCTCGATTGCAGCGACCCGCCAGGGCAGGTCGGCCGGGCGCTGATCGAGCAGCCAGTTGCGCAGGGCGAGCGTGGCCCGCACGTCGTCTTCGTTGTAGCGGGCGATGCGCCGCAACTTCTCGCTGAGTTCAGGACGGCCCTCCTTCATCCACTCCTCGTACTCGACGACGGCGCCTGCGCCCTTGTCGATGTCGTGGCTGCGCTCGTAACCGGTGAGCTGCTCGATGTGCTTCAGCCCGTACGACTCGACACCCACCTGCATCGCATCGGTGACCACGCGCAGCAGGTCGACGAACAGGCCGGTGTCGACGAGGGTGCTGAGCGCCAACAGATCGGCGCCGTGCTGGGTGGCGAGTGCCTGGAGCGACGAGCGTTCGGTGTGGTTGTAGTGATACACGTGCATGCTCGGGTGGGCGGCGCGGCGCTGCACCAGGAACTCGATGAACCGCCGCGTGAGCTCGCCCTCGGCGTCTTCGTCGTGGGCCCACTCCTCGACGTAGCGCCACGAGCCATCGGAGTCGCGCAGCAGGTAGCCGAAGAGGAAGAACAGTCCGCGGTCGGCGCGCCAGAAGGGATGGCCTTCGTAGTCGAGGAACACGTCGCCGTCGTCGGGCGCGGGCAAGGCTCGGAAGCCGATGGGTGCAGCGTCGGCTGAGTCGGGGAGGAGTTGCAGCGGGGGGACCGAGTCGCCTCCGGCGATGCGACGTTGCACTTGCAACGATGCCTGCGTGACGAGGCGTGCCTGCCGTTCGGGCCGGACGCCCTCCACCAGCTGGTCGCACGTGGCGAGCGCCGCCATGGTGGCGGTGCCGGCCGAGGTGAGCGCGTCGCGGTCGCCGGCGAGGATGTTGGCGACGAAGAGCAACGAGTCCTCGTCGCGCCATCGCTGTTCGCACACCTGCTCGAACTCGCAGAACTGACAGTGCCGGCACTTGACCGGCACTGTGGTGGTGTCGGCAACGTCGAGCTCCATCACCTTGGCCAGCTGCGAGCGGAGGCGCCGCCAATAGGCGCGCACGTCGATGAGCCTGACCGACTCGACGACGTCGGAGCCGAGCCACACGTGGAGCTGTTCGGGCGCGGTCCCGGTCATCGCCTCGATGGCGTCGGCATAGAAGCAGAGCTGCAACACATGGCCGGGCTTGGCCTCGTTGCGGGCGAGTTTGGCGTCGACCGGTTCCCAGCGGGTGATGCCGTCGTCGCCCACGACCCGCACGAGGAAGTCGGCGATGCCGCGCACGCCCTGGTGGACGATCGGCATCTGGTACACGACGTCGATGTCGTCGCTCAGCGGGTTCCCGATGCGAGCGACCCAGGCAGCGAACGACTCACGCTCGAATCGGTCGGGTACCACCAGCACCCGCTTGCCCTCGGCCCGGTACTGGGCGAGGCATGCCTGCTCATGGGCCGTGCCCTTGTCGACCAGCAACTGCGCCATCGAGCCGAAGGTGTGGCTGATCTGCAGCGAGCCGACCTCGAGCTGGTGGCGCAGCGTGAGGTCGTGCGCGCAGTCGAGGAAGGCGGTGATCTTGGAGGGGGTGAGGAGGCGTTCGGTCATGGGGTGATCAGGACTCGTCCGGCCAGGAGCAGGCCCGGCACGGTGCGTCCACACCGAAGGTCCGTACCTCTATCGGCAGGTGTTCGCTGAAACCGAAGACGCCGATGACGACCGCCTTGAGCATCTCGACCAGGTAGGCCCACTCGCCGTGGATGAGCGGCAGGCTCCAGTTGGCCGGCATCTGTTCGGGCTCGTCGTGGTCGAGTGAGGGCTTCTGCCAGGCGAGCATGTGGAGCAGCTCCTCGTGCTCGGCCGTGAGCATGCTGTCACCTTCCAAGTACACGTTGCTGCTCGCCTCTGTGTGGGCAATGCCATGGCCGATCATCACCTGCACGTAGCGCTGGGTGAACGACTCCTGGGTGATGATCACCGCCTGCGTGGGCTCGTGACCGATGCGCTCGAACAGCCGCAGCAGCGCAGCTCCCCATTGCTCCCAGCCGCCACCGTCGGCCGGGGCGATGCTGTAGGCCTGTTCCGGCGATCGGTGCCACACGATCTGCTGGCAGTCGGCACACCCGATCGGTGCCAGCTGCGCAGCCCACGGGTTGTCCTCGTCGACGTATCCCATGTGTTCTCTCCGCCTCTCTGCCGCCTCACCCGCCGAGGAGACAAGGTCAGTATGAACGAGGGGTGTGACGCGGGTTCTCAGGGTGAGTCGGTCAGGGCTGGTCGAGGATGCCGCGCTCAATGTGTCGCCAGCGACCCACCGGTCGGCGCGACCTAGCGCGTCAGGGCGACGCGAACTCCACTCGGAAGTCGGCCCCCGCTGCTCCATTGGCAGCATCCGCCGGAGCATCAAACTGGCCGAGGTCCGCCCAGCGTCTCGAGTCGTTCTCGAGCTCGTAGTAGTGGTCTCCGATTCGGCCGATCGACGACCACAGGTAGCCGTTTCCCTCGAGGTCGGGCTCGTCGTCGAACTGGGGGTTGCCGTGGAGTGTCGCAACGTCGACGAACCCGGGGTGGTCATCAGGTGCGGTCTCGACGACTTCGCCGTCGACATCCGAGAAGAAGCTTCCGTCGACCTCGAATACGGGCGGACGCGATGGACTCATGTGCGAAGTCTTGCCGAACCTGCGGCGGCAGCGCGTCACACCCCGTTGATACAACGGAGGCATGTTCGGCGGAACGATGAAGGTGGCGGCACGTGTGCTCGAGGCGGTGTCCGAGAGCAAGCAGACGATGTCGGTGGTGATGCTCGGCAGCACTGAAGAGGGTTGTGGCGGTTACGGCCGACTGGTGATCGATCCGTGGGCAGCCATCGAGGTTCGCTTCTTCGGTTGGCCGATGCTCGTTCCTGGTGGAGACGGCGAACGACCGGATTCGAGTGCCGCAATGCGCCGGCTCGGGTTCGGCTTCGACGGCACTGACTGGGTGTGGCGGAAGTCGTTCCTGCCGCAGCTGGTGCCCGTGGCGGCCCACGTCGCCGTTCGGGCGATGGCGGAAGCGTGGATGATCGGCGAGGGAGAGGCGGATGGCCTCGTCCAGGTGTACCCGCTCGATCTCGGAGAGGTCGCCTTGATCGCTTCGGGTCTCGCGTGCGAACGGTGTGCGGCCGGTTGCACCCGGCATCGCTGAACGCGAGCAACTGATGGAACCGAATCGAACCCTGAAGCGTTTGGGGTGCGCCGACTGGGGCTCGGCCGAGGCGACGAGAGAGATGGTGTGCAGTGACCGAACAAGCAAAGACCGAGAAGTTCCCCGCCTGGCTGATCGTCGTGGCGATCTGCCTGCTGCCACTGACCCTTGCGGCGGGCACTGTCTGGGGTGTGATCGAGCTCCGCAAGCGGGGTCGCAACGGTGAAGCGGCGTTGCTCGGCGTGGTCGGTGCGCTAGCGGTGGTCGGCGCGACGGCCTGGTATGCGGTCTCGGCGCAGGAGGACGACCGGGCGCCGTCGAGTCTGCGGACGCCGGTGGTCGACGATTCGTTCGACTCCGATCTTCGAACCTGTCCCGACAACCTCGAGGCCCTCGGCCCCTTCGTGGCCGGGATCGATGTGCTCTACGACCCGGCGATGGATTGGGACGGCGACGGTGTGTCGTGCGAGTGAACGAGTCAAGAGACCCTCAAGACCGGCACGCGCTGTGCCGAGAATCAGTACCGGATGAATGAGCTGACGCCCACCATGCCGCTGCTCGAAGCACGATCGCTTCAGGAGTCGAGTCCGCTCGAACTTCTCGCTGCGTACGAGACGATTCGAGCTGAGCTCCGTCGGCGCGAGATCGTGCGCACCAACGACGCTCCCGCCGGCCAGTTCGCAGAGTGGATCGCTCGAGCATGCCTCGGAGGGGAACTCGCTCCCAACAGCGAGAAGGCATACGACCTGCTCAATCCGACGCTCGGCCGGATCCAGGTGAAGTGCCGGGTGCTTCGACACGGGCGTGTGGGCCAGCGCCAGCTGTCGCCGTTCAGATCGTCAGAGGGGTACGACGTCGCATTGGTGATCCTGTTCGAACCCACGTACTCGGTCCGGTCGGCCACCTTGTTGACGCCTGCACAGATCGCCGAGCAGGGACGCTTCTCCGAGCATGTGAACGGTCAGGTGCTCATCGCCACCGATGCAGTGCTCGCCACCGGGGTCGACGTCACCGACCAGTTCGTGCCGCTCACCACTACCGCGGTGCCGGCACGTGAGCTCTGGGAGCGTGAGTGGATGAGCTTCGCGCTCACCTACAACGGATACGGCCGCCACGAGTTCGAGGGGTGCGCCAAGATCGCGAACGAGGCGGTTGCACGATTCGAGTCAGCCGGAGAACTACCTCGAAGTCTCGATGCGCTGCGGGCGTGCTTGTTCTTCGAGCAACGCCGTCTCCGCTTCGGTGACGACGTTGGCGAATTCAGCCCGTACCTGGCTGCGCTCATCGCAGAGATCGGACGCGTCTCCGGTGGCGTGGTTCGTGACGATCGACCGCTCACCCTCTGACGGGTGAGCGCAAGAAGACAGGTCAATCCATCGAGGTCAGGGAGGAAATGCCGATGTGGTTCGGGAGCAGAGGGTCCAGCTTGCACGGGCACGACCGTCCGCTGGTAGGCCGCACGCCTACTCTGACCGCATGTCCCGAGAGCGAGGTCCGATGATCGCCACACTCGAGCTGCGATGGTTTCCCGTCGCAGTAGCGCGTCTCGGCGACGCCGACCTCCACGGTTGGTGGCGATCACATGGGATGGATGCAACCGGCGAGTACGTGCTCTCCGACCTGTTTCCCCGAACATGGCAGTCGGCTGGGGCGGAGATCGCCGTCCTTTCCGCTGCGAAACGCCACGCGGACGCCCTCGGTAGCCGCAGTGATGTGCTGCACTTGTTCGGCGAGCCGTTTCCTGCGTTCCGGCAGGCCATGGCATGGCTCGCAGAACTCAAGACGCAAGGTGACGATGGCTCTATCGAAGCGATCCGTGGGTGGACCGCATCGACTGCATGCACAGAACTTGAAACGATCCTGGGAGACGTCCCCAGCGGCGAACAAATCGGTGGCACTCTGCGCCTGGGCACGCTGAACGCAGACACTCTCGCCGACCCGAAGGCTGTGCTGAACGCAGGTCGCGCATTGGCTGCCGCGTACGTGCGTCAGGGCAATGAACTTCACGTCCCTTACTTCGATCTCGCATGACCCCGCCTCGCCATACCGGCAACATTCAGAAGGGCGGGGCGTTGCTCGACGACTCGCGCCGCCTCGTGGAGGCCTGGGACTTCGACGAGAGCGCCGATCAGAACTTGGCCCACATCAGCGAGTCGAATGTTCTGGGTAAGTCAACCCGTCGTCGGAGCGAGGACCTCGTGCGCCGAAGCCTCCGACCGCGTCTGGTTGCCCCAGGAGAACAGGTGCTGATGGCGCTCAAGCTGCTGGCGACAGACCCTCAAGCGTTCAAGGAGGCGGTGTACTACGAGACCAGCCGTGACGAGACCTTGCTCGCTGCGTTTGCCGAGGGCCCGCTCTTCGACTGGTATGCGGCCGGTCGCACCGCCGTGACCATCGACGACACGACGGCGTGGATTGCGGAGCTCAGTGCGTCTGGGGCGATGGTCGAGGCAACTCACACAGTTCGCACCAAGGTCGCGCGTGGGCTCCTTGCAGCACTGCGCGACTTCGGCATCCTTGAAGGGGCCGTCAACAAGCGTTTCGCCCATCCGCATCTGTCACTTCGAGGATTCCTCTACGTTGCCTTCCGTCTTCATCAGGACGGACTGTCATCCACAGCGCTCGTCGCTAGCCCGGTCTGGCGTCGATGGTTGCTCGAACGCGATCGAATCGAGGACCTGCTGTTCCAGGCCGCACGCACAGGCGCGCTCGACTTCGGCGTTGCTGGCTCGGCGGTTCGGATCGACTGGCATGTATCCAACATCGAGGGGGCCGTTCGTGCCGTTGCCTAGGAGCATCCAGGAAGTCGCCGACCGCATCACCGGGTTCTATGAGCGCCCGGTCGGAGATGGCCCCTACCAGGTGTATCAATATCTCCCGCAGTTCGAGTACCGGGTGCGTCGAGATCTCGTGGACTTGCAGACCTACCTTCGGGCGAGAGGTGTCGAGTGCGTGTCGATTTCACTCGCGGATGTCATGTGGCAGGCGGTGGATGAGAGCAATCGCCTTGATGCCATCGTCAGCGCTGAGCGCAACGGGGCATCGCTGGCGGACGTCGCGGAGTCCGTGGGCGGTTTGCTCCGTCGCTCGCCGACGTTGGCGGATCGCATCGTCGATCGAGTGGCCGATGCCCCATCGAAGACAGCGGTGTTTCTCTACCGCGCTGGAGCTCTGTATCCGGCGCTTCGTACATCAGGCCTGCTTGACGAGCTCCTCGGCCGAGTCCATTTGCCGGTGACCATGCTGTACCCAGGGCGCCTGCATGGATCGCACGGACTGAGCTTCATGGATCTCCTGCCTGCTCACTACGGCTACCGAGCAGTCATCATTCCGAGAGAGGAAGACAAGTGAAGATCGAAGAGGTCTTTCGGCGAGATATCAATCGCCGCATCGAAGAGGTGATCAAGGTCGAACTCGGCGACGAGGCGACGGTGATCACTGAACTCGAGGAGTACGTCGCTACCGATCGAATCCAGCGCGAGATGCAGCGCGTCCTCGATCCATTCAGCGAAACGATCGACGACCCAACCGAGGAGACGAACGTCTGGGTGTCGGGGTTCTTCGGGTCCGGCAAGTCTTCCTTCGCAAAGGTGCTGGCGTACCTGATCGAGAACCCGACCGTTGGTGGGAAGTCTGCTGCTGACCGGTTCTTCGGTCACACCGACGCTCCAGTGATCAAGCAGTTGCTGACGACGAAGATCCACAACCGCGCTCCAACGATCGCGGTGTTGGTGGACCTCCTCTCGTCTCAGAACGTTCAGGACGAAGGCGAGAGCATCGTCTTGCCGCTGTACCGAGCCCTCCTCACCCGCCTCGGCTTCTCGCGCTCGATCAAGATCGCCGAGCAAGAGATCAAGCTCGCGAACAAGGGCACATACGACGTATTCGTGGCCAAGTATGCGGAGCTCTACGGTGCGGATTGGCCGACTGTCCACGACGACCCGTTGCAGGTGTTCGAGATGAGCAGCGTGCTGCATGCGCTCGAACCCGAGACCTACAACGCTCCAGATAGCTTCGCTCGTTCTCCGATGGAGCAAGCGTTGACGGCGCAGGGACTCGCCGAGAAGGCGAAGCTGCTACTGAAGCTGCGAGGTAGCGGTGCCAACCGATTGCTCTTCATCGTCGATGAGGCGGGCCAGTACGTCGCTCGCGATGTCAAGAGAGTCGGTGATCTCCAGGGCGTCGCAGAAGCCTTCCAGGCCCGCAAGGGCGAGCTCTGGTTGGTGGCCACGAGCCAGCAGCGCCTCGAGGACATCGTCGAGTCACTCGAAGGAAACCGGAGTGAACTCGCGCGAGTCAAGGACCGCTTCCCGATCAAAGTCGACCTCCTGGCACAGGACATCGAGCAGGTCGTCTCGGCGCGCGTGCTCGACAAGAACGGAGCTGGGTCAACGGCCGTTCGCGAGAAGTTCGCCGGCTGCCGGAACCAGGTCAACGCGCTTGTCAAGCTGTCCGGCTCAAGAGGTGCCGATCTTGCGGAGGAGGCCGTCGTACGGCTCTATCCGCTTCTTCCATACCAGGTGCAGCTTTTCATTGACGCTGTTACTGCCCGTCGTGAAGGTGGAATGACCGGTGGCTCGAACCGAACCTTGCTCGGTCTCACGCAGCGGCTGGTGACGGCGGGTGACGTCGGGCTCGGTGGACACGAGATCGGAGCACTCGTCACGGCTGATCGTGCGTACGACATCCTGTACGCCGTGATCCCGCCTGCATGGCGAGATGAGGTTGATCAGGTTGCCCGCTCTCACGGCGACAAGCCGTTGGTGGCACGGGTGATGAAGACCATCGCGCTCTGCGTCGACGTACGAGATCTGACCCTCGATGCGCACAACATCGCCGTCCTGTTGCACCCGTCGATGGAGGCGGAGTCAGTCGAAGCTGATGTCCAGGTCGCACTCCAAGTGCTGCTCGATGAAGGCCGGATCCAGCTCGACACGAGTGGCTATCGGTTGCAGTCGCCAGAGGGTAAGGACTGGATCACAGCCCGCAACTCGATCACGCCGAAGGTGGCGGATGTCAATCGACTGCGGAAGCAACTGCTGGAACGCGCGTTGACTGGGCTGTCGGTCAGCCAGGGCCGGACGTTCACGGTTGCCCTGTCGGTCGGCGATGAGAACCTGACGAAGGGGGACATTCCCCTTCACATCCTCGAACATGACGGGAAGGACCTGGGCGACCTCAAGACCGAGTCCCGGGTCGCGGCCAATGCGAATCGGATCTGGTGGATTCACTCGCTGTCGAACGAGACCACGCAAGCGCTCCAGGAGTTGTTCAAGAGCAATGAGATGATCCAGCGTCGTTCGGGCGCGGGAGGCGCCGATGCAGAACTGGTCGCACGTGAACGCCGGGTGGGTGCCGAATGGGAAAGCCGGGCGCGTCGGGGGCTCGAGACCGACCTCGAGAACGGCAAGGTCATCTTCCAGGGTCGTGTGGATGATCCAGCATTGGGTGCCGACCTGAAGGTGCGTGCCCAGGCACTCGTCGCTGGCTATGTGCCGGAGATCTACACGCGTGTGAGTGAGTTCTCTGCGAATCTGAAGTCGACGGACCCCCTCCTTGTGTTGCGGGTCGACTCGCTGGATGGACTGCCGGCGTCGCTCGAGACGATCAAGCTCGTGGTGACGAAGGCGACGGGCAAGGAGATCGACAAGGACAGTGGGCCGCTGAAGACCTTGATCGACACGGTCGAGACCGAGAGTGGCTACGGCAAACAGGTCACAGGAGCTGTGCTCGAACGGTTCTTCGGAGCGCCGCCGTTCGGTGCGTCGTTCGAAGTCGTTCAGGCGGTGACGGCTGCCGGCGTGCGGACGGGGCTCCTCGACGTTCGATTCCAGGGTTCGACCATCAAGTCGGCGAGCGACCATCGGCTGGATCCGGTCTTCAAGACGACGCCGGCTTTTCGTAGCGCTGTCTTCGAGCCCCACATCGAGGGCGTTCCGCTGGAGAAGCGGGTGGAGCTGGCACGGCGCCTCACCGAGCGCACGGGCGTTCGCGTCAATCAGAGCACTGATGAACTCGTTCGGTCCGTTCGGACGACCTTCATGCTGGCTGGTGAGCTCGCGAGGAATCTCAAGGCCACCATGCGTGGCGCTGATCTTCTGGTTCCAGCTTCAGTCGAGGCAGTCGCAGCGACGGTGCACGACCTCACCCATGGCGATGACGACGGCTGTGTGCTGACGGCACTCGGCAGCTGGGAAGACCTTGTTGCCGGAGTCGAGACCGTCGAGCAACTGCGCCCTGCCATCGATGCCAACCTGTCGCTGCTTCGGCGAGCGCGAGCCGAGCGGGGCGCGAATGTTGCAGACCTCCCTGCCGACCTTGCCGAACAGCACGCCACGCTCTGCGACCTCATGGATTCCGGACAGCTCCTCGGCAAGTTCGCACAGATCGAATCGATCGTCGTGGCTCTGGAGCAGCACCGGGAGAACCGCGTGCGCCAGCTTCGGGACACGATCGACGCCGCGGTTGCGGATGAGCGCGCCCAACTGCTCGCCCGACACCCCGGCCTCGCCGCTGATGCGGTCGAAGAGGCGGTGAGGCCGCTCGAGAAGCTGTCGATCGACGCTGCGGCACAGAATGACCCCACGTTGCTCGAGGCGAAGATCGGTGCTGTTGCGGGTACCGCGGCGACGATCGCTCGGAGCCTGGATGAGGTGGTCGCGAGGGGTCGTTTGGCGACGGTTGCGATCGCCGACCTTGCGCCGCACCTCATCGAGACGCCGGAGCAGCTCGACGACGTCCTTGCTCGAGCACGGCAGCGAGTGAGCGAGCTGCTCGCCGACGGAAAGCAGGTCCGACTGTCATGACGGGCTTGGACGAACGCCAACGCGGACTGCTCGAGCGAGTCGTTGTCGCTGCGCGAGGCACGTTCGAGACGGATCTCGAGACGATCCTGCGAGGGACGTTCGGCATCCACCCTGACGGTTCGAAGGACGACCCATCGCAACTCGCTGATGTTCCCGCAGTGCGCTCGAGCCGAAGCGTCTTCGACGATATTCTCCGCCACCTCGAAGCGTCTGGTGCCGATAAGCCGCAATCCGTGCAACGGCTTGTTCGCGAGGCGGCATTCACGCACCTGAATCGGCTGATCGCGATTCGCGTTGCCGATGCCATTGGGGTCCTCAGGCCCTCCCTGCGCGCCGGCGTGAATTCGGACGGCTTCAAGCAGTTCATCGAACTCGCCCCCCTGCTTGCGACGAGCTCGCTCGACGACACTGGCGGCTACTGGACGTATCTGCAGCGGTGTGCCGACGAACTCGCGTCGGACGCGCCTGCGTTGTTCGATCCCCGGAACCCGCTGGTGTCGTTCAGGCCTTCCAAGGCCGCAATCGACGCTGTCGTGCGATTGCTGTCAGATGACTCGTTCGCCGATATCTGGGAAGGCGACGACACGTTCGGCTGGGCGTACCAGTTCTTCAATACGGGCGATGAGCGGAAGCAGATGCGGGCCGAGTCGGCAGCGCCGCGGGATTCGCGAGAGCTCGCCGTTAGGAACCAGTTCTTCACACCGTCGTATGTCGTTCGATTCCTCGTGCAGAACACGTTGGGCCGTCGCCTGATCGATGCCGAACCGGCGAGCGCGTTGCTTGATGAACTTCCGTTGCTCGTCGACCCCCCGACGGCGCAAGGAGAGCCGATCGCGCTCGAGGACGTCAAAGTGCTCGACCCTGCGTCGGGAAGCGGGCACTTCTTGCTCGGGTGCTATGAGGTCCTGGAAGCTGCCTGGAGACTCCGGGGCGTGAGCGCAGCTGATGCGGCACCTCGGATTGTGCCGTGCCTCTGGGGTGTCGACATCGACCCGCGCGCCGTTCAGGTTGCACAGGCGGCGGTCATCTTCCGTGCTCGGCGTTCGTGCGGCCGCGCCCCGCTACCTCCGCCGAACATCGTCTGTGCAACGGCTTTGCCTGATGACCGGGCCGCCTGGGAAACGTCGACAGCTGATCTTGATCCAACGCTCCGAAAGCTGATCTCCGCGATGCGCGATGCACTGCGCGACGCACCGGTGCTCGGTTCGCTGCTGAAGGTAGAGCAGCGCCTCGCCCAGGAGATCCGCACGGCCGTTCCCTTTGCCGACGAGACCGATGAGGCTCTTCTCGTCACGGCGGGCGTCGCACGCGACAACTTCGGCAACGCCGAACGTGCGGTGCTCGGGGCTCTGCAACGCGCGGCCGACAGCGCTACCGCGAGTGCGGCGGAGCAGTTGCTCGCTGCCCAAGCTGGGGATGCAGTCAGGTTCGTGGAGGCATGCCGCCAGCGGTACGACGCGGTGTTGATGAACCCGCCGTTCGGGGAAGCGGTTGCTGCGACCAAGGATTATCTGAAGGCCGCGTACCCTTGGATTCCGACCAAGGACTACAACCTGCTCGCTGCGTTCGTCGGCCGTGGCGTCGAGCTGTGCAATCCAGCCGGCTATATGGGTGCGATCACATCTCGGTCGGGGCTGTTCATCAAGACCTTCGAGGACTGGCGAACCAAGGTGCTGCTCGGCAATCGGCTCGAGGTCCTGGCTGATTTCGGATACGGGGTGATGGAACAGGCGCTGGTCGAGGCCGCCGCCTACGTACTAAGCCCCAAGAAGCCAACTAGCGATCATGCAGCGGTGTTCATCCGCCTGCTCAAAGACGCAGAACGGCCTAGCGCGCTCGCCTCAGCCATCACTGCGAACCGTGAGGGGCGGGAGGACTCCCGCGTTTACCGCGTGGACTCGGCCAGGTTCTCAGCCGTCCCCGGTAGTCCGATGTCCTATTGGATGGGCGACTCGATTCGGCAGCTCTTTCAGAGGCTGCCGAGGATTGAAGGCGGCGGTGGCAATGCAAGGCAGGGGCTCGCGTCCGGTGACGATTTTCGTTTCCTTAGGCTGTTTTGGGAAGTGGACCCGGAACAGATTGGGCGAACTCAGGACGAGAGCCGAGCTGCGAAACGATGGGTGCCGTTCGCAAAGGGCGGCGAATACCGCCCCTGTTGGTCCGATATTCACCTAGTGCTGGATTGGGAGCATGATGGACAACGAGTACGCGGCTATAGCGGCTCCCGCCCGCAGAACACCCAGTACTTCTTCCGTCCGGGGCTCACCTGGCCGCTCCGGACCGCTAGCTCGTTCGGAGTTCGTGTCCTGCCGTCAGGTTGCGGGTTTGGTCACAAAGGCCCTGCGCTCTTCGTTGACGGTGACCTTCCCGCTGCACTTGCGTACATGAGGTCGCGGCTCCTGCAGGCACTACTCGATGCGACGGTGGCCGCCGGAGACGAAGTTACGTCGGGCGGGGCATCACGAAGCTACGAGGTCGGCATGGTGCAGAACCTTCCCTGGGCCTTCGCTGATATGGCGTCGAGCGAACCGTTCACGCGCCTGGGTAGCGAGCTCATCCAGCTTGCCGCCCAAGCGGACTTTGCCGACGAGACCGCGCGGTGGTTCGTCGGCCCGACTTGGCGGGGCGCCCGCTCCGTTCGGGAAGCGGCAGATGTGGAGCTCGTGACCAACGAGGCCGCCTGGCTCCGGGCAATTGAGTTGAGCGGTGAGGTCGATGAGCTGTTGCTGAAGCACCTCAGCATCGACGAGGCCGGCCGCAGCTATCTCGATGAGGAGTTCGGCAGGCACCCGAACACGTACCCGCTGGATGAACTCGATGCAGAGGATTTCGCCGAGATCTACTCGATGTCGAACGACGCCATGATCGACACGGTGGTGGAGCGATTCGGTGGGTCTCGAGTCTTGACGACCCTCGGCCACGTCGCCGATCGACGAACAGAGGTGCTCTCCCATGCACTACGCCGGCACCCGCGTGCAGTCATCGAGACTCGCCGGAAGCTGGGCGTTCTTCCCCCGGGCCAGCTGTCGACCACTGCTTCAGAGATCATCTCCTGGCTGGTTGGTTGCGCGTTCGGTCGGTGGGATGTGCGACCGGTGTCGGCGCGAGCGTTCGACCCCGTTTCACCGCCGCCCTTGGTCCCTGCCGGTGCGCGGATGGGCGCAGACGGCTTTCCTGCCATGGAGGGAACCGCTGGCTACCCCCTCGCGATCCCGACAGATGGGCTGTTCGTCGACCAGCTGGATCATCCACTCGATCTCGCCACAGCGGTCGAGCGTGCGGCCGAAACGGCCGCTGAGTACGGGAGCGACCTCGCCGCAGATGCAGTGCGCATCCTAGAAGCGCGTTCGTTGCGGGACTTCTTGGCGAAGCAGTTCTTCAAGGCTCACGTGAGTCGTTACTCGAAGAGCCGGCGCCAGGCGCCGGTCTACTGGCAGCTGACCGTTCCCGGGGGTGGCTGGAGTCTGTGGCTGTATGCGCCACGGTTCAGCCGTGAGATGTTGTTCGCTGCTGGGTCGACCGTTGAGCAGCGGATCGCTTCTGGTCACGACAAGGTGCGCGTGCTGTTGGGTGATCAATCGTTGTCGGCACGGCAGCAAGCCAAGGATGTCGAGTCGGAGAGGATGCTGATCGCTCAACTCGAGTTGCTCCTGGCCGACCTCCGCCGTCTGTCGGCTCTTGGGTGGCAGCCGGACCTGAACGACGGCTATGTCCTCAATGCTGCACCGCTGGCGGCGTGGTTTCCGAAGAACGCGTGGAAACAGCTTGGCGACGAGCTGAAGGCAATCAAGAAGGGCGCATACCCGTGGGCGACCATTCATCAGTTTCGCGAGCAGCTGTGACGAGCCCGCTGAGGGAGCAGCTCCGCGCCGAGCTTCGCGATGCAGTCGTTCGCCACGGCCTCGTCATCTGGCAAGACGATGAGGCTTCGTATCGCTCAATCGCCGAGGCGATGGCTCCCGACGGCGCTGCAGTCTTTGCATTCAACGGGAGTTGGATGGAGCTCCGCCACCGGCTCGAGTCGGTACTCGGCGCAGCGACGCCCCCTCAGGCGATCGTGTACCTTCCGGCGCCGGCCCCGTCGTACGACCCCCTCGCAGAAGCGCGCTCGGCCGGCTTCGAGTTCAAGCACGCACTTCCCGACCTTGTGCGAGCTGCTCTGCGCACTCATGTGGCCGAGAGCCAGATCGAGACCATCGCAGAACGAGCCCGGACGATTGAAGAGGCAGAGGGCATGGCAGACGCAGGGGGAGGTGCAGTCAGCCTCGCTGCGGTGCTCGGCCCCGGCTCCAATCCAGAGCTCGTAGCCCGCTTCCTTCTTGCGTCCAACGATGTTCTGTTGACAGAACGAAATGCGTGGCCAGAGCTCCATCTCCTGTTGGAGCGCGAGCTCGGCGTCACCAGCACGCGTATCGGAGACGAACTGCGAACCGACATCGCCCGTCAGCTCGTCCTGACTTTGCTCGATGATGCGCAAGCTCTCGTCGTGCGCCTCCAGCACGCGCTTGAGGCGACTTCGCCAGGTCAGCGATCGACGCGGGCGTCGACGATGAACACTTGGTGGCGCGCCGACCCGCCTGCAGCTCGCTCGGCAATCCGGGCCATCGAGACAGAACTCGCTGTCGGGTCGGATCTCGAGTGGACCGACAAATTGAACAATGTCGACGTGGTCCTCGCCGTCGACCGTGCAGCCGAGCTTCACGCCATTGAGCAGGTGGGGGCTGGGCAGCCCGCCGAAGCGTCGCGCCTTGCCGGCCAACGGTTGCGCGGGAGGCTGGTGACTACCGCCATGACCGAGCCCGAGTTGGACGGCGACCTGCCGTCGAGGTGGCGG
>CAUJET010000225.1 GCA_963169665.1 Actinomycetota bacterium | reverse complement strand
CGAGGCGCGGGGCACCGCGCGCCTCGGCGGCCTCGGTCGCGACCTCGAGGTCGTCGACGTCGACGTCGAGGTGCACACGGTTCTTCACCGACTTCGGTTCGGGCACCACCTGGAACGACACGGTGATCCCGTGCGGCGGGTGCAGCGCGACCCACTCGTGACTCTGCCGCACGACGTGACCGCCGAGCACGCCGAGCCAGAACTCGGCCAGCCGGGCGGCATCGTGGCAGTCGATCACCACCTCGTCGAGCCGGCCGATCATCAGGCGGTCCGTTCCCCGAGCGACCGCTCGGCCACGCCGAACACGAACCAGTGGTCGAGGTATGGCGCCGGATCGGCGGACCAGCCGTATGCACGCACCTCCTCGACGGTGCGACGACCGAGCCGCGACCGGAACAGCTCGAGGTCGCTCACCTCCACCGACACCTCGGGCAGGCCCGCCTCGCGCACCTGGCTCGCGAACCCCTCGCGGAACGACTCGCCGATCCACGCCAACACGTCGGCCGGCACCGAGATGGGTCGGCCGAGCGAGGTCAACAGGTCGCACTCGTGCGTGTGGATGTCGAACACGGCGGCGGAGCGGCTCGCGCCCTCCGGCGACGACAGGAACATCTCGACGAACGGGCCCTTCTCGTGCCATCCGGCGACCATCTCGGCGACCGAGCGGCCAGCGCCCCGCACGACCTGTGCGGCCGTCCAGGCCTCGCCCGGCGCGCCCTCCATGTTGCCTGCGGTGGCGTCGTCGGCGACCCCGGTCACGTGGGCCACCACGTCGTGCAGGTTCCACGCGGGCGTCGCCGCCACGGGCAGCTCGCACACCTCGTCGGACACCAGTGCTGCGATGCGCAGCCTCGCCTCGCGGTACGCCGCCCCCAGATCAAGAGTCATCGGGAGGACTGTACGCGCGCGACCGGGCGCGGATCGACGAGCGGTGGGTCGAGGGGCCGGCGTGCGGGCCGTGAGCCGGCCGCGAACGGGCCGTGTCGGCCGACCCGTCGTGCAATAGCCTGACTCCCCGATGACCGAGCAGAACCAACCCGCCACCCAGGCCATCACCTCCGGACGTGGGGCCAGCGGCAGCTCCCTCGCTCCGGCGCTGTGGGCGTCGACGGTGTGGGAGAGCGAGAGCCTCGTCGATGCGCGCCGACGTGCGACGGGCACCCGTGCAGCGGAGTTCTACAGCCGATACGGCAACCCCACCGTGCGGTCGTTCGAGGAGGCCGTCGCCACCCTCGAGGGAGCCGAGGACGCCATCGCGTTCGGGTCGGGCATGGGCGCCGTCGCCAGCGTGGTGCTCTCGATGTGCTCGGCCGGCGACCACATCGTCGCCCAGCGCCAGCTGTACGCCGGCACGCTCGCCTTCCTACAGGGTCCGTGCGCGAGGTTCGGGATCGAGACCACGTTCGTCGACGGTCACGTCCCCGGCGCGTTCGCCGAGGCGGTGCGACCCGGCAAGACGATGCTCGTGCTCGCCGAGACGCCGTCCAATCCCCGACTCGACCTCGTCGACCTCGACGAGCTCGGTGCGCTGCGCGGACCGGTCACGGTCGTCGACTCCACCCTCGCCACCCCGCTCGGCCAGCGGCCGCTCGACCACGGCGTGCACCTCGTACTGCACTCGGCCACCAAGGGCATCGCGGGCCACAACGACGCCACCCTCGGCGTCGTCGCCGGCGAGAAGGACTACATCGACGCGATCTGGTCGTACTCGGTGCTCCACGGGGCCACGCCGTCGCCGTACGACGCCCTCAACGGTCTCCGCGGCATCCGCACCCTGTCGGTGCGCACGACCCATCAGGCCGACAGTGCGCTGTTCATCGCCGACTCGCTCCTCGACCATCCCGCGGTGACTGCCGTCCACTACCCCGGTCTGCCGAGCCATCCGCAGAGCGATCTGGCCAAGCGGCAGATGCGCCACGGCGGCACGCTGGTCGCGATCGAGCTCGCCGGTGGACAGCCCGCGGCGGAACGCTTCCTGACGAGCGTGCAGCTGCTGCACCGGGCGACGTCGCTCGGCGGCCCCGAGACGCTGGTGTGCCATCCCGCCACCACCACGCACGCGAGCCTCACGCCCGACGAGGCGGCCCATGTCGGCGTGACGGCGGGCATGTTGCGCATCTCGATCGGTCTCGAGGAACCCACCGACGTCCTGCGCGACATCCTCCGCGCCCTCGGCTGATCGCGACCGTCCCATGGCACGTGTCCTCTGCCTGCACGGCCTCGGCGGCACCGGGGCGACGATGTGGCCGCTCGTGGGACATCTCGCCTCGGCCGATCACACCGCGTTCGCACCGACGCTGCCGGGTCACGGCAGCGACCCGGGCGATCTGGTCGGCGTCACGTGGGAGGACTGGCTCGAGGCGGCCAGGGAGTGGGACGCCGACGTCGTGGTGGGCCAGTCGATGGGGGCCGTGCTGGCGTTGGCCGTGGCGTCGGAACGCCGGGTCCGTGGCGCGGTGGTGATCAATCCGCTCGTCGCCGATCCGGACGCGATCGACGGCCTCGACTGGCGGCGATCGCGGGGCACCACGACCATCGAGGTCGGACCGTCGGCCGTGGGTGAAATCGCCTACGAGTCGTTGCCGATCGAGGCGTTGCTCGCGATGCACAAGGGGCTCGCCACGCTCGAACTCGCGTCGATCGACGTGCCGGTGCTGATCGTCACCAGCGCGAACGACGACGTGGTCGACCCGGCGAGCTCCGACGTCGTGGCCGCCTCGCTCGGCGGTCCGGTCGAACGGCTGCGACTCGCGGTGAGCGGACACGTGGCCACGCTCGACAGCGAACGCGACGCCGTCGCACACGCGATCGTCGACTTCGTTTCGCGCCACGCCCGCTGAACGGCCGTCAGCGATCGCCGGCCGTCAGCGATCGAGCCCGAACGCGACGGTCACGACCACGGTGAGGCTCCCGTCGTCGTCGAGGAGCACACCCGCACCGAAGCTGCGGTTGCCGCCACCCTGGGGCACCACGGCGTCGGCGAAGGACGTGACGAAGCCGGTGCGCAGCTGTGGGTCGTCGGGCAGCGCTCGACACTCGGCCAGGTCGTCGTCGGACACGGCGCCGGTGAAGCCGGTCGAGTCGGCGAACGCCGGCACGACCGCACACGCCTCGGCGATCGCCTCGGCGCCGACGAGCACCGGCGAGCGCCACGCAGTACCGGCGCTCAGGGCGTCGACGGCGCCGCCGGCGTCGAGGTCGCCGGCGAAGATCAGCGTGCGGCCGTCGATCTCTCGGAGGAACTGCCCGTCGGTGAGTTGCTCGGGCACGACCTGCGCCCACCCGGTCGGACCGTCGAGCGCGGCGATGCGCTCGGCCTCCACCACCAACTCCACCGGTGCCGAGTCGTCGCCGCCGCACCCGGCGAGGAGCGTCGCAGTGACGAGCGCGCCAGCGAGGACGCCGGCCGCGGACGAGACGGGGCCCGGCCTCAGTCGAGCTCCGAGCCCACCACGCTGACGAAGCTGACGCACGCGCCGGGGCCGCCGCCCAGGTTGTGCGTGAGCGCCTTGGTCTTGCCGCCGGCGATGCTCGCGATCTGACGATCACCGGCGAGACCGCGGAGTTGGAGCCAGCACTCGAACAGCATCCGCAGACCGGAGGCACCGATCGGGTGACCGAAGGACTTCAGGCCGCCGTCGGGGTTCACGGGCAACTCGCCGTCGAGGTCGTAGGTGCCGGCGAGCACCTCCTTCCAGCCCATGCCGCGCTCGGCGAAGCCGAGGTCCTCCATCAGCACCAGTTCGGTGGGGGTGAAGCAGTCGTGCACCTCGGCCATGGCGAGCTCGGCGATCGGGTTCGTGATGCCGGCCTGGGCATAGGCGTCGGTCGCCGAGTGCACCACCTCGTCGAAGGACGTGTAGTCGTACGAGGGATCGATCGGGCCGCTGGCCGGGCCGGCGACGAACGACAGTGCCTTCACGTACAGCGGGTTGTCGCAGTACTTGTGGGCGTCCTCGGCGCGGACGATGATCGCCGCCGCCGAGCCGTCGCTCACGCCGCTGCAGTCGAAGATGCCGAGCGGGCCGGCCACGATCGGGCTGCACGCGATGGTCTCCATCGGCACCTCCTTGCGGAACTGCGCACGAGGGTTGAGCGCTCCGTTCTTGTGGTTCTTCCACGCGATGCGGGTGAGGACGTCCTTCAGTTCCTGGTCGTCGACGCCGTACTTCTTGGCGTATGCCGGGGCGAGGAGGCTGAACGACGCCGGCGCGGTGACCGTGGCCGACGTGCCGTCGTTGGCGGGCGAGCCGACGACGAGGCCCGAGTAGCCGCTGTCCTTCAGCTTCTCGACGCCGATCGCCATCGCGATGTCGTAGGCGCCGCTGGCCACGGCGTAGCAGGCGTTGCGGAACGCCTCGCTGCCGGTCGCACAGAAGTTCTCGACATGGGTGACCGGCTTGTGTTGGATCTTGAGCGGACGGCTGAGGGTGAGGCCGGACAGTCCGGAGCCCATGGTGCCGAGCCAGAACGCGTCGACGTCGTCGAGGGTGATGCCGGCGTCGGCGAGCGCCGCCTGCGACGACTCGATCAACATGTCGTCGGCGCTCTTGTCCCAGTGCTCACCGAACTTCGTGCAGCCCATCCCGATGATGGCCACCTTGTCGCGGATGCCGTGCGATGCCATGAGTGTTCCTCGTCTCGTTCCTGTGCGTGTGCGTGCGGTCAGCCGGCCGCGGGTCCGGCGGGCTTGGCCTTCCAGAAGTAGTTGTGGATCCCGTCCTGGGTGTACAGGCGACGGAAGGTCATCTCCACGCGGTCGCCGATCTTCACCGCACTCGGATCGACGTCGGTGAGCTCGCACTGGAAGCGGCCGCCACCGTCGAAGTCGATCACGGCGGCCACGACCGGCGGGCTGAGGCTGAACGCCAGCCGGTCGACGGTGAACGTGGCGATCGTGGCCCGGACGTCGGCCATGCGCACGAGCTCCATCCGGTCGATCGCGCCGCTCTCCATCGACACCCGGGCGGGCGGCAGGTGGACGAACCCCGCCTCGTCGCGGGAACCGAACAGCCCGTACTTCCAACTGTTCGAGCGCAGCGACGGCGGCGCCGCCGGCCGATCGGGCTCGGGCCGGCGCGGCGGCTCGCGGTGCAGCAGGCCGCGCCAGGTGAGGAAGCTCGCGTATCCCAGGCCGTCGTTGCAGATGGCCAACTGCTCACGGACCGTCTGTGCCGGCCGACGGCCGTCGATGCGATCGGTGACCTTCAACAGCCACGTGTTGCAGCCGTCGGCGAGCGTGACGACGGCGATCGTGTCGCCCGCCTTCGCCCGGTCGAGCACGTCACACAGCAGCAGCGCCGCGTGAGCGGCACCCGTGTTGCCGACCGAGCCGGCCAGATCGTCGACGATCGCGTCGGGCCGGGCACCGATCGCCTTGCGCGCAGCTGCGACAGCCCGGGTGTGCAGGCCGGTGACGACCACGTGGTCGATCTCGGTGATCGTGAGACCGGCGGACTTCAGCGCGTCGGTGACGGACTGCTCGACGAGCGGCAGGTACGCGTACTCGCCGAAGCGCTCCTCCCACTGCTTGGAGGTCGCCTCGCCCGGCACCCGCCAGCGGTCGACGAACTCGGCCGTGGCATCGGCACCGCCGATGCCGACGGCGATGGCCTGGTCGTCGTCGCCCATCAGCAGCGCGACGGCCGCGTCGCCACCGTTCGACTCGTCGGCGCCGCCCGGCAGACCGGTGCGGATGTCGGACAGCACCGCGAGGCCGTCTCGGAGCCCGGCGATCATGATCGCCCCGCTCGCAGAACGGACCGAGCCCACCGAGTCGACCGCGCCGGCCGACGACGGCAGCGCGAGGGCCGCGTGGATCGCCGTGGCGTTGGTCTTGTCGAGGTACGCCGGGACCGTGGTGGCGAACGCGACGAGCGAGGGCACGCGGCCGTCGGGCGCCCATGCCATCGCCCGCCGTGCGGCCTCGACGCCCATCGAGGTGGTGTCCTCGTCGTAGCTCGCGACGCTGCGCGTGCCCTTGCCGCCGCCACTGCCGAGCGCACCCGTGATGGCGGTGCGCTGGAGTCGCCAGTAGGGCACGTACGCCCCGTAGCTCACGATGCCTGACATGCGCGGGACACTATCCCTCTGATCCGACGCGGGTCCGAGCCGGAGACCTACCGTTGGACCGGCACTGCGAACAGGCCGGCCGGACCGCCCGAACAGGGCACGACAGGCACGACGCGGGAGGACGAGACGATGCGACGACACCAGCAGCACCGCACGGGCCACGGCGGCAGGACCCTCACGGCCGTCGTGGTGGTCGCCACCGTCGCGCTCGCCGCCTGCAGCGGCGACGAGGATGCGACCGCCCCGACGACGACCAGGAGCGTCGATGCACCGGCGACCACGGAGGCGCCCGTGGAGACGGCGGCGCCCACCACGACCGAATTCGAGGGCTACGTCGCGTCGATCACCCGCACCGACTACGGCGTGCCGCACATCGTCGCCGACGACTGGGGCAGCCTCGGCTTCGGTCAGGGCTATGCGTTCGCACAGGACCGCGCGTGCACGCTGGTCGAACAGGTCCTCAAGGTGCGCGGCGAACGGGCGAAGTGGTTCGGGCCCGGCGAGGACGACGCGAACGTCGACAGCGACCTCGCCTACCGACACCTCGCCCTGCACGACACCGCCGACGAGCGCTTCGCCGACCAACCGGCGGAGCTCGCCGAGTTCGTCGAGGGCTACGTCGACGGCTTCGACGCCGAACTCGACGACGAGGGTCCGAACGGCTGGTGCGCCGGCGAACCGTGGGTGCAGCCGATCACCACCACCGACCTCTACGCCTACCTGAACGACGTCCTGCTGTTCGCGTCGAGCGGTGTGCTCATCGGCCCCATCGCCGCCGCACAGCCCCCGGCAGCGGAGGCGACGCCCGACACGACGCCCGGCACGACGCCCGACGCCACACCCGACACGCTCCCGACCGACAGCACCACCACGACGAGCCTGGGCTCGAACGGCTGGGCCATCGGCGGCGAACTCAGCGAGACCGGTGGCGGCATCCTCCTCGCCAACCCGCACTTCCCGTGGGAGGGCGAGAAGCGGCTGTGGGAGAGTCAGCTCACCCTCACCGGTGACGCCACGATGAACGTCTACGGCGCCACCCTCTCGGGAGTGCCCGGCGTGCTGATCGGCTTCAACGAGCACGTCGCGTGGACCCACACGGTCTCGGCGGGCAACCGGATGACGCTCTACGAGCTGAGCCTCGTGCCCGGTGACCCCACCAGCTACGTCTACGGCGACACGACGCGGGCGATGACGTCGACCGACATCACGGTCGAGGTGCTCCAGGACGACGGTTCGGTCGACGAGGTCACCCGCACCATGTGGGCCAGCCACTACGGCCCGATGATCGAACTCCCCTTCGGATGGACCGCGGAGAAGGCGTACACCTACCGCGACGCGAACCTCGAGAACGCGGACATCCTCCGCCAGTTCTTCGGCATGGCACGAGCACAGAGCCTCGACGAGTTCGTCGACGTGCACCGCACGGCCAATGCACTCCCGTGGGTGAACACCATCGCCACCTCGGCCGACGGCCGCGCGTGGTACGCCGACGCGGCGGCGACGCCGAACCTCTCGCCCGAGGCGATCGCCGGCTGGCAGACAGCCCTCGCGACCGAGGGTTCGACGGCGTCGCTCATCCAGCAGAACAGGGCCGTGCTGCTCGACGGGTCGAACCCGGTGAACGAATGGGTCGACGACCCCGAGGCCACCCGGCCGGGCATCCTGCCCTTCTCCCAGCAACCCCAGCTCGAACGGGGCGACTACGTGTTCAACGCCAACGACTCGCACTGGTTGGCACACCCGGCCCAGCTGCTCACCGGGTACTCCCCGCTCACCGGGCCGGAAGCCGTGCCCCAGTCGGCGCGCACCCGGATGAACGCTGTCCTGCTCGCCGATCCCGCCGTCCGCGGCGACGACGGGAAGTTCTCGGCCGCCGAGGTGGAAGCCGCGATCATGTCCCAGCGGTCGCTGCACGCCGAACTGCTCCTGCCAGGCGTGCTGACGGCGTGTGCCAGAACGACGCTCGTGCTGGTGGACGGCAAACCCTACGACGTGGCTCCGGCATGTGCCGTGCTCGCCGGGTGGGACGGTCGGTACACGACCGATGCACGCGGCGCGGTGCTGTGGCGCGAATACCTCTCGCTGTTCCCTGGCAGCGCCCGCTCGGACGCCGGCGCGCTCTACCGCGTGCCATTCGATCCCGCCGACCCCGTCGGCACACCGAACACCGTCAACGACGCACGCGACGTCGACCTGCTGCAGAACCTCGGCATCGCGGCCAAAGCCCTGCTCGCCCTCGACATCCCGCTCGACGTCGCGCTCGGCGATCTCCAGGTCGACGGTCGCGACGTCGCGACGGCGATCGGCCTCCCCGGTGGCGTCGCAGCCGATGGCACGGCCAGCATCGTCGGGTGCTGCTCAGGTGCGATCACCGCCGGTCCGACCGGTGAGCGAGGCGAACGTGACGAGGTGCTCTCGCTCCGCGGCGGCCGGTACCCGGTGACCACCGGCAACAGCTTCATGATGGTGGTGGCGTACGGCCCCGACGGGCCGACCGCCCGGGCGGTGCTCACCTACGGCCAGCCCGACGACAACCGTGCCGACGACTTCACGTCACAGCGCGACGTGTACGCCACCGGGTCGCTGCGCGACGTGCGCTACACACCGGAACAGATCGCCGCAGACCCCACCGCCGTCACCGTCGAGGTCCGCGCCCCGCGCTGACCGACAGGCCGGCGGAAAGGCCGGCGGAAAGGCCGGCGCGACCGTCGATCAACGATAGAAGGGGTTCTCGCCGCTCGCGTGGTCGGTGAGGTCCTTCACCCGTTCGATGCCGGCGACCTGCTCGACGAGCATGGTCTGCACGCCGTCGAGCATCGTCATCCGGCTCATCGAACAGCCGTGGCACCCGCCACCCATGGTGAGGTACGCGGTGCCCTCGCCGTCGTGGCCGACGTAGGTGACGAACCCGCCGTGCGTGGCGAGGGCGGGGTTGACCTCGCCGGCCACGACCGCCTCGACCTCGGCGCTCAGTGCGTCGTCGCGGGTGAGACCCTCGATCGTGGGCACCTGCGGCTTGTTCGGGTTGCGGATGACGAGCCCCTGGCTCTCGGTGCGGTCGAGCACCGCGCCCTGCAGCGAGTCGACGTCCTTGGCCGGGATGATCACCTTCAGCGTCGAACCGTCGGCGCCCGTGTGCGTGCGGACCTCGTCGCTGAACGCCGCCTTCGTGACGACGTCGAAGCTGAGGTCGTAGCGGAAGTCCTCACCCTGGCCGCTCACGATCTCCAACCGCAGACCGAGTCGGTCGCCGTCGGGTTCGTCGTCGCGCAGCTGCACCAGCTCCGCCTGGGCCTCGGCGCTCACCGTGATGATGAGGTTGCCGGTGGACGTGTCGGTCTCGGACGCGAGGGGGCTCACGAGGTGCAGGCTACCGGCCGGGTCCGCCCGGATGTCGGGCGCAGCGAGCGCTCGGGCGCCCTCGCCGACGAGATCCCCCGAGCGGGTGGCGCGTCAGCTGCCGCCGCCGTTGCACTCGATGCGCTGGCCGGTGACGTAGCCCGACCCTGGGCTGCACAGCCAGAGGACCACGTTGGCGACGTCGAGCGGCTGACACACCCGACCGAACGGCGAGCTGGCATCGAGCGCACGCAGATCGGGCATGTCGCGGTTGCCGGTGAACGCCCGGGCGAGGCGCACGCCCATGTCGGTCTCGACCAGGCCGGGGGCCACGACGTTGACGTGGATGCCGTTCGGGCGCTCCTCCTTGGCGAGGGTGAACGCGAGCGCTTCCATGGCCGCCTTGCCCATGTTGTACGGCGCGCCGTTGGCGCCCATCGACGACGTGGCGACCGACGAGATCATCACGATGTCGCCCCGACCGTGCGACGCGGCCCGGGCCCGCAGGTGCGGGATCGCGACGCGCGACAGGTGATGCGGGCCGAACGCATGCGTCGCGACCACGCGGATCATCTCGTCCGGGTCGGTGTCGGCGACCGCGCGGCCACGGGACGCGATACCGGCGTTGCACACCAGCGTGTCGAGCCCACCCAGATCGGCGACCACGGCCTCGACCATCGAGGCGCACGCGTCGGGGTCGTCGACCGACCCCTCGTAGGCACGGGCGATGCCGCCCGCCGCCTCGATCGCGGCGACGGTCTCGTCGGCAGCGGCCTTGTCCTTCCGATAGTTCACCGCGACGGCGGCGCCCTCGGCGGCCAGCAGTTCACTGATCCCGCGCCCGATGCCGCGACCGCCGCCGGACACCAGTGCGATCCGACCCTGCAACTGCCCCTGAGCCATCCGACTCCCCCTTCGTGAACGCTCGCCTGACGAGCCCCTGTGCTGTCACTGCGCTGCACCGGTGCGCCCCGGCCGTGCGGCCTGGTGGCATCCCGTGCTCCCTGTGGCAACCTAGACGCGTGCACGAGGGCAGCAAGAAGGCGATCATCGCGGCGTTCTTCGCCAACCTCGGCATCGCCATCGCGAAGTTCGTGGGCTTCCTGATCACCCGCTCGGCAGGTCTGCTCGCGGAGGCCGGCCACTCCCTCGCCGACACCGGCAACCAGGGCTTGCTGCTGTTCGGGTCCAAGCGCGGCCGCCGCAAGGCCGACCGTGTCCATCCCTTCGGCTACGGCCCGGAGCGCTACTTCTGGGCCTTCGTCGTCGCCCTCGTGCTGTTCAGCATGGGTGGGCTGTTCGCGCTGTACGAAGGCATCCACAAGCTCGGCGACCCGCACGAGATCGACAGCGCGTACGTGGCCTACGGCATCTTGATCTTCGCGATCCTGCTCGAGGGCTTCTCGCTGCGCACCGCGATCATCGAGGCCCGCCACGTGAAGCCGGCCGACCGGAGCTGGTGGTGGTTCATCCGCAACGCCAAGTCACCCGAGCTGCCCGTCGTGCTGCTCGAGGACATCGGCGCCGAGACCGGTCTGGTCTTCGCCCTGTTCGGCCTCACCATGGCCGAGATCACCGGCGATCCGCGCTGGGACGCCGTGGGGTCGATCGCGATCGGCGTGCTGCTCGTCGCGATCGCGATCGTGCTCGCGGTGGAGATGAAGGGCCTCCTGATCGGCGAAGCCCCGAGCGACGAGGTGCAGGCAGGCATCGAGGCGGCGATCAACGGCAGCCAGGGCGTGCTCGGGATCATCCACCTCAGGGCGATGCACCTCGGCCCCGACGACCTGCTGGTCGCGACCAAGGTCGAGTACGACCACGGCATGTCGGTCGCCGACCTGGCCGCGGCGATCGATCGCACCGAGGTCGCGATGCGTGCGGTCGCGCCGGCCGACATGACGATCTACATCGAACCCGACATCCGCCGAAGCACGTCGGCGTGAGCGTCCCCACCACCGACACCGCACGCCGTCCCCGTTGGCGATCGGCCCGATCGCTCGGCCTGCTGGCGATGCTCGGCGCGATCATCTTCTTCAGCCTCGGCTCGACGATCGTGAAGAAGGCCGGCATCCCCGGCCCGACCATGGCCTTCTACCGGATGCTGCTCACCACGGCGCTGTGGACCGTCATCCTGCAGGCCACCGAGCACCGCTGGATCACCAGGGCCGAGCTCCGCAAGGCGCTCGTGCCCGGCATCGTGTTCGGGCTGAACATCACGCTGTTCTTCACCGGCGTCACCAAGACCAGCGTGGCCAACGCCGAGTTCATCGGCGCGCTGACACCGGTCATCCTCGTCCCGGCCGGCGCGCTGCTGTTCAAGGAGCGGATCAACACGCGGGCCCTGTGGTTCGGCATCGTCTCGTTCGCCGGGCTCATGCTCGTGCTCTTCAACGTGCCGGCGAACGGCGTGGCGACGTGGACGGGCAACCTGATCATCGTCTGCGCGATGTTCTCGTGGGCCACGTACCTGCTCACCAGCCGCCGCCTCCGCGCCGAGATGTCGGTGCAGGCGATCCTGTGCGCGGTGATGATGATCGCGTCCGTCACGGTGTTCCCGCTCGCGCTGTTCAGCGGCAACCTCGACGAGATCACGGTCCATTCGCTGCCGTACATCGCGCTGCTCGCCGTCATGACGGGAACGGCGGCACACGGGTTCATCGTCTACGCCCAGCACACCGTGCCGGTCGGGACGATCAGCATCCTCCAGGTGGCCCAGCCCGCACTCGCGGTCGTGTGGGCCTACCTGTTCCTCGACCAGACGATCCGACCGGTGCAGCTGCTCGGGATGGCACTGGTGATCGCCGGTCTCGCCGCGGTCGTGACACTCAGCCGTCGGCCGGCCGCCGGTGCGGAGACGCCCGACGCCCCCGGCGAGCCGACGCTGTTGCCGGAGACCTGACCGCTCGCCCACGCGCCAGACGGCGCACAGCGATACGATGCCGTCGTACGACAACACACCTGGGGAGCTCGCGGGAACGGCGGGCTGAGAGGGTGGCCGACCGCCACCGACCCTCGAACCTGATCTGGGTAATGCCAGCGGAGGGATGGAATGGGAACCGTGGGTTCCGGTGCCGACGGCATCGTTGCAGCAGTGGTCATCGGAGGCGGCCCGTTGCGCGCCCCGAGCGATGCGACGTCGCGCCGCTTCGACATCGTCGTCGCCGCCGACAGCGGCCTCGACGTGGCCCGGGCGGCCGGCCTGCGTCCCACACACCTCGTGGGCGACCTCGACAGCATCAGCACGGCAGGATCCGAGTGGGCGGCGGCGAACGGCGTGCCGATCGAGGAGCATCCCGCCGACAAGGACGCGACCGACACCGCGCTCGCGCTGACCGACGCCCGTCGGCTCGGCGCCGGCGAGATCGTGTTGTTCGGCGGCGTCGGGATCGACCGGTTCGACCACCTCCTCGGCACCGTCGCCGCGCTGGGCGACCCCGGCCTCGCCGAGGTCGGGACCCTCACCGCGCACCTGGGCGCGAGCACCCTGCATGTGCTGCATCCCGGTCGCGAGGTGCGGCTCGAGCTGGCCGTCGGCGCGGTCTTCTCCCTGCTCGCCCTCCACGGCGACTGCACCGGCGTCGACGTGCGCGGCGCGCGGTGGCCGCTCGCCGACGCGGACCTCCCCGCCGGTAGCACCCGTGGCATCAGCAATGCCGCGGTCGAGCCCACGGTGACGGTCGCGACCCGGACCGGTGTGCTCACCGTGGTCGTGCCCCGCCCCGACCCGAGCACCACGCCCGATCACCCCCAGCAGCAGTCCCTCCAGCAGCAGTCCCCCCAAGAACAGTCCCCCCAGGAGCACCGATGATCCGCCGTCACACCCGCACCTCCTCGTCGACCCCGGGCCGACTCGGCGCGCTGGTCCTCGTGTCCCTGCTCGCCGTCGCGTCGTGCACCGACGACGACGGTGGTGACGGTGGTGACGGCGGTGACGGCGGTGACAGCAACACCGAGCCGGTCACGATCACCCTCGTCACGTACGACTCGTTCCCCGCCGAGGGCACGAGCCTCAACGACGCGCTCGCATCCTTCACGGCCGCGACCGGGATCGACGTCGAGCTGGTGATCGCCGGTGACACCGGCACGATGGTGAGCAAGGCCGTGCTCACCGCCGGCAACCCCGAGGGCGACGTCATGTGGGGCGTCGACAACACCTCGCTGTCGCGTGCGCTCCCGGCGTTCGAGCCGTACGTCAGCGCCGAGCTCGATGCCATCGACCCGGCGCTCACCGCGCTCGTCCCCGACGGCGAGCTCACACCCGTCGACTTCGGCGACGTGTGCATCAACACCGACCTGGAGTGGTTCGCCGCCGAGGGCCTCGAGGCGCCCACCACGTTGGCCGACCTCGTCGACCCGGCCTACGCCGACCTGCTCACGGTCGAGAACCCGGCGACGTCGTCGCCCGGGCTCGCCTTCCTGCTCGCGACCGTCGCCGAGTTCGGCGCGGACGGGTGGCAGGCCTACTGGACCGACCTGCGCGACAACGGCGTGGAGGTCGTCGACTCCTGGACGACCGCCTACTACGAGCGTTTCAGCGGGTCGAGCGGCGCCGGTCCGCGACCCCTCGTCGTCAGCTACGCGAGCAGCCCGCCGGCCGAGGTGATCTTCGCCGACCCGCCCCGTGACGATGCGCCGACCGGCGTGATGACCGAGACCTGCTTCCGGCAGGTGGAGTTCGCCGGCGTCCTCGCGGGCAGCGATCATCCCGAGCAGGCACGGCAGTTGGTCGACTTCCTCGCATCGGCCGAGTTCCAGCAGGAGGTGGCGCTGAACCTCTTCGTGTGGCCGGCCCGTACCGACGTGGCGCCCCCGCCCGAGTTCGTGGCGTTCGCCGAGGTCGTCGCCGAGCCGCTCACCGTCGCTCCTGCGGACATCGAGGCGAACCGTGAGGCATGGTTGGACGAGTGGACCCAGATCGTCCTGCGCTGACACGATTCCCCGCCGGCATCGCGCTGCCGGTCGCGACCCGGGTCGCGCTCGTCGTCGTCCCGCTCGGCTTCCTCGCGACCTTCTACGTCTGGCCGTTCCTGAGCCTCGTCGCCGAGGTCGTCGACGGCAGCACGATCGCCGACACGCTCGGCCGAGCGGGACTCGGCCGGGTGCTGTGGTTCACGTTCTGGCAGGCGGTGCTGAGCACGGCGGCGACGCTCGTCGTCGGCCTCGGCCCCGCCTATCTCGTCGCCCGATGGGAGTTCCCGGGACGACGGCTGCTCACCGCGCTGCTGACGGTCCCGTTCCTGTTGCCGACGGTGGTGGTGGGCGCCGCGTTCATCGCACTGCTGCCCGACTCGCTCGAGACGTCGGCGTTCGCGATCGTGGTCGCCCACGTGTTCTTCAACGTCGCCGTCGTGGTGCGCGTGGTGGGCGGCGTCTGGTCGCAGTTGCCGGCCGACCTCGTCGCCGCGGCACGTGTGCTCGGGGCCGGTCCGTGGCGAGCGACGCGCGAGGTGACCCTGCCGCTGCTGCGGCCCGCCCTCGTGGCGGCCGGCTCGATCGCGTTCCTCTTCACGTTCACCTCGTTCGGTGTCGTCCAGATCCTCGGCGGGCCGACGAGGGTGACCATCGAGGTGGAGATCGCCCGCCGTGCCACGCAGCTGGGCGACGTGGGCGGTGCCGCTGTGCTGTCGCTGCTACAGCTGGCGTTGCTGGCGATCGTCGTCGGCATCACCGTGCGCACCCAACGCCGCGCCTCGGTGTCGATCGGCCTGCACGCACAGACGTCGCCGCGCCCGCGCACCCTGCGCACTCGGCTCGCCGTCGCCACCGGTGCGGTGACCGTCGCCGCGCTGGTCGCCGCACCGCTCGCGGCCCTCGCCGTGTCGTCGGTGCGGCCGGGCGGGAAGTGGTCGCTCACGGCGTGGCGGACCTTCGGCGACGCACCGGTCCGACCCGGCGCCGACCTCGCGATCGACGCCGTCGGAGCGATCGTCGCCTCGCTCCGGGCGGCTGCCCTCGCCACGGTGCTGGCCGTCGCGATCGGCACGCTCGCCGCGCTCGCGATCTCCTCGACGCGACGCGGCGGACGGCTGCTCGACGTCGGTTCGATGCTGCCGCTCGGCACCTCCGCCGTGACGATCGGTTTCGGCATGCTCATCACGTTCGACCGTGCGCCGGTCGACTGGCGTGGCGAGCCCTGGCTCGTGGCGGTCGGCCATGCGCTGGTGGCCGTGCCGTTCGTGGTGCGGGCGATCCTGCCGGTGCTGCGGGCGCGGCCCGTCGGGTGGCGTGAGGCGGCGGCGACGCTCGGCGCCCCACCGCTGCGGGCCTGGTGGGAGATCGACGTCCGTCTGCTGCGTCGCCCCGTGCTCGTCGGCGCGTGCTTCGCCGCCGCGGTGTCGCTCGGCGAGTTCGGTGCGACGACGTTCCTGAGCCGCACCGGCCACGAGACCCTGCCGGTGGTGATCGCCCGTCTGCTCGGCCGCGCCGGCGACGTGCCCCGGGCGCAGGCGTCGGCGTTGGCGGTGGTGCTGGCGGCCGTCACGACCGTCGTGCTCGTGGGCGTCGAACTGCTCGATCGACCGACCGACCGAGGAGGTGACCGTGCTCGCCGTCCGTGACGTCGTCGTCCGCTTCGGTTCGCGAACCGTGCTCGACCAGGTGTGCCTGACCGTCGACCGCGAGGAGGTCGTCGCGTTGCAGGGGCCCTCAGGCAGCGGCAAGAGCACGCTGCTGCGCGTGATCGCCGGCCTGCTGCCCCCCGACGCCGGCACCGTGCACCTCGACGGTCGCGACGTCACCAGGCTCCCGCCCCACCGACGAGGCATCGGCCTCGTCTTCCAGGACGACCAGTTGTTCCCCCACCTGGACGTGGAGGCGAACGTGGCGTTCGGCCTCCGGATGCAGCGGATGCCGGCCGCTGCTCGACGCACCCGTGTCGATGAGCTCCTGGCCCTCGTCGGCCTCGACGGCTTCGGCTCGCGATCGGTCACCTCGCTCAGCGGCGGCGAGGCGAAGCGCATCGCGCTGGCCCGATCGCTCGCGCCCGCACCCCCACTGCTGTTGCTCGACGAGCCGCTCACCGGCCTCGACGCCGCGTTGCACGACCGACTCGCCACCGACCTCGCCCGGGTGCTGCGCGCCACGGGCACCACCGCGCTGGTCGTCACCCACGACGTCGCCGAGGCAGGTGCGATCGCCGACCGGGTGGTCGCACTCGACGACCTCGCACCCGGCGCGACCTGACCGTGACCGGCCCGCCGGGCGGGTCGACCCTGGATGCCGAGCCCTAGAGTCACGCCGATGAGCAACGACCTGCGGATCGGCTTCCTCGGCGCCGGCCTGATCGCCACCTATCACTCCAAGAGCCTGCGGCGCAGCGGCGCGGAGGCCGCCCACGGCGTGGTGCGGGCCGGCGTGTACGACCCCGACCGTGCGCGGACCGAGGCGTTCGCCGCGGCGGCGGGCCACCACGTGTGCGACTCCGAGGACGAGGTGCTCGACGGGTGCGACGCGGTCTACATCTGCACGTGGACGAGCGAACACCCGCGCCAGGTGTCCAAGGCCGTCGAGCGAGGGCTCGCGATCTTCTGCGAGAAGCCGTTGGCGGTGAGCACCGCGGCGGCCGAGGCCATGGCCGCGCACGTAGCCGGGGCCGGGCTCACCAACCAGGTCGGTCTCGTCCTCCGCCGATCGCTCGCCTACAACTGGGCCAAGCACCTCATCGACGACCCGGCAGCGGGTCGCGTGATGACGGTGGTGTTCCGCGACGACCAGTTCATCCCGATCCAGGGTCACTACGCCTCCACCTGGCGCGCCGACAAGGCGCTCGTCGGCGCCGGCACCCTCCTCGAGCACAGCATCCACGACGTCGACATGCTCCGCTTCCTCGTGGGCGACATCGCCCGCGTCAGCGCGAACACCGCCAACTTCCACGGCCACGACGGAATCGAGGACGTCGCCAATGCCACGATCGCCTTCGCCGGCGGCGCGATCGGCACGCTCACGAGCGTGTGGCACGACAACCTGGCGCGCCCGAGCCTGCGCCGTGTCGAGGTGTTCTGCGAGCGCCGCCACATCGTGATCGAGGGCGACGACTGGTACGGCCCGGTGTCGTGGATCGACAGCGACGGCGCGACCGGTTCGTTGGAGGGCGACGCGCTGGAGGCCGCCGCGCTGCCGCTCCTCGACGGATCGATGAACCCCGACGGCGAATTCGTGCGCGCCGTGGTGGAGGGACGCAGCGCCCATCCCGACTTCGCCACCGCGGTGGAGGCGCACCGCATCGTCGACGCGATGTACCGGTCGGCCGCGGCCGGCGGCGAGCTCGTGCACCTCTCGAGATGAGCGCGACGCAGCCCCAACCGATGGCGCGACCCGACCGTGAGGTGGTGCACATCACCGCCGAGGAGACCCACCCCGTCCGTTTGGCGGTGCTCCGTGCCGACACGCCGACCAAGGAGGTCGCCTTCCCCGAGGACCACGCGCCTGGCGCCGTGCACCTCGGGGTCCGCGTCGACGGGACTCTGGTCGCGACGAGCACGTGGATCCCCCGTGATGCCCCGGACGGCACCTCACCGGCGGTCCAGCTGCGCGGCATGGCCACCGCAGGGCACCTGCAGGGCACCGGCATCGGCGCGCTGCTGATCGCCGCCGGACGCGACCACGCCCGCTCGATCGGCGCCGCCGTGGTGTGGGCCAACGCCCGCGACCGTGCACTCGCGTTCTACGAACGCGAGGGGTTCACCGTCGTCGGCGACGGCTTCGTCGACGCGACCACCCAGCTCCCCCACCACGTCGTCGTCTCCCGCCTGTAGCTGACCTGCTCCGCCGGTCGCTCGTGTCGGTTTCCGATCCGGCCCGACCACCGTCCCACTTTGGGCGATGCCCCTGACGGAGACCGGCACCGCCGCTGCACTGCGAGCGCGCGCGACGAACCTGCGCCGACTCGCGATCCAGCTCGCCGAACGCGACCTGCGCGAGGTCCGCCGTCGGTCGGGTGACGAGGTGTGGCGGGGCCCGCTGGCCGACCGTCACCGCGACGAGGTGCTGACCGCGCAGCGACGCCTCGACCTCGCCGTCGACGAACTCCGTCGGCACGCGCTCGTGCTGGAACGCCAGGCCGACGAGGCCGACCTGCGCGCCGCGGCAACACCGGGGGTGCCTGCATGACGGTGCTCGGCTACGACCCGTTCCTGCTCGATGCACTGCGCCGTCACGTGCGACGCGCCGCCGACTCGCTCGCGACGATCCGCGACGACGACCCGCTGGCCGCCGAGGCCGTGCGGGTCGCCCGCGAGGTGCACCGGCTGCTCGAGCTCGACTGGCTGCCCGCCATCTCCGCCGTGCTCGGCGACGATCCGCTGTGCAGGCCCGGCGCCATCGCGTCGTCGACGGATCCGTGGGCGTTCCCGGCGTCGGCCGACGGATTCGCAGGCGGCCGGCGGCTCGACGACGCCGCCTGGGCGACCTCGTTCGACGAGTACGCCCGGCGGCGGCTCGAGCTGGCGCAGTTGCTCGTCGACGACCCCGAGGACCCTGCGGCACGACGCGCGCTCGCCGCCCTCGACGCCGAGATCGCCGCGGCGGCGGCTCGCTACACCGCAGCAGCGCCACGGGACGGTCACGTCCGCTGGTTCCCGACCGCCGTGCTCGACTCTTCGCCGATGGCCGCCGCGCTGGTGCTGCGCCATCTCCGCCTCGACGACCGCACCCTCGCCGCGGTCGCCGCGCTCGTCCTGCACCGCTGGCACGACGGCAGCGACCACGGCGTGCGGTGGCCCGATGCGTTCGCCGGTGGCGACAACACTGCCGACGTCCTGTTCCGCGTGCTCGTCGACCGTCCGGCCGCGGCCGCCGAATTCCTCCGGCGCGTCGGGCCCGACGAACTGCTCCTCGCCGCCCAGTTCGACGACAGCGTGTCGCGGCTGCTCCTCGTCGGCACGTCACCCGCGCAGGTCGACGAGGCGACCGCCGGCCGCATCCTGCGCCCGCTGCTCGATTGGCTCCAGGTGCACGGCGAGCCATCGGCGACCGACGGCGCGACCCGTTCAGCCCCCGCGATCGTCGCCGCAGCGGTCACCCCGTGGCTCGCCGATCTCGGGCCCCGTGCCGCTCGGTGGGGATGGACCTACGACGACGGCGACAGGGCCCTGCGATGGCTGCTCACCCGCCCGGCCGCTCGAGCTGCGATCACCGATGCGCTCGCCGCACGGACGGGCGACCTGTCGGAGGCCCCGTTGCTCCAGCCCGACGGACGGGTCGACGACGAGCTGGTCCGCGACCTGGCCGGAACGTTCGCTCAGGTGCAGCTCGCCCTCCGCGACGCCGAGATCGACGATGCCGAGGCCGACGCCCTCCTGGCGCAGCTGGCCCTCGACACGGCCGGCGTCGCGATCTCGGCGGCCGCCCCCAGCGGGCCGATCGGGATCGCGGCAGACGTGGGCGTGGCGCTGCTCACCCCTGTGGCGATCGATGCGCTCGACCGCTGGGGCATCGCTCCGTCGGCCGAGGGCGCGACCCGACGGGCCCAGCAGAGCTTCGGCGACCGGGCGATCGACACCGCGGTCATGGCCGTCACGGGCATCGTCGGGGCAGCCGTCGAGCGTGGCGACCTCCCACCCGACACCTTGGACCGGCTCGACCTCGACGGGCTCGCGGGCCCCGGCGCCGCCTCGTGCTCACCGCGCGAGGTCTCGGACCGCCTGCACGCCTTCGTGGCCGACCTCGAGCCGCTCACCGACCCAGCCACGCACAACGCGCTCCTCGCGGTGCTGTACGCCTTCGCCAACCCGCTGTCCGACGCCCAGCTCTGCGCGTGAGCGCGTTCGAACGCTACGGGATGGGCACGGTGGTGGTGAGCAGCAGCGTGTTGCCGGGCGTGACCTCGATGATCAACTCGAGGGTCCAGTCGCCGGAGAAGGCGAGCGCGATGGAGCCGGTGTAGTGGTTGGGACCGTCGGCGACGATCGTGACCGGCGTCTTCGGCACCTCGCGCTCGGGGAGCGACATGCGCGCCTGGACCGAGGTGACCGGCTGGATGCTGCCACCCGCGGGCGTGAGCACCAGGTGCATCTCGTTGGCCCCCACGCGCCCCGGCGTGACCGTGACGTCGGCGATCAACCCGGCCTCGGTGAGCGTGGCGTTGAAGACCTTCGCCTCGAGCGCAGCGACCGGGGGCAGGGTGACGAGGCTCGCGGTGAACGCCAGGACGAGCGTGCCGAAGACGGCTTCGGCCACCACGGTCCGTCGGATCGAACCGGCGCCCACGTTCTGCAGCAACCAGCGCGAGACGGCGCCGATGGCGACCACGACACTCACGATCGACAGCTTCACCAACAGCGTGCGGCCCCACGACGTGTCGGTGAGGGTGTCGATGCCACCGGCGAGTTCGTAGGTCTGGATCGCACCGGTGACGACGATGATGGGCACCAACACGATGGCCGTGCGCGAGAAGGTGCGCACCGCCCGGCCGACCGGCTCGGTGTCGAGCCACGCCCGGCTGCCGAGGGCGAACAGGGCGAGGCCGCCCATCCAGGCCACGATCGACACGAGGTGTACGGCGTCGAGGAGCACGTACAGGGCGCGCGGTGAGGTCGCCGACGGGTGGCCGGCCGCCGGCAGCGTGACGAGCGCTCCGATCGCGGCGGCGACCGCCACCTGGCGCCACCACATCGTGTCGCTCGCCTGGCGCAGCCGCAGCAGCACCCCGACGACGAGGAGGAGCGCCACCCTGGCGAGCGCCATCCGTCCGGTCTGGGTGCCGTCCACCCGACCCCACACGTCGGGAGAGAAGGCGTCACCGAGACCTCCGGCGACCGCGGTCGCGCCGTACAGGCCGAACCCGGCGAGCGTGGCGACGATCGACAGCACCCATCCGACGACGGGCAACCGGCGACGGAGGCCGCCGAGCAGTTCGGTCGGGATCAGCATCGACCAGGCACCGGACCCGATGAGGAGCACGAGGCCGAGGAACAGCACGAAGCGGGACACGTCCGCGGCACGCTGCACCGTGTCGTCCGGTGCGGCGCCGTCGCGGACCTGGTCGACGAGGCTGTCGGCACCGGCGCCGCCGGGATCGCCCGTGCCGATGATGAACCCGAACGCGCCGTCGACGATGTGGCCGTCGGCCGACGCGACCCGCCAGACCACCGCGTAGACGCCGTCGTCGAGATCGGGGAGGTCGGCCGTGACGATCGAGTCGTCGCCGGGCACGCGCTCGGGCTCACCGATCTCGACGAGGCGTTGGTCGGCGTCGTAGAGCTGGACCGACGACAGCCCCGCCTCGATCGGCTCGTCGAAGTCGAGCACCACCGCAGGCGGTGCCTCCTCCAGCACCGAGCTCGGGGCCGGGACGCTGGTCTCGAGCGCCGCGTGGGCGGACACCGGCGATGCGGGAAGGACCACGACGCCGGCGAGTGCGCTCGCCACGATGGCGAGCAACGTGCGACGTCCGCGTCGTCCGCCTCGTGTCCTCGGGGACTCACCGGGTTCGCGCCGGGAGCACGCGTGTTCGTGTCCGTGTTCGGCCGTGCGCATCAGAAGATGCCCGCCGGTGCGAGCCCGTCGATGCCGCCACGGCCGACGAGCCAGGCGAGCCGCTGTGCGGGTGCGGCGGCCAACGCCTCCCGCGGCAGCAGCGTGAGGCCCATCGGGCGGCGGGCTGCCCACTGCCGCTCCATGCGCACGAGCTCGAGGCGCACGTAGAGCGTCGGCCAGTGGTCGGGGGTGTGGCCGAGACCGAGATCGGTGTGGTGCAGCTCGGTCTCGCGCCACCGCCGGAACGGGAGGTCTGCGAGCGCGACGTCGCCGGCGAGGCTGCGCCCCGACCCGCCCCACGCCTCGGCCGGCATCGTGGCCCACCGTTGTTCGAGCGCCTCGGTGGCCGTGCGGAGCTGGGCGATCAGCACGTCGGCCGGGAGCGCAGCATCTCGTTCGATCTCGTCGGCGCGACCGGCCGTGCCACCCTCGTACTGATCGGCCACCTCACCTCTCGTGCCCGCGTCGAGGAGGCGGACGTGGCTGTCGGCGTTGCGGGCGAGATGTGCGAGAACGTGCCCGATCGTCCAGTCGGGCAGCGACGACGGGCGGCGGAGGTCGTCGTCGCCCAGGTCGGCGACCGTGTCGAGCAGCCGCCGGTGCGCTGCGGTGGCGCCGTCGACGTCACGGCGGAGCACTGCGTGATCGACGGCGGCGGCCGGATCGGAGGTCATGTGTGAACTCTACGTTTTCGGGCCGCAGACGCCTCAGGCGATCGC
>CAUJET010000224.1 GCA_963169665.1 Actinomycetota bacterium | reverse complement strand
TCGCGACGTGCGACGTGTCGATGCCGTCGCCGTGCATCACCGCGAGGAGTCCGGCGCCGGCGGTGTCGTCGCCGACGGCCGAGACGAAGACCGTCCGTGCACCGGCGCGTGCGGCGGCGACCGCCTGGTTGAGACCTTTGCCGCCCGGGTGTTCCGCGTAGTCGCGTCCCATCACCGTCTCGCCCGGCCCGGGCAGCACCGCTGCGGTGGCGACGAGGTCGAGGTTGGAGCTGCCGACCACGCAGACGTCGTGGTGGGCGCTCATCCCTGCGGGCGGAACACAGCCGGGCGCTTCTCGAGGAACGCGTTGACGGCTTCGGCGTGCTCGGGCGACGCCCAGCACTCGGCGAGGCGGCGCTGCTCGCTGCGCTGGATGGCGACGAGGTCGGTCTCGACGACGTTGTCGGTGAGCAGTTGCTTGGTCATCCGGAGCTGCAGGTCGGGATTTGCCGCGTACGTCGACGCGGTCGCGATCGCAGTGTCGACCAGCGCGTCGGGTTCCACCACCTGATCGACGAGGCCGATGCGGAGCGCTTCGTCGGCGAGGATGATGCTGCCCGACAGGCACAGGTCGCTGGCCTTGCCGAAGCCCACCCGCGCCGGCAGCAGCCGGGTGGACGCGAGCTCGGGAACGAGGCCCATCTTGATGAAGCCCATGCCGAACTTCGCCACGGACGAGGCGATGATCTGGTCGGCCGGCAGGCACATGGTGACGCCGATGCCGACCGCCGCACCGTTGATCGCGCACACGAACGGCTTGCTCGCCCGCAGCAACGCCACCCAGTCGAGGCCGTTCGGCATGCCGCCCACCCCGCCGGCGGTGTCGCGTCCGGGGTCACCGCCGTCGATACGGGTCTTGAACGTCGCGTCCATGTCGGCGCCGGCGCAGAAACCACGGCCGGCGCCCGTCATCACGATCGCGCCGATCGTCGGATCGTCGTTCGCAGCCTGGATCGCCTGGGCCTGCTCGTCGGCCATCGTGGGCGTCCACGCGTTGAGCTTCTCGGGCCGGTTCAGGGTGATGACGAGGATCTCGCCGTGGGCGCCGCGACGGTCGACCGTGATCTGGGTGTGCTCCATGCGTGCATCGTTGCACGCGTCGACGGCACCGAACGGAGGCGGACCCGGCGCAGACGGTCGCGCGCCGGGCGTCCTGACCCGACCGGTTCAGGCGGCGGCGCGGGCGAGCGCGGAGAAGTCGGTGCGCTCGAACGTGGGCAGGTAGGTGCGCACCGCATCGCGGCGGAACGTGGCGCACAGGTCGCTGCGGAAGAACCGGGCCCCTTCACGCACCACGTAGTTCAGGATGAAGAACCGGTACACCTCGGGCAGGAATTCGAGCTCCTCGCGGCTCATCGGGAACACGTCGGTATAGGCGTCGATGAAGGCCAGGAACGACGGCTCGAGCAAGGTGTGTGCGCCGTAGCTGAAGCGGGTGCGGTCGCCCGTGCTGCTCGACACGCGCGACAGGAAGTAGAAGTCGAGCATGCGCGGTTCGATGCGGAACCAGTCGTAGTCCCAGCGGCTGAACAACCGGAACCCGCTGGGTCCGGGCTTCACGGAGAAGTTGCCCAGGTTCCAGTCGATGAGCACCGGGATCTTCGTCCACTCGTCGTAGCCGAGAGCCACGAGCCGCTCGAGGAAGTCGTGGGTGTGTCGCCACAGCAGGCCGATCGCTTCGGGCGGGAGGTCGAAGTTGCGTGGGGCGAACGGGCTCTCGAGCAGGTCGAGCAGGTGGATCGCATCGCTCTTGATCGTCTTCGACCCACCGGGGATCCGCGGTGCGAGGTCGGTGCACGCCAGGTGGAACTCGGCCATCTCGCGGCCGAGGTTGCGGATCATGTCCTCCGACAGCACCCGGGGGAGCGACTCGCCGCGGGGCACGTCGTCGTAGAAGACAGCCCACATCGTGCGGTCGTACCAGGTGTAGATGTGGTTTCGCTCGCCGGGTGCCAGGTGGTCGGGGCGAGCGGTCCACACGTCGGCGAGCATGCCGGCGAAGCGGGTGGTGTCGAGCAGGCTCGCGCAGAGGCGGAGACGTTCGTGGTCCTCGACGAACAGGAAGTACGACCCGTACGACGAAACCTTGGAAACCAGGGTGCTCCCGTCGTCGAGGTGCACGCGGTACACCCGGTTGGTCGAGACGTTCGCGCTCACTTCGTCGAGCGAGACGATGCGCCGTGGGTCGCCGTAGTCGTCCCATGCCGCATGCACGGCGGCGCGGTGCGGCTGTGTGCCGTGCAGTGCCGGTGCGCCGGGAGCACCGGGCGCATCCTGTGGGCCGACCATGGTGGCGAGCGTAGCCGTGGCCCCTGCCGTGATCGCTGAGCCCGGCACGGCGTGACGCCGTGACCGATCGGGTTCAGCGACCTCTGGCGGTCAGAGGTGGTCAGCGCTGCTGAGAGGTGGTCAGACGGCGTCGCGGGCGCGCACGCCGATGGGGGCGATCAGACGGAAGCCGGCCTCGTGGCGCTCGTCCTCGCTCTCGCCGCCCCAGTAGCCGTATTCGTGGTTGGTTCGGGCGAACTCACGGCAGGTGCCGTTCACGATGCACGAACCACACACGGCCTTGGCCATCGCCTCGCGGCGTTCCCGAGCTTGCGGGCGCTCCGCCGGTGGTGGGAAGAACAGATGGGTCAACCCCTTGCAGGCTGCTGCATTCATCCACCGGTCGTCTGTCTGCTGACGATGGAAGAGCGTCTCTACCGCGGCCATGGAACCCCCTTGTCCAGAGCAATGTCGAGTCACGCCGCGGGCTCTTCCCCTCGAAGTCCCCGGCCCGACGCGGCCATCCCGATGCGGTGGTGATGGGTGTCGAACCGTGGCACTGCCCTCGGCGCTGGACGCAGATTAACAGAATTGATCTGCCAGTCAATTGCACTCGGCAAACAAAGACGAGGAGCTGACGTTTTCGAGACGAATGCCCTGGTCAGCTGACTCGCGAGAACCGCTGTCGGCCTGGAAAATGCGTGGAAATCGCCACTGGAACGGCGTGGAAACCGTGCTCGACGCCCGCTCAGCGGGCAGCGCACAAGGCGGCGACGCCTGCTGCGAACCGGTCGACGTCATCGGCCGTGGTGTCCCACGCCGTCATCCACCGCACCTGGTCGCGGGTGACGTCCCACGGCCAGAAGAAGCACCACGCCTGCAGCGGCTCGATGAGGTGCGCGGGCAGCATCGGGAACACGCTGTTGACCTGAGGTGCCGCGTCGTAGGCGACCCCGTCGATGCCCTTGGTGGCCTCGTACAGGCGGGTGGCGAGCCCGTTGGAGTGCTGCGCCAACCGGATCCACAGGTCGTCGTGCAGGAGGGCGTTGAACTGGGCTGCGACGAACCGCATCTTCGACGGCAGTTGCGTCACCTGCTTGCGGATGAACTTCGCCCGGCGGGCGAGCTCGGGATCGAGGAAGACGACCGCCTCGCCGAAGGCCATGCCGGCCTTCGTGCCACCGAAGCTCACCGCATCGACGCCGGCATCGACCGTGAACGAGCGGAGCGCGTCGACGGTGCCGCCGAGCGACGCCGTCGCGTTGGCGATGCGCGCCCCGTCGAGGTGCACCTTCATCCCGAGCCGATGGGCCGTGTCGCAGAGGGCGGCGACCTCGTCGGGGGAGTAGACCATGCCGAGCTCGGTGCTCTGGGTGATCGACACCACGCCGGGCTGGGCGTGGTGCTGGTCGCCGATGAGGTACTCGAGTTCGAGCAGCTGTTCGGGCACGATCTTGCCGTCGAGGCTCGGCACCGTCTGCAGCTTGCTGCCGAGCACGCGCTCGGGCGCCCCGGTCTCGTCGACGGCGATGTGCGCCCACCGGCTGCACACGATGCTGTCGGCCGGTCGGATCATCGCTGCGAGCGCCATCACGTTGGCGCCGGTGCCGTTCCACACGAGCAACGACGTGGCCTGCGGGCCGAACAGCTCGCGGAACCGCGCCTCGGTCTCGGCGGTCCAGGCGTCGGAGCCGTACGCGAGCGCGTGGCCCTCGTTGGCCCGCACGATCGCATCGAGGACGAGCGGGTGGGCGCCGGCGGCGTTGTCGCTGGCGAATGCGCACGCCGGGGCCGGCGGCATCTCGAGATCGGACATGTCGGCCAGTATGTCGCGCCCTCAGGACGAGGGGACGATCCCGTCGAGCAGCGCCTCGAGCGCGTGCACGAAACGTTCGTCGGCGGTGCCGCGGTACATGTGGGCGGACGCCCCGACGGTCTCCGGGTACTCGGCGGGGTCGAGCGTGGCGTAGACCGACCGCCAGCGGAAGTACTGCTGCGACCGCTCCCGGTTGGAGAGCGAGTGCAGCGCGGCGTCGATGGCCGCCGAGCCGACGGTGAGCTCGATCACGCTGTGGTAGGCGAGCGCGGCGGCCCCCTGTTCGAGGCCGGCGAGGCGGAACTGGCACAGCAGTGTCTCGGTGATCGCGAACTCGGTGGGCTGCAGCGGCGGACCGAACTGCAGGGCCGTGGCGAGCTGGGGCTGGTTGAGCAGCGCGGTGCGCAGGCGTCGACACACCTCGACGGTGACCGAACGCCAGCCGGCGGCGGCCGGCAGATCGACCGTCACCGTGCCGAGCAGCCGCTCGCTCACGGCACGGAGCAGTTCGGCCTTGTCGCGGAAGTGGCGGTACACCGCGGTGGGGTCGGTGCCGAGCGCCTGGCCGAGGCTCCGCATCGTGAACCCCTCGGTGCCCTGCTCGGCGATGATCCGGATCGTCGTGTCGACGATGGTGTCGCGAGTGAGTGTGGCCCGACTCATCGGTGACCTCCGGTGGTGACGGTCGCCGGGGCAGCGTCGGCGTCGTACAGGCGTGCCCGGCCGAGCCGTTCGGTGCACACCTCGGCGCTCCACGGCAGCATCGTGCTGCCCAGGCGGGCGTCGCGGTACATGCGCTCGAGCGGCATCGACTTCTGCATGCTCTGCCCGCCGCACACCTTGATCGCGAGCGACGCCACCTCGGCGGCGTGATCCATCACGGTCGCCGCCGCCGCCCATCCGGTGACGAGGTCCTGCTCGGTCGGGTCGATCATCGCCTCGTCGACGGCTCGGTAGAGCAGCGCCTGGCTCTGCTGGTGCTTCAACTGCATCTGGGCCCAGCCGTGCTGCTTGATCGCGTGGTCGCGGCGTGGGCCCGTGATCTGGCCGGGCAGTTCGCCGCGGAGGTACGCGGCGGTCGTGTCGAGGATGCCGCCGGTGAGGCCGAGGTAGCTCGGGCACAGCGAGAGGAACAGCCACGGGTAGCGGAGCGCGGCCTGGTTGTAGGTGCCGGCGGGCATCCACTCGTTGGCGTGGGGGACGAACACGTCGTTCATCAACAGCGTGCGCGAGACGGTGCCACGCATGCCGAGCGGATCCCAGTCGTCGACGATCTCGACACCGTCGGCGTCGGCCGGGACGCCGAGGAGGCGGATCACGTCCTCGCCCGGTGACTGGCATGTGACGTTGTAGAAGGTGGCTGCGCCGGACAGCGACGCGAAGATCTTGCGGCCGGTGACCAGCCAACCGCCGTCGACGGGGACGGCGCGGGTGGCGACCCCGGTGGTGGCACCGGGGGCCAGCCCTTCGCTGAACGGCTGGCTGTGGATCGCCCCGTCCTCGACGACGCCGCGGTACATCTCGGTGCGGATCGCCTCGTGGCGGTCGCGGTCGGCGGGGGAGAGGTCGAGCAGGTCGGCCACCTGGCCGCACCACAGCATCGTCGCGTTGTGCATGTTGAACGTGAGGCCGGTGGCGCCGCAGTACCGTCCGATCTCCTCGCTCACACGGACGTAGTCGGCGTAGGTGGCGCCGAGACCACCGAAGCGGCGGGGGACGCACACGCCGAGGAGGCCGTTCGTCCGGAAGTCGGCGAAGTTCTCGAACGGGAAGCTGGCCTGGCGGTCGTACACGACCGCCCGCTCCTTCATCGCCGGTGCCATCGCCCGGACGAGTCCCACGAGGTGGTCGCGAAACGCGCGGGAGCCTGACGGTGGCAGCTGATCGGTCATCCAGCGATCTTGCACGGCCCGCCACATCGTTGTCAACAGTGTTGACGACAGTGTTGACGACAGCGTGGACAACGTCGTGGTCACGCGCGTGGACAACGTCGTTGACAACCAGGTGGCGATGAGTACGATCGGCGCATGACCGCCCCCGAGCCGTTCGAGCCGCGCGACGTCCAGGGCGACTCGATCGCCTGGCGAGAGGCCGGATCTCGCGACGCAGGTGAGGTGGTGCTGTTGCTCCACGGCCTCGGCGGGAGCCGCATCTCGTGGGAGCCGCAACTCGCTGACCTGGGGCGCCGCGCCCTCGTCGCCGCGTGGGACCTGCCGGGGTACGGCGACTCGCCCCCGTTGGTGGGCTCGACCACCTTCCCGGCGCTCGCCGACGCGGTGGTGGGCTGGGCCGACGAGCTCGGCGTCGACCGGGTGCATCTCGTCGGCATCTCCTTCGGCGGGATGATCGCCCAGTACACCGCCGCCGCACACACCGAACGGATCGCCTCGCTCACCCTGCTGGCCACCAGCCCCAAGTTCGGCCTGGACGGAACCGAACCCGAGGCCTGGCGGGCGGCCCGGTTGGCGCCGCTCGACGCCGGCCAGGAGCCGATCGACTTCGCCGACCGGGTGCTGGGATTCCTGGCAGGGCCGGACATCACCGACGACGCGATGGCCGGCCAACGTGCAGCCATGGCCAGGATCACGTCGACCGCCCTCAGGCGGTCGATCGACTGCCTCGTCACCCACGACAGCCGAGGGGTGTTGTCCCAGATCAGCGCACCGACAACCGTGCTGGTGGGCGGTCTCGACGACGAGACGCCCATCGCCTACGCCCAGGCGATCGTCGACCTCGTCCCGGGTGCGACGCTGCAGGTGGTGCCCGGTGCCGGGCACCTGTTGAACGTGGAAGCCCCGGACGCCGTCGATGCGGCGATCGTCCGTCAGATCGAGAGGAGCCGCCGGTGAGCACCGAATGGCGATACATCCAGGCGTTCCGCGAGCACTTCGTCCGCTGTGGGCTGCACGACGGTGAGGTCGTGACCGTCCTGAGCGAGACGCAGAGCCGGCCCGCGCTGGTCGAGACGGCCCGACTGGCCGCCCAATCGCTCGGTGGACGGGTGAGCGAGGTGGTGCTCGCGACGCCGTCGTCGAGTCATCCGGTCCCGATCCGGTCGACCGGCGCCTCGCAGGCGATCGCCGGCAACCGGTCGGTGATCGCCGCGCTGGGCGCTGCCGACCTCGTGATCGACTGCACGGTCGAGGGGCTGTTGCACGCCCCCGAGCTCGGGCAGATCCTGGGCGCGGGCGCTCGTGTGTTGATGATCTCGAACGAGCATCCGGACACCTTCGACCGGCTCCGGTGGGACGACGACCTGCCGCGGCGGGTCGATCTCGGGCTCGCCCGGCTGCGTGCCGCATCGGTGATGCGGGCCACGAGTGCTGCCGGCACTGACCTCTCGGTGCGGCTCGAGGGCGGGTTCTCAGCGGGCTCCACCGGGGTCACCGACGGCCCAGGTTCGATCGCCCACTGGCCTGGCGGACTGGTGCTGGTGTTCCCGGCAGCCGGCTCGGTCAACGGTGAAATCGTCCTCTCACCAGGGGATATGAACCTCACCTTCAACCTCTACGTGAGGTCGAGGGTGAGACTTTCGATCGTCGACGATCACATCGTGGAGATCGATGGTGACGGGCTCGACGCCGAGCTGTTCCGGTCGTACCTCGGGGCGTTCGATGATCGGGAGAGCTACGCCACCAGCCATGTCGGATGGGGCATGAACCCCGGTGCTCGGTGGGACGCGCTCGAGCTGTACGACAAGCGCGAGACGTGGGGCACCGAGCTGCGCGCCTTCGCCGGCAACTTCCTCTATTCGACCGGGGCGAACGAGACGGCCGGCCGCTTCACCGCCGGCCACTTCGATCTCCCGATGAGGAACTGCACCGTCACCCTCGACGGCACCCCCGTCGTCGTCGACGGCGCCCTGATCCCCGACCTCGCCCCACCCGAGTAGCACCCGCCCACCCGAGTGCCAGCCGCCCGCCCGAGTGCCAGCCGCCCGCCCGAGGGTTTCGGGCGCCTCCGGGTGGCTGCGTGGCACTCGGATACCGGACGATCGGTCGTTGCTCGGGCGACGGGCTGACGCCGAGGTCGGAGCGGGTGGCCTGACATCGAGCCGATGCCTGGGACGATCTGGGGTCGTCGGGTGTGACCATCCGACGGAGGAGGGCTCCACCATGTCGAACGATCGCCGAACCACGACTCGCCCAGGCGCGCATCGGCGGATGACCGTGCTGGCCGTCCTGGCCACGACCGGGTTGGTCCTGGCCGCCTGCGGCGAGCAGACCTCCGTCGACAACGCCGACGAGACCGAGGTGACGGCGTCGAGCGTTCCCGACACCCAGCCGGCGACGACCCCCGCCGACACCACTCCCGTGACCGAACCGGCGACGACGCCGGCGCCCGAGCCTCCCACCACGCCAGAGACCGCGCCGCCGACCACGGCCGCACCGGTCGAGCCGCCGGCGCTGTTGACGGCGATCGACGGGGCGGGAGACGCGGTCGTGGTCGAGGCCGGCGTGCCGACCGTCGTCTACGACGGTTCGGACCCCGACGATGCTGCGCCCGAGGAGGGCGAATCGGTGTCGATCGACAGCGTCGCAGTCGCCCCCGACGGGCGCGTGATCGTCAGCCTGTGCTGCGAGCCGGTTGCCGGGTCGTTGCTCACGGTCGACCGCGCCACCGGCGCCGAGGAGTACTCGGGCTTCGGTCATCTGGCGACCTTCGGGTCGACCGGCACGATGTTCTGGACCGCGTACGACGCGATCGACGCCGGCGGCGCCGACGGCATGGTCTCATTCATGATCGCGCCACACGATCCGACGACGGGCACGGTGATCGACCTCGCCGTGGTGCCGGGCGATGCCTCGGAGGGCGACGTGCTGCTGGTGTTGATCGCCGGTCCCGACGGGACGACGTTGCACCGGCACACGGCCTCGGGTGGCGAGATGTCCGTCAAGATGCCGGTCTCGGACTCGATCTGGACCGACGCCGAGCTGCCCTCGCTCGCCGGGCACCAGGGTGACGCGTTCTACGTGCTCGACGAGGCCACCGATCGCCTGCTCGCCTTCGAGTACGCAACGCTCGAACCGGTTGCCGTCGGCCTCGACCCGGCAGGCATGGACACGTTCCCGTGGACGAGCGCCTGGATCACACCCGAGGGCGGCGTGTACGTCACCGACGACCGCGGGTTGTTCGTGGTCGGCGGCGGCCAGATCCCCGGCGAGTACGTCTGGGCGCGCTGACACGTTTGGTCGGTTTCGCGTCGATGTGACGCGCCAGCGACCAAACGCGAACCAGTGGGATGCGCGTCTGGTCGGTTTCGCGTCGTATCGACGCGGAAGTGACCAAACGCGGAGGAACGTCAGGCGCCGAAGACGGTGGTGATGACCCGGCCCTGGCGGTCGGCGGCGCTCGGGCGCAGGTCGCTCACGACGAAGGCGCGCTGCAGCCAGCGGTCGGTGCCGTCGAACCGGGGGGAGTAGGGGCTGCGGCCGTGGACCGCGACCGCATTGTCGACCACGAGCAGATCGCCGGCCTCGAGGGCGACGCCCGTCCGCAACGACTCGACCGCACGCGACAGCACCTGCAGCGCCTCGTCGGCCGCCTCGTCCGTGCCCACCATCAGGTCGGCATCGAACACCATCGTCGGCAGCTCGCGGTCGCCGCTCAGCACCGGCATCGGTGCGCCGAGCACGTTCTGGCGGCCGTGCAGATAGCTCTCGTCGACCGCAGTGCGGAACCGGGACTCGAACAGGGTGTCACGCACGTCGGCCGGCAGGCGGGGGAGCACCTCGTGGATCGACGACAGCGTCGTGATCGCCGAGGGATCGCCGCGCAGGCAGATGAGCAACAAGTACCGGGGGCGGTGCGGATGGAAGGCCGCCTCGGTGTGGAACATCAGCTCCACCTTCGACGAGGTGCTCACCTGGCGGTGCTCGGTGCCCTTCACCGGCACGAGGTTCTGGACGATGTCGCCGCCGTGCTCTGGCTCGTAGCCGACCGGCTGGCCGAGCCGCCGCGCCACTGTGAGCAGGGAGAACTCGCTCGTGTGGTCCTTCGAAGCGGGGGTGGTGGGAGTCGCCGGGGTGGGTGGCAGCTCGCCGATCGGCATGCCCTTGATCAGGAGGGCGCCGCTGCGGTGGGGCTGATCGACGAAGTCGACCAGGGCGTCGTGGATGACGGCGGGCAGGAGCCGGTTCGCATGCCCGGCGGCGTTCACGAACGCCTCGGAGCACGGGTCGAGATCGGGCGTGGCGGCGAGCGGAGTGCCCGGGTGCACGACGACGGGTGGCAGCGCGTGTTCGGTGGGCAGGACGGAGATCGTCCGGGCGGACATCGACAGATCGGAACGCATGTTCCAATCCTAGCCGAATCGGGAACGAATGGATCATCTGTTCCCGCGATCGCCGGGTCGGCGATCTACACTCCGGCACGTGGAATCGGCGGATCGCATCGGCAGGTCGGGCGCCTCGCTCACCAAGGCCGAACGACGTGTCGCCGAGGTGGTCCTCGAGCGGCCCCAGCTGGTCGCGTTCGGCACGGTCGCCGAGCTCGCCGCCGCGGCCGGTGCGGGTGCTGCGACGGTGGTGCGGCTCGCCACGAAGCTCGGCTTCGACGGCTTCACCGCCCTCCAGGCCTCGGTCCAGCACGATCTCGCCAACCAGCTCCGTCCAGCGGCCGAGCGCATCCGTGAACCGGTCGGCTCCGATCTCGTCGGTCGACACCTGCAGCTCGAGCAGGCCAACGTGCAGGCGACGCTGCGTCCGATCGATCCCGCGGTGCTCGACGACGTCGTGCGGCACCTCGCCGACCTCTCGGCCCGGGTGTACGTGCTGTCGGGCGATGCGTCTCGCGGCGTTGCCCAGCAGCTCGTCGTCGATCTGCTCGCGCTGCGCGACGACGTCCAGGTGCTCGACGGCAACGACATCGCCGTCCGACGTCAGATCGCCCTGCTCCGGCCGACCGACGTGCTGGTGGCCGTCGACTTCCGTCGCTACGAGCGATGGGTGGTCGACGCCGCGGCCGAGGCGGCTGCGGCGGGCGTGTGGACCGTCGCTGTCACCGACAGCCTGCTCTCGCCGCTGTCGGCAGGAGCGCAGCGCACGTTCGTCGTCGCAGCGGCAGGTGCGGGTCCGTTCGACTCCCACGTCGGCACGCTCTCGGTTTTCAATCTGCTCGTCACCGGTGTCGCCGACCAGCTGCGCGCCGTCGCCACCGAACGTCTCGACCGTCTCGAGACGGTCTGGCAGCAGTCGCTGACCGACCGCTGACAGCCCTCGAGGCCGGAGTGGTCCGGGTCGGAATCCACCCGTGGCGCTCCCGTAGGGTGCGCGCCATGAAGTTCGGCCTCATGTTCACCAACACCGGGATGGGCTCCACGCCCGCCGGTGCCCGCCAGCTCGCTCAGGCAGCCGAGGGCGTCGGATTCGAGTCGCTCTGGACCGTCGAGCACGTGGTCGTGCCGAGCGGGTACGCGTCGAAGTACCCCTACGACAAGAGCGGCAAGATGGCCGGGGGAGCGGAGGAGTTCGACCTCCCCGATCCGTTGATCTGGCTGTCGTACATCGCCGCGGTCACCGAACGGATCAAGCTCGGCACCGGCATCTTGATCCTCCCCCAGCGCAACCCGCTGGTGGCTGCCAAGGAGGTGGCCACCCTCGACGTGTTCAGCGGCGGACGCCTGTTGCTCGGCGTGGGCGTCGGCTGGTTGCAGGAGGAGTTCGACGCGCTCGGCGTGCCGTTCGCCGATCGCGGTCGCCGCCACGACGACTACGTCGAGGCCATGCGCGCGCTGTGGACCGGAGACAAGGCGACGGTGCACAACACGTACGCGAACTTCGACAACTGCATCAGCCGCCCGGTCCCGGTGAACGGCTCGGTGCCGATCGTGATCGGCGGGCACACCACCCGCGCCGCCCAACGTGCCGCCCGCATCGGCAACGGCTTCTTCCCCGGCAGCGGCAGCATCGAGGATCTGCGAACTGCATTCGATGCGATGAAGGCGGAGTGCGCGGCGATCGGGCGCGACCCCGGCGAGATCGAACTGACCGCCAGCGGCGGTGGACGCACGCTCGACGAGATGAGCGCTCGCATCGAACAGCTGGGGGAGATGGGTGTCACCCGGGTGATGCTCTCGCCGCTGCCGGGTGACCGCCTGCTGCAGCTCGCAGAGGGCCTGCAGGACCGATTCGGGATGGACGGCTGACCGGCCGCCGTCGTCGGATTGCACCGGCGCCATCGCGCGACGGGTGAGGATCGATACCGCTTGACTTCGTGATCGCGCAGGCGTATCACGAGTGGCAGACAGGTGCGATACAAGCCAGCTGTCGGGAGCGCCGGGAAGTCTGGTCGGCATCAACATCCATCTCTTCGGATCCCAGGAGGATCCAGAAAGGAGGTGGGGCGATGCTGATCATCCTCGTCGTCTCACTGTTCGTCGTCGTCCTCGCTGCCTTCGTGGTGGCGAGGTCCCTCCGAGTCGTCGGCCCGTCCGAGATCGGACTCGTCAACAAGCGGTTCGCGCGGCGCAGCCTCGCGGACGGCAACCCGGTCGCCCTGCACGGGGAGGCCGGCTATCAGGCCGCGCTGCTCATGCCCGGTCTGCGGTTCAAGTTGTGGCCGGTGTACACGGTCTCCAAGCACCCGTGGGTGCAGGTGCCGGCCGGCGAACTCGGCGTCGTCATCGCTCAGGTCGGCGACCCGATCGCGATCGGCGCCAAGAGCGCCGAGTACCGCGAGGCGTTCGGCAACTTCAGCGATCTCACCGCGTTCCTGGCCAACGGCGGGCAGAAGGGTGTGCAGCGCCCGGTGCTGCCTCCGGGAACCCTCGTGCCGATCCACCCGGCGGCGTTCCTCGTCATCACGGCGAGCCGCGTGTACGGCGCGCCGGTGTCGAGCGAACTGCAGTCGATCGTCCACCAGTACGGCGGCATCACGCCCGAGGTGTTCGGCCTGCAACCCCAGCAGCTGCAGGTGACCGTGATCGCCCCGAACGGCTCGATCGACATGGTCGGTGTCGTCACCGCGCTCGAAGGCGAGCCGTTGCCGTCGGGCGACATCGCCAGCCGGCTCGGCGGCTTCGACGACGTGCACGCGATGGAGGCCGACGGTGCCACCGATGCCGAGATCATCGACACCTTGCTCGGCCGCAAGAACGAGCTGCACAACAACTACCAGGACTTCCAGGCCTTCCTGGCCCACGGCGGTCGCATCGGCCTGCAGCACGACCCGCTGCTGTACGGCGCCTACCTGCTGAACCCGTTCCTCGTGCGCGTCGAGATGGTGCCGATGCTGGTGGTGCGCCAGGGTGAGGTCGCCGTGGTGAAGAGCTTCGTCGGTCTGCCGACGCTCGACACGAGCGGTGCCGAGTTCAAGTTCGGTTCGATCGTGCAGCCGGGTCGCCGCGGTATCTGGCAGGAGCCGTTGCGCACCGGCAAGTACCCGATCAACCCGCGCATCTACGCGGCCGAGATCGTGCCGACGTCGATCCTCACCTTGAACTGGGCGAGTGCGTCGAGCACGGCCCACAACCTCGACTCGTCGCTCAGTCCGATCGAGGGCAAGAGCCGTGAGGGCTTCGTGTTCTCGATCGACCTGCAGGTGCAGATCCACGTCAGTGACACCAAGGCGCCGAAGGTGATCTCGATGGTCGGCACGATGCAGAACCTCGTGAACGAGGTGCTGCAGTCCGCCGTCGGCAACCACTTCCGCAACACG
>CAUJET010000223.1 GCA_963169665.1 Actinomycetota bacterium | reverse complement strand
GACACCGAGGCGAGCGACCCGCCGGAGGGCACGTTCGCGAGCGTCCACGGGGCGGTGGTCGTCGAGGTGGCTGCGAGGGTCTCGCTCCACGTGATCCGCACCCGGTTCACGCGTCCGTTGGAGTTCGAGTCCTGCAGCACCATCGTCACCGGCGCCGGGGGCGCGAGATCGGTGGGCGCCTGGGCGGCGAACGAGCTCGTGTGGCCGTTGACGTCGCGGATGCCGGCCGCGTTCGCGGACAGCGCGACCGTGAACGAGCCGACCGCGGTCGACGCGGCGCCCGATCCCTCGGCGATCGTGAGGGTGGCGACCGCACCCGACACGGTGACACCCGCGAGCGTGCCGCCGGACGGGACGTTGGTGAGCGTCCACGACGCGGTGCCGGCCGAGTAGGGCGCCAGCACGTCGTCGAACGTGGCGCGGACTTCGTCGACCCGTCCGTCGACGTCGACGTCGTGCATCGTGAGCGACACGAGCGCCGGTGGGATCACGATCGACACGGCCGCGGCCGCGACGGTGCCGAGCGAACCGACGACGTAGATCGAGTGCGGCGCATCGGTGCTGCCGGCCGGCAGCGTGACCGACACCGCCTGACCGACGGAGGTGGTCACGACGGCCGGTGAGCCGGCGAGCACCGTGCCCGTCGGGGAGTCGAGGCGGAAGCTCAGGGTCTCGCCCACCACGAAGTTGTCGATCGTGCCGTTCACGGTGGCCGGCAGTGTGAGCAGCGGCATCGGCGTCGACCAGACGACGGTCGCCGCAAGGACCGTGATGGGCGCGCTCGGGGCACTCGCGGTGCCGCTCCACGACCCGCGGATGCCCCGCACGCGGTACTGCCAGGTGCCGGCCGGCACCGCTGACTCCGTGCACGTGGTCGAGGTGATCAGCACGTCACACGCGGGCAGCACCGCGACGGCAGCACCGAGGCTGTCGAGCCGCTCCACGACGTACCCGTCCACGGGCTGGCCGCCGCTCAGGGTGATGGGGGTCCAGGAGACGGTGACGGTGCCGCCGACCGCGACGGCCACCGGCGCCGCAGGCACCGGGATGTTGCCGGCCTGCGACACGCCGTCGCCGGTGGCGAGTGCTCCGTATCCGGCGGCGGCGCTCGGCACGCCGCCGGACACGAACACCAGGATCCCGATCACCAGGCCGACGGTCAGGCCGAGCGGGATCGATCGAGGCGTCGGCGACCGTTGCACCGTCGTGCCGGCGTGGGCACACCGAGGTGCACCGCTGGCTCGAGGGCGACGGGTCGCAGACATGTCAGGTGCCCTGGCCGGCGAACGGACGGGCGACCTCCGTGGCGGGGATCAGACCTGGATGCCCGTGAGGGTCAGGGCGATCGTGAAATCGACGCCCTGGCAGGCATCCGGGGCGCCCGCCCCCATCGACACGACGTTGCTGATCGTCTGCAGTGCGCTGGTGGCGTTGGCGGCGACGGTGAGGGTCAGACCGGTGGCCGGTACGACCGAGATGTTGCTGGCGGCGCAGGCGGGGTTGCTGGTCGAGATCGCGCCGGCCGTCATCGCGGTGAACTGCACCGGGTACGGGTTCGGGTTGGTGAGGGTGAACGTGACGTCGCCGTCGGTCGCGCCCGGGTAGAGCGAGGCCGGTCCGGCCGCCGCGGTCACCGTGATCGACTGCGCGGTCAGGGCGGTCGCCCGGCCGCTACCGGTGCCGTTCGCCGACCACAGGGCCCAGGCGGCACCGCCGCCGGCGACGAGCGCGGTGAACGCCGCGATGGCGCCGATCTTCTTCGCGCGGCCGATGCCCTGGCGTCCGTGATCGATCGTGCTGCCGGTCGAGGTGCCGATGGTGCTCATGGTGATGACTCCCGTGCGTGTCCTGTCGCGAGACCCGGCCGTCGAGATGACGGTCAGTTCGACGGGTGTGTCATCGGACGTCGGGACGCGTCCATGAGGCCGATTCCCGAGCCGGCGGGCAAACCCCGCAGATCGGGGTGCCGCACCTGCGGGGGGTTCCAGCAGGGCCGTTCCAGCCGCCACGGTGCACGCCGGGCGAGTGGGCGCGCCCTTCATCGAACGGGAGTCATCGAACGGGCGTCATCGAACGGGCGTCATCGGACCGTCGTGCCCTCGAGATGGACGACGCGACCCTCGTCGATCGAGCGGTGTGCGGCCACGCCCATCAACACCGACCACAGGCCGTCGTCCACGGTGACCTCCGCCGGCCGACCCGACCGGACGCAGTCGACGAACCGGCGGTGCTCGACGAACGACGATCCGTGGTGGAACCCCGCATAGGTGACGTCGGCAGGCGTCGGCGCCGCCACCTCGCGTCCGCCGGAACGATCGCGCGGTCCGACGAACACGGCGTCGCCGGGCACCGCGGTCTCGAGCTTCGCCCGGTCGCCGACGACGACGATCTCCTGCTCGTGGCGTCCGCCCTCGGCGAACATCGACAGGTCGAGCGCGCCGCGCACCCCGTTCGCGAAGTCGACGATCACGAACGCGTTGTCGACGATGTCGGGCACGCGGCCGTCGTACACCTCGTCGAGATGGTTGACGTCCTGGCCGCCGGAGGCCATCACCCGCACCGGGTCGGCACCGGCCACGAGCCGCATCAGGTCGAAGAAGTGGCAGCACTTCTCCACGAGCGTGCCGCCGGTGTTCTCCGTGAAGCGGTTCCAGTTGCCGACCTTGACGAGGAACGGGAATCGGTGTTCGCGGATCGACACCATGCGCGTGGTGCCGCACACGCCGGTGGCCAGTTCGCCGAGCAGGGTGGCGACCGCCGGCATGTACCGGTATTCGAGCCCGACCCATGTGAGCGCGTCACGATCGGCGGCCATCCGACGGACGTCGAGGCAGTCGTCGACCGTCGTGCACAGCGGCTTCTCGATCATCACGGCGAGGCCGGTCGCGAGCACGTCGCGCAGCACGGTGGCGTGGGTGTGGTTCGGGCTCGCGATCACCACCGCGTCGAGGTCGTCGCGCTCGAGCAGCGCCCGATGGTCCGCGTAGGTGTCGACGGCCGTTCCGGCAGGACCGGCTGCGGCGACGCCCCACTCGAGCGAGCGTGGGGTGGGGTCGGCCAGGGCGACCACCTCCACCGCGGCGACACCGTCGACGGCGTCGGTGCGCCCGAGATGGACCAGGTTGGCGATGTGCTCGCACCCCATCATCCCGGTCCCGATCACCCCGTAGCGGAGCGGTCTCCGGAACGGGATGGCGGCCACGGCGGAGGAGGGAGCGGTCATGGCGAGATTCTTGCAAGCCCAGGGTCCCGGGTGCCGGTGCGATCCGAGTTGCGGCGGAGTACCGCTAGACGCCGATCAGGCCGAGGGTGCCACCCTCGTAGCCGACGATGGTGACGTCGTAGCGCTTGTTGCCGGCGGCGCGCTTGGACAGCTCGATCACCTCGTCGGGGATGCCGTCGACCATCTCGGTCAGGCGCAGGTGCGGCACGCTCGGGCCGTTCAACAGCGCCGACACGATGTTCACGACCTCGTAGAAGTTGTCGCGGAGGTTCTCGCCGAGCTCACCCGCGGCCACGGCCTCCTTGGCCACCTGGTCGGAGATCATGGCCAGCGCAGCGCCGGCGTTGGCGGCCAGCTTCAGCTCGGCGACGCACGCGCCGATGAGCGCGTTCTTGTCGTTCACGTAGAGGCCCGTCACCCACTTCTCCTCCTCGGGATCGATCTCCGAGAGGTCGGACGCGGGCTTCTTCGAGACCGACACCGGTTTGCCGAGGAGGTCACCGAGGAAGTCACGCACGTCCTCAGGGATCGGCATCCGCCGAGCAGGTGTGCCGAGCGGCATCAGCCCACCACGGCACCGACGACTTCGGCGAGGCGTTCCGCGTCGAAGGGCTTGGTCAGCAAGAAGGCGGCGCCACCGGCGATCGCCTGCTCCTTCATGGCCGGGTTGGACTCCGAGGTGACGAACCCGAACGTCGTCTGGTTGCCCGACGCGCGCAGGTTGTGCAGGAACTCGATGCCCGTCATGTTGGGCATGTTCCAGTCGGACATGATCAGGTCGGGCACGAAGGTGGGCACGGCGGCCAGTGCCTCGGCGCCGTCCTCGGCCTCGAAGACCTCGTCGATCTGCAACCCGCTCTGGCGCAGGGTGCGCAGGACGATCATGCGCATCGCCTTGCTGTCATCTGCGATCAGGACCTTCATGGCTTCCTCCCGGGGAGCGGTGTGCGTGCGTTCGTGTGTTCATGACCGTTCCGGGTGGAGCGGCGGTTGCCAGCAGGTGGGTGCACCTGCGGGCCGTAGGTGGCGTGTGGTCGTACCCGTCAGACGAGGAGGCCGAGTCGTGTGGCCTTCTCGACGGCGGATCCACGATTGGGGACGTCGAGCTTGCGCAGGACGTGGGCGACGTGGGTCTTCACCGTCTCGGTGGAGACGTAGAGCTGATTGGCGATCTCGGCGTTGCTCGAACCCGAGGCCAGCAGGCCGAGGACCTCACGCTCACGCGTGGAGAGCATCGGCTGTACGAGCGGCTGCCACGTGCCGGCGAGCTGGCGCAGCGCATCCTCGTCGAGCACGCAGGCGCCACCGGCGACGGTGCGCACGGCGTGCACGAGCGAGCTCGTGGGCGTGTCGCTGCAGAGCACACCGGCGATGCCGGCGTTCACGGCGGCGGACACGATGCTGACGTCGGTCGAGTTGAGCAGCATCACGGCGCGGGCACTGTCCGACGTGGCGCGGAGCTCGCCCATCACGGAGTGGCACGACTCGTTGGCCGGGGGCTCGTCGAGCACCACGACGGTGCCCGGATGCCGGGCGATGGTGGCGATGGCTTCGTGGACCGTGGCCACGCAGGCGACGACCTGGAAGTCGGGTTCGGCGTCGAGGCGGAGCTGCACGGCTTCCCGGAGCACCCGGTGCTGCTGCACGACGACGACGGGGATCCCTCTCGGGTCCCCCGGATGGCAGACGTCGTCGATGGCCGCAGCGGTCATGGCGTCGACTGTCCACCTTCGGGGTCTCGCTGCAACCAGGCTGCACCACCTCGTGCAGGAAATTGTCCCGACACGGGCGACCTCGGCCGGATCCTGCCTGCTCACCGAGCGTGGCGCTCGACCGCACACCGCTCACGCCACATCCCCGTCACGGCCCCGCCACGGCCGGCTCGAGGTGTTCGCAGGTGGATCGGCGGTGGATCGGAGCCGTCGCCCGGCGTCGACAGGCTCGACACCGGCACACCGGACGTCCCACGAGCAGTGGGGGGTGCCGCCGAAATCCCCCGGTGAGATCCGTGCGCCGGCGGTCGGACCCCCCACAGTCGTCCAGGAGGCGTCATTCGGGCAAGAAACCCACCAAATGTCACGAAAAGTGGTCCTCGATCCACGCCAGGTAGCTGTCTGCATCATTCACTGTCACCCGAACAGGGGACACGTGACCCCCCTATCTACGGCCCCCCCAAATGAGTCACCCGGAACTTCCGGGCGGGGGCTGCACACGTCAATCTGTACTCGTCCCCGGCGGAGTCCGGGGTGCTCGATGGTCGGGCGATCACAGGAGTGACACAGGGAGTATGAAGATGGCGGGCGCGGACAGCTCAATGGCAATGGCACCGGACGACTTCGTCGACGGCAACTCGGCACTGTTCCAACGGCGGCGGGAACTGCAGCGGCAGCTCGCCGAACTCGACGAGGAGATCGCCGACACCCGGACGGTCACCCGGTTGCGTCGGCAGATCGAGGACGTGACGTCGGAGATCGTGCAGTTCAACCTCGGCCTCGTCCGCTCGTACTGCAAGCGCTTCACCGCGAACTCCAGCCGCGACGACTCGGCCGACTTCGAAGCCGCCGGCCTCCTCGGCCTGATGCGTGCGATCGACAGCTTCGATCCGGCGCAGGGCCGCTTCGGCCAGTGGGCCTTCAAGCCGATCCAGCGCGAGGTGCTCCGCGCCGTCCGCGACGCCGACCACCCGAACGTGAACCTCGGTGACTTCGAGCGTCGCCCCGAGATCCTCCGGGCGTTCCGCCACCTGCAGGGCGACGACGACCGCTACAGCCCGTCGCACGCCGAGGTCGCCAACGTGATGGGCGCCACCATCGACCAGGTCCGCCGGGTGCTCAACCCACCCAAGCTCGAGTCGGTCGACCAGGTCGCCTCCGAGCAGAACGACGCCACGCTCGGCGACACCATCGAGAGCTCGACGCCCGGCCCCGAGTCGGTCGTGGTCTCGAGCATGATGCTCTCGGCGCTGCGCACCCACGGGCTCACCGCGCTCGACGCCCGTGAGTTGTTCGTCATCGTGCGCCGCTTCGGCCTCGACGGCGAGCCGCCGGAGAAGCTGGCCGGCATCGGCGAGACCCTCGGGCTGTCGAGAGAGGCCGTGCGCCAGATCGAGGCGAAGGCCGTGGCCAAGATCCAGCACCCGATGGTGCTGCGCAAGGTCCAGCGGCACGGCCGCGGCTGACGCACCGCCGACCAGTTCGCCCGAGATGTTCGACCCGGTCGCATGGCGGCCCTGTCCCGCCGCCCCGTCCCCCGACGAGGGCGGCGCGGTCGTTCCGGGTCGTCCCTGCCGTGCAGGTGGTCAGCGACCGACTGCCGTGGCGTGACCGGACGGAGCCGGCTGCTGCCGGCTGCTGCCGGGTGATGCCGGGTGAGCCCGGGTGACCGGGCGGATCGGACGAGTCACCCGCGAATCACGCTCAATCACCCTGTCGTGTCCCGCTCCTCCGGGGACGGTCTGTGATCACGGAGCCACACGGATCGTGGCCCGATCTGACTCACGGAGGAAGCGAGATGTCCACCCGGACCATCGAGCCGACGAATCATCGGCACCTGTCAACACGCACGAACGGCCCCGGTGGGGCACGCTCGGTGCGGACCGTTCCGGTGGAGGTCGCCAGCCCGTGGGCCGGCCGCCAGTCGCCCGCCACGGCTGCCGAGGAACTCGCCTTCGTCGAGGAACTCGAGGTGCTGTCCGGCGACCACGACGTCGACGAGTTCGAACGCCGTGACGTGACCGTGCTGATCACCGCGCTGCGATGTGGCCTCTCGCCCGACGAGCTGTTCTCCCAGGCGCCCGGCGTGAAGCCCTACCGCCTGCTCGCCGCGCATCGTGAGCTCGAGGGTCGACGGCTCATCTCCGAGCATGCGTGGCGCACCATCTCGGTGGACCCCTCGCCGCTCACCTTCGAGACCTTCGCACCGTGTGCCGCCGAACTGCTGCCGGCAGTGATGAGCCAGCTGGCACCGTGCATGGGCGACCAGGAGCGGCTGCGCGCCGCGGTGGAGGACGCCACCGACCAGGTGAGCCGCACGACCCGCCGCGTCCGCATGCTCGAGCAACGCCTCGCGGACACCACCGGCGGACCCGAGGGTGATCCCGACAAGGCCCGTGAGCTCGGCACCTTGCTGTACGACGTGTACGGCCAGGGCGCGTGGAGTCTGCCCACCTTCTTGCCCCCACGAGTCGGGTCGCTCGTCCCGCTGCGCGTCGGCGCACTGCTCGGCGACGACATCACCGCCAGCCGGCGCGCGAGCTGACGTGCGGCGTGCCGCCCGCGAGGCGGCACCTCGCCCCGCATCGGCATCGTCCGACGGCGTGGCCGCCACGTCCGTGTCGTCGGACATCTCGGTGGCCAAGGCCGGCATCCATCCCTCCCACCTGGTCGTGACGACCGGGATCCCTCGCCTCCGGCGCCGTGACCATCGGGTCGCGGCGTCGGTGCGCGTCCAGGCCGACAGCCGTCGCGGGTCGATCGCGAGCGCCCGCGCCTACGATCGATCCATGCCCCCGGCGCGTCGAGCACCATGAACGCGAGGACGCCGGACGGCCGGTCGGGACCAGCGTCGCGTCGACCCTCCGATGCGTGGGTCCACCTGCCGCCCACGGAACTCCTCGCCGCCGTGCAGCTGCAGCCGACGCCCGACATCCCCCTCGCCTCGATCCGCGAGCTGCTCCGACCGGTGTACGACGAGCGCGGGCACTTGATCGACTGGCTGCTGTTCGCATCGGGGTTCGAACACCACGACGCCGTCGCCGACTACCTCCGCTGGCGCGCCACCTGGCGACGGCACTGGCCGATCGGGCCGATCGACAACGTCGCCGGCCTGCGCGACACCATCGCCGACATCGAGCACGACCTCGACCGGCACCTCGATGCACTCCTCGACACCGTGGCAACCGCCGGTGGGCAGCCCGTGACCGTGCCGGCCGACGGTGCCACCGGGTTGCTCCTCGAGCTCGAGACGGTGCGTCTCGCGCTCTCGGTCGACGACCGCACCGGCGTCGGCATCGTCGACGACATGCCGGCGATCTCGCGCGGCACCGGCCTCGCCCGAACCTGGCTGCCACCAGCGGCTGGGCAAGCCGAGACCATGCTGACGGGCACCCCCGCATCGGCCGTGGTCCTGCGCCCGGGAGCCGGTGCGTCCGGCCTCGCCGTGCTGTACGGCGGGCCGCCGTACGAGTCGTTCGATGCGGTCGCGGCGGTCGACCTCCGCGGCGAGACCGCCGTGGTGCTGAACGAACGGGGATCGTCGTTGCGCCTCGACCTCCACGACGCACGCCCGCTGGCCTGGCTCGTCCCCCGGTCGTTGCGTTGGCACGTGCGCACCGTGCCGCTGCTCGCCGTGTGGTCGGTGTTGTTCGACGGGCTGGGCGAGGCGCTTCGGACGTCGGCCGCATCGGGGGAACCGGTGGTGATCACGGGTGAGATCGGGGTTGCCTGACCTGGGCCGTCCTACGACCCGTCAGGACAACCCGTCAAACAAGGGCCGAGGTGCTTGCCACAGTGGTGTGCACTCGGGACTGTCTCTTCTCGTGATGAGCGACACGACCGACCATGTCCGCGACGCCCTCAGCAGCATGTACGGCGCCGTCGCCGCGCTGATCCGCGAAGACCGGATCGGGATGGAGCTGCTCCTGGGTGATCTGCGGTCCAGCTTCGAGGACTTCACCGAGCTCCTCGCGACGATGGCGTTCGCCACGCTCGACCGTCTGGACGCCGCGCTCACCACCGGCACGGTGCTCTCGCCACGGGAGACCCGCGGCCTCGCCCAGCATCTGCTGACCGAGGCCCACCGTTTCGCCCTCGTCGACGCCATCCCCGTGCAGGCGGCCGCTCGTCGGCTCGACGCGGTGCGTCGCCACGATCACGAGTACGTCGCCGCCGAGGTGATGCACGCCCGGACGGTCGCATCGGATGCCGAACTGCTGTGCGGCGCCGTCGCGCTGCTGGCGGCCACCGTGAACGTGTGGGCCGACCGGTCGGGCCGCACGACGCACAAGGCCATCGCCGACCTGTGTCTCGCCGCCTCGGTCGAGCCCGTCGCCTGACCGGCACGGACCGGGGCGCTCGAGCGCCGGGTGACCCGTCGAGGGGCACCTTCGAGGAATCGGAAGATCCCTGAAAGATTTTCGTGCGCACTCCCGCGCGCGCCGGACGGTCAGGTGCAGCGGTCGACGGAACGGCCGCTGACGTCGGGCGAGGATCGTCCGACGGGATCACCCGAGGAGACCGTGACATGGCCGCAGCCCGCCCCCTGGACGAACTGATCGAGCACACCCCCGAGCTGCCCTGGCTCGACGACGCCGCGTGCGGCGAGCTCGAACTCGAGCAGCTCGACCTGTTCTTCGTCGAGGCCGGTCGCACGATCGCTTCGTCGACGGTGGCGCTGTGCCGCAAGTGCCCGGTGCGCCGCCAGTGCCTCGATCACGCCTACCAGCACGACATCGTGAGCGGCTACTTCGGTGGCGTCTCGCCCGGCCGCCGTCGCGTGCTCAGCCACGCGGAGGCCGTCGCCGAGATCGAGCGCGACCACCGCTGATCGTCGCCCGGCCGTACCGCCGTCGGCCGGAACGGCGAGAACGGCCAGAACTGCCCGCGGGTCAGGCGAACAGGCCGAGCCGCAACGCCCGCGCCACCGCCTGTGTGCGATCGCGGGCGTTCAACTTGTCGAGCGTGCGTGCGAGATGGGTCTTCACCGTGTCGGCGGAGATGCCGAGCTCCGCGCCGATCTCCGCGTTGGTGAGCCCCTCGGCCACCCGCGCCAGCACCGTCAGCTCGCGAGCGCTCAGCGCCTTCATCGCTCGCGCCGACTCCGACGCCTGACGTCGCTGCAACAGCGCGGCGATCGCCTTGGGGTGCAGATGGCGCTCACCGCGTGCGACCGTGCGCACCGCGGTGCCGAGCGCGTCGACCGAACACGTCTTCGGCACGACGCCGAGGCAGCCGTGTTCGAGCGCGTTCTCGACCATCACCGGGGTGAGGTCGGCGGTCAGCACCAACACCGCGGCCGCCGGGTGCGCGCCGACGAGCTCGGTGATCTGTGCGAACGCGGCGCCCTTCGGACCCATGGCCGGTTCGATCACCACGACGTCGGGATGCAGCTCGTCGTAGGTGCGCAACAGCCGACGCGGGTCGTCGATGGTGCCGCACACGTCGAGGTCGAGCGCACCGAGGTAGAGCACCGCGCCTCGTACGGCGACCACCTGATCGTCGGCCACGAGCACGCGGAGCCGACCCTCTTCCGTTGGCACGCCCGAACTGTATTGCGCTTCAGGTTCGTCAACGGACATTCAAGGCGGCAGGCACCGTCGCAGACGGTGATCGTGCCCGTGGGCGCCGCTGGCGCCACCGATGTCTGTTGGGAGGACGTGGATGAACACGAGCGAGTTCGACGACGTGATGGTGGAGTTCATCACCGAGTCGCGGGAGAACCTCGATGAGCTCGACACCGCACTGGTGACCCTCGAGCAGCACCCGGATCCGGGTGTCATCGCGAAGATCTTCCGTGCGGTGCACACCATCAAGGGCACGTCCGGATTCCTCGGTCTCCGCACCCTCGAGTCGGTGACGCACATCGGCGAGAACCTGCTGTCGAAGATGCGCGACGGCGACATGCCCGTGACCCAGGCGAACACCACCGGCCTGCTCGGCATGGCCGACGCGGTCCGAGCGATCCTGGACAACGTCGAAGCGACCGGCACCGAGGGCAGCGAGACCTATCCGGCGCTCATCGAACAGCTCAGCCGCCTCAACAGCGGAGAAGAGCCGCCGGTGGCCGCACTCGCACCTGCTCCCGCACCCGAGGTGGTCCCGGCAGCCGCGGACGCCAAGCCCGCCAAGGCGAAGACCACGCGTCGCAAGGCTGCCGTCGATCCCGTCGTGGAGATCACCGATGCCCCGGCACCACGCCGTCGCGGCGCGAAGGCCGGTGCGCCCGCCACGCCGGCGAGCGTGACCCAGCTCAAGCCGCGCCGCGTGAAGGCCAACCCGCCGGCCAAGAAGGTCGAGGAGCCCGTGGTCGAAGATCCGGCCCGGATGGGCGAGCAGCTCGTCGAGCGCGGCCTCGCCACCGAGACCCAGGTCGACGACGCCGTGCTCCTCCAGACGCAGGGCGATCCGCGGCACCTCGGCGAGCTCCTCGTCGAGCAGGGTGTCGTCAAGCCGAACGATGTCGTCGAGGTGCTCAAGACCCAGGCCGAGGAGCGTCCCGCGGCGAACGAGTCGATCCGCGTCGACGTCGGCCTGCTCGACGACCTGATGAACCTCGTCGGCGAGCTCGTCCTCGCCCGAAACCAGATCCTGCAGTTCAACGCGAGCTTCTTCGACCCGTCGTTCTCGGCCACGTCCCAGCGGCTCAACCTGATCACGAGCGAGCTGCAGGAGGGCGTCATGAAGACGCGCATGCAGCCCATCGACAACATCTGGAACAAGTTCCCCCGCATCGTGCGCGACCTGTCGCTGTCGTGCGGCAAGAACGCCCGCCTCGAGATGGAGGGCAAGCACACCGAGGTCGACAAGACGCTGCTCGAGGCGATCAAGGATCCGCTCACCCACCTGATCCGCAACGCGATCGACCACGGGCTCGAGACCCCCGAGGTCCGCATGGCGACCGGCAAGTCCGCCGAGGGCACCGTCCGTCTGTCGGCCTACCACGAGGGCGGCCAGGTGATCATCGAGATCGCCGACGACGGCGCAGGCATCGACGCCAACATCATCCGCCGCAAGGCCGTGCAGAAGGGACTGATGACCGCCGACGACGCGGCCACCCGCCCCGACCGCGACATCGTCAACGTCATCTTCCAGCCGGGGTTCTCCACGGCCGAACAGGTGAGCAACATCTCCGGTCGCGGTGTCGGCATGGACGTGGTGAAGACCAACATCGAGGCGATCGGTGGCACGGTCGACGTGCAGACCGTGATCGGCCGTGGCACGACGTTCAAGGTGAAGATCCCGCTGACGCTCGCGATCATCCCGGCGCTGCTGGTCAACGCCGGCGGCGAGCGCTATGCGATCCCGCAGGTGAGCCTGGTCGAGCTGGTCCGGCTCGACGGCGAGAGCGCCGCGGCCGGGATCGAGAGCGTGCAGGGCGCGCCGGTGCACCGCCTCCGCGGCAAGCTGCTGCCGCTCGTGTTCCTGAACGACGTGTTCGGCACCCCGCCGTCACCGACGGACGATGCGATCAACATCGTGGTGGTCCAGTCCGACGACACCCAGTTCGGGCTCGTCGTCGACGACATCAGCGACACCGCCGAGATCGTCGTCAAGCCACTCGGTCGCCTGCTGAAGGGTGCGTCCGGGTTCGCCGGCGCCACCATCATGGGCGACGGCAAGGTGGCGCTGATCCTCGACCTGCTCGGCGTCTCGCAACTGGCCGGCGTGAGCTCCACGTCCGCCGCACGGGCACAGGCCGAGGCGAACGCCAACCGTTCGTTCGAGGTCACCAACGACCACGAGTCGATCCTCATCGTGGGCATCGGTGACCGGCGCTTCGCCCTGCCGCTCGCCCACGTCACCCGGCTCGAGGAGTTGCCGATCGCCGCCGTGCGGACCGCTGGCGACCATCGCGTCATCCACTACCGCGACCAGATCCTGCCGCTCGTGACCCTGGCCGATCGCCTCGGCATCTATGCCCAGTCGGCGAACGAGCAGAACCTGCAGGTGCTGGTCTGCGGCGCCGGTGAACGGAGCGTCGGGCTCATCGTCGACCAGGTGTTCGACATCGTCGACGAACGGCTCGAGTACTCCGATCGAACGGAGACCTACGGCGTGATGGGCACCACCGTCATCGGCGGCGAGGTCACCGATGTCCTCGACATCCGGGCCTTCGTCGCCCAGGACGTCCTTGCCGCAGCGGAGGTTGCAGCCTGATGAGCACCGTCACCCAATCCCCCACCCCGAGCACATCGAGCGCGACCCGGTCGACGGTCAACCTGTGCACCTTCCGACTGCACGAGTTCATGATCGGCATCGACGTGACCCTCGTGCAGGAGGTGCTGAACCGCCAGGACGCGACGCGCATCCCGCTCGTGTCCGACGTGGTGCAGGGCCTCATCAACCTGCGCGGCGAGATCGTCACGACGATCGACCTGCGCCGGCGGCTGGGCCTGCCGCTGCGCACCCCGGACGATCCGTGCATGAACGTGGTCATCCGCACCGCGGACGGCCCGGTCGCGCTCGCGGTCGACACCATCGGCGACGTCATCGACGCCGACGAGAGCCTGTTCGAGTTCCCTCCTCCCACGCTCAGCGGTCCCCACCGCGAGTTCGTCACCGGCGTGTTCAAGCTCGACGAGAGCCTCCTGCTCCTCATCGACCTCGACCGCGTCCTCGATCCCTCCACCATCAAGATCAAGACAGAGGTGCCGGCATGACCACCACCACCGACCATCGTTCCGGCGCCGCTGCGCCGGGCACTCATCGCGAACTCACCGCCAAGCGTCTCCTCCAGTTCGGAGGCGTGATCCTCGGTCTCATCGTCCTGCTGGCCGGCGCGGCCGTCGTCGGCTCACGACAGCAATCGACGGCACTCGACCACAGCAGCAGCATCGCCCAGATGCGCAGCGATCTCCAGACCGCCGACATGATGCACGACGCCATCCGCGCTGTCGTGCTCGGCAGCGGTCTCGAGGCTCAGATCGGCGCGGAGGCCGTCGCCACGTTCCGGTCCGAACTCGACGAGAACATCGCCGTGTTCGCCGAGTCGATCGAGCACGCAGCAGCGATCGACTCGACGCCCGAGATCGCCGACCTGCTCGCCGAGACCCAGGGGAAGGTGCAGGCCTACGGCGACGCATCGATCAAGCTGTTCGGCAACCTCGACGACCTGGCATCGCCCGACGCCGATCAGGCCGCCGCGGCGCAAGCGCTCTACGACGGATGGATCGCGGCGTTCGAGGATCTCAAGGTGAACATGGAGGGCCTCACCGAGCTGATCGGCGCCGAGGTCGACACGATCGTCGACGAGGGCAACGCCGCGTCGAGCAAGTCGATCGTGCTCATCATCGCCGCTCTTGTGGTGGCGGGCTCCGTCTTCCTGGTGGTGTGGCGCCAGGTCCTTGGGTCGATTCGGCAGATGGTCTCGATGAAGGCAGAGTCGGACCGGGTGAGCGCCATGGTCGAGAACTCCCCGACCAACACGATGTTCTGCGACGCCGAGATGCGCATCCAGTACATGAACCCGGCATCGCTCAGCACGCTGCGCAAGATCGAGCGGCTGCTGCCCTGCAAGGTGGACGACATCCTCGGCCAATCGGTCGACATCTTCCACCAGAACCCGGCGCACCAGCGCCAGATGCTCGGCAACCCTGACCAGTACCTGCCGCACAGCGCGGTGATCCAGCTCGGCGACGAGCACATGGAGCTCAACGTGTCGGCCATCCGCGACGAGCACGGCGCCCACATCGGTGCCATGGCCACGTGGTCGCTCGTGACCGACAAGCTCCGCATCGAGCGCGAGGCCAACGAGCTGATGGAGCGTGAGCGCGCTGCGTCGGCCGACCTGCAGGCCAAGGTGAACTCGCTCAGCACCACCCTCGCGGCTGCCGCTGCCGGTGACCTGACCGCCAAGGTGACGGTGTCCGGCAACGATGCGATCGGTCAGATGGGCGACGCCGTCGGCAAACTCCTCGGCGACCTCCGCGGTTCGATCCAGGCGATCGCCGTGAACAGCGAGGCGCTCGCAGCTGCAGCGGAGGAACTCCAGGTCGTGTCGGCCCAGATGGGCGGCAACTCTGCGGAGACCTCGCGTCAGGTGAGCTTCGTGTCCGACGCCTCCGTCGACGTCTCCCGCAACGTCGAGACCGTGTCGGCTGCATCGGAGCAGATGTCGTCGTCGATCAAGGAGATCGCTCGCAACGCCAGCGAGGCCGCCAAGGTCGCCGGGCAGGCGGTCGAGGCCGCGAAGGTGACGAACGCGACGGTGTCGTTGCTCGGTGACAGCTCGGCCGAGATCGGCCAGATCGTCAAGGTCATCACCGGCATCGCCCAGCAGACCAACCTGCTCGCCCTCAACGCGACCATCGAGGCAGCACGAGCCGGCGAGGCCGGCAAGGGCTTCGCCGTGGTCGCCAACGAGGTCAAGGAACTCGCCAAGGAGACCGCCAAGGCCACCGAGGACATCAGCGCCAAGATCGAGGCGATCCAGAACGACACCAACTCCTCGGTCGAGTCGATCACGGGGATCCTGTCGATCATCGACCAGATC
>CAUJET010000222.1 GCA_963169665.1 Actinomycetota bacterium | reverse complement strand
CGTCGAAAAGGCGTTCATGCTCACGCTGTCGGCGCCCGAGATGGCGGTGCTCGTCGGCGGTCTGCGCGTGCTCGACGCCAACGTCGGCCAGTCGACGCACGGCGTGCTCACCGACCGGCCCGGCGTGCTCACGAACGACTTCTTCGTGAACCTGCTCGACATGGCGACGGAGTGGTCGGCATCGAGCGCCGAGGACGCGTTCGTCGGCCGCGACCGGGCGACGGGAGCGGCCCGGTGGACCGCGACGAGCGTCGACCTGATCTTCGGATCGAACTCGCAGTTGCGGGCGATCGCCGAGGTGTACGGGAGCCACGACGCGCAGCAGCAGTTCGTGGGTGACTTCGTCGCCGCCTGGTCGAAGGTCATGGAGCTCGATCGCTTCGACCTCGATCGCGCGTGAGCCGCCGATGAGCGACGGGTAGCGTCGGCGTCGTGGCGGCGCAGCAGCGAGCAACCGATCCCAGCAATCCCTGCAATCCGTGCGAGGTGAGCTGGTTCTCGGCGCTCTGCGACGACGACACCACCCAGCTCGGCGTCGCCGAGGCAGCCCTGCCGAGTTCGTGGGAGCACTGCCGCGAGATCGTGCTGGCCGCCGAGGCGGGCGGGTTCGACAACGTCCTCCTGCCGTCGGGTTACACCCTCGGCATCGACGGCGTGGCCTTCGCGGGCGGCATGGCGGCACTCACCGAACGGATCCGCCTGCTCGTCGCGGTTCGCTGCGGGGAGCTGTGGGTGCCGCAGCTCGCCCGCCAGATGGCGACCCTCGACCAGATGCTCGGGGTCGCCTGAGCATCAACATCATCTCGTCCGATCTGCCGGGCGAGCAGCTCGACAGCGGCCCCCGGTACCGGCGGACGCTCGAGACGATGGAGGCCCTGCGCCGTCTCCTCGACGGCGAGGCGGTCGATGTCGACGGTGAGTTCGTCCGGCTGCGGCTCGACCCGCCGCGAGTGCGCCCGGTGGGCGGGGGTAGTCCGCTCCTCTACTTCGGTGGCCTGTCCGACGATGCCCGTGACGTCGCAGCGAGAGCCGCCGACGTGTACCTGATGTGGCCCGACACCGTCGACGGCGTGGCGGCCCTGGTCGACGACATGCGCCGACGGGCCGCCGAGCACGGCCGCTCGCTCCGCTTCGGCTACCGGGTGCACGTGGTGGTGCGCGAGACCGAGGCCGAGGCGCGTGCCGCTGCGGCGCACCTCGTCGCCGGACTCGACGACGACGAGGGTGCCCGCATCCGTGCCCGGTCGCTCGACAGCGGCTCCGTCGGGGTCAGACGCCAGGCCGAGCTCCGCGAGGCCGCCGCGCTCGACGGGTTCGTCGAGCCGAACCTGTGGACCGGCATCGGCCGGGCCCGAAGCGGCTGCGGCGCAGCGATCGTCGGCGATCCCGAACAGGTGCTCGCGAAGCTCCAGGCTTACCGCGAACTGGGCATCGAGGCGTTCATCCTGTCGGGCTACCCGCATGCGGCCGAGTGCCGCCGGTTCGCCGAGATGGTCCTGCCGCACCTGGATCACGCACCGCTGGCGGGACCGACGCACTAGCCTGGCCGGGCAATGCCTCCAAGTATTCACGCACAGGGTCGGACACGCCGTGGCGGGCACGACGATCCGCCCCGCATCGCACTGGCTCCCGACGGCTCGCCCACGTGGATGGCCGACGCGATCGTCGCCGGCGGCGGTCACGTGGTGCCGCTCGACCAGGCCGAAGCGCTCGTGTGGGGCGCCCCGCACGAACCCCTGCTGCTCGAGCGGATCATCGAGGACCACCCACAGCTCCAGTGGGTGCAGCTGCCCTTCGCCGGCATCGAGCACTACGTCCACCTCGTCGACGACGAGCGTGACTGGACCTGCGGCAAGGGCGTGTACGCCAAGCCGGTCGCCGAGATGGCACTGGCGCTCGCCCTCGCCGGCATGCGCGGGCTCGGCACGTACGCCAGGGCCGCAGCCTGGGGGAGCGAACAGGGCATCAACCTGTTCCACGCCAACGTCACCATCCTCGGTGGCGGTGGCATCACCGAATCGCTGATCGCCCTGCTCGCACCGTTCGACTGTCGGATCACCGTGGTCCGCAACCGCGTGCAGGAGATGGACGGCGTCGACGAGGTGGTCGAGGCCGACCGCTACATCGATGCGCTCGTCGGCGCCGACCTCGTCGTGGTCGCGTTGGCGCTCACCCCCGACACCGAGGGCATGTTGTCGCGCAACGAGTTCGAGCTGATGGAGCCGCACGCCTGGGTGGTCAACGTGGCCCGCGGTCGCCACATCGTCACCGACGACCTGGTGTGGGCCCTCACCGAGGGCGAGATCGGCGGAGCGGCACTCGACGTCACCGACCCAGAGCCGCTGCCGGAAGGGCACCCGCTGTGGAGCCTGCCGAACTGCATCATCACGCCGCACGCCGGATCGACCTGGAGCATGTCGATGCCGTTGCTGTCGGAGCGGATCGCCGCGAACGTCAAACGCTTCGGCCAGGGTGACGAGCTGCTCGGCAGCGTGTTCCCCGATCTCCAGTACTGATCGGCCGATCGACGTGGCACGAGACCTCGACGCGGCGACGATCGTGGGCCTCCTCGCCGACGACGACCGCCGCCGAGTGGTGGCCGCGCTCGAGCTCGGCGCGACGACACTCGACGACGTGGTCGGCGCCACCGGTCTCGACGCCGCTCGTGCTGCCAAGGCCGCCGGGCGGCTCGCCGAGGCGGGCCTCGTGATCCATGAGGACGGGTCGCTGTACGTGTTGGGCGCTGCGTTCCAGCGCGCCGCCCGATCGGCACTCAGGCGGCCACCGTCGGAGGAACACGCCGACCAGCCGGCCGAGCGCCGCAAGGTGCTCGACACGTTCGTGACCGATGGCCGGCTCACGTCCATCCCGGTGCACCAGGCCAAGCGGCTGGTGATCCTCGACTGGCTCGCGCAGGACTTCGAGCCGGGCGTGACGTACTCCGAGGCGATGGTGAACCTGATCCTGGGCAAGCGCCATCCGGACACCGCGATGCTGCGTCGCTACCTGGTCGACCACGATCTCATGTCGCGCGAGGCGGGGGAGTACTGGCGGTCGGGCGGGACCACGTGACCGACCGACGAGGCGCCACGCACTACACGACGCTCGCGGTGCACCCGAAGGCGACCCCAGAGGAGATCCGGGCGGCATACCGGCGCGCCGCTCGCGACGCGCACCCCGACCGGCACGGCGACGCGTCGTCGGCGCGCATGGCCGCGGTGAACGAGGCCTGGAGTGTGCTCGGCGACCCGAACCGCCGGCTGCGGTACGACCAGGAGATCGCGCGCACGGATCGCGAGCCCACCGGGTCGGCGGCGTCGGGTCCGATGATCGATCGCCGGATGCCGGCGCAGGTGCTCGTGCCCACCGGCGATCTGTCGAGGTTCCCCTGGAAGTTCTTCGGCGTGATGGGCGTGCTCGCGATCGCGGTGGTGTTCATCGGCTCGATGCTCAGTGACGACCCGAAGCCGGTGCAGCCGGACAACTTCCTGATCCAGGGCGACTGCGTCACGATCGACGAGGCCCGCCTCGAACTCACCGAGGTCGCATGCACGACGCCGTACGACGCGAAGGTGCAGTCGGTGCTGAACTTCGACGACCTCTGCCCGACCGGCACGGAGGAGTACCGCGACCCGCAGGGTCGCGGCATCGCCTGCGTCTTGCGCGTCCCCGCCTGAGGCGCACGTCCCTCGGACGACCGTCGGCCGACCGGCGGGTGGCTACGGTCGTGCCATGAGCGACATGCCGCCGCCCCCGCCGTCCCAACCGTTCTCGCCGCAGCCGGCCAACCAGCCGGCCAACCAGCCGGGTCCCCAGCCCGCACCTCCGGCACCGGCACCCTCGCCGTACACGGTGCCGACGCCGACCGGTCCGGGCGTGCCGCCCCCGCCGCCGGGCTTCGGTGGCATGGTCGGCGGCCCGACCTTCGGCGGTGGGTTCCCTGCCGCCCCGCGGCGCAGCGGCAAGGCGATCGCCGCACTGGTGCTCGGCATCTCGGGCCTGCTGCTGTGCTTCATCGCCGTGCCGGCGATCCTGGCGGTCATCTTCGGCGTGCTGGCGATGAAGGAGATCAAGCGCTCGTCCGGCACCGTCTCGGGTCGGGGCATGGCGATCGCCGGCCTCGTGCTCGGCATCGTCGGCCTCATCTCGGCCGTGGTGTTCTGGATCGCCGTCGGCTTCGGCCTCGCCAACTCCAAGAACGTGTTCGACCTCGAGCCGGGTGACTGCATCGAGCTGCCCGACCGCAACAGCGACGAGGTCGTTCGTGTGCAGACGTTCGACTGCGACGAAGCGCACGGCGCCGAGGTCTTCGCCGCCGGTGAGCTCCCCGGTGGCGACGAGCCGTACCCGGGCGTCGACGAGGTCCAGGCGATGATCGAGGCGGAGTGTCGACCGGTGTTCGCCGAGTACGTCGGCATCGACTTCGACGCCAGCGAGCTGTCGGCCACGACGATCTACCCGCAGGAGGCCGACTGGGACGACACGCAGCAGTACGTGTGCATCGCGTTCGACCCCGACGGTGACCTCACGGAGTCGATCGCCGGGTCCGGTCGCTGATGGCCGGTGTCGACCAGGCGGTGCTGCAGGCCCAGCTCGAACGATGGGCGGACGAGCACTACCACGAGGGCGTCACCATCGCCGACCTCCGGCCGATGCCGGGGCACGCGGGTCTCTCGTTCGGGTTCACGGTCCGCGACGCGACCGGTGAGCTCGATCGGCTGGTGATGCGGATGCCGCCGAAGGGGGTGCGCCGCGCCGGCAACACCGACGTGCTGCGACAGGTGCCGCTGCTCCGGGCACTCGCCGCGTCGGGCGTGCCCGTGGCCGAGGTGGTGTGGTGGGATGCGGACGAACAGTGGTTCGAGGTGCCGTACTTCATGGTCCGGTTCCTGGCGGGGGAGACCTACGCCGTGCGCGAGCCGGCGCCGGTGTTCGATGGCGTCGCGTGCGCCGACGTCCTGCGCTCGGCCGTGGAGGCGCTGGCACTGGTGCACCGAGTGCCGTACCTCGAGGTGCTGTCGGACTGGGAGGTGCCCAAGCAGCTCGACGTGGAGATCGACTTCTGGCAACCGATCCTGCAGAAGGCGGCCGAGCCCGAATGGATCGAGATGGGGGAGCGCACCCGCGAGCTGCTGCTGCGACGGCTGCCCGCCACGCCCGACGTCGGCATCTTCCACGGCGACTTCCAGACGAACAACGTGCTGTTCGACGGCTCGTCGGTGGTGGCCCTGCTCGACTGGGAGATCAGTGGCATCGGCGCGCAGCTGCTCGATCTCGGCTGGCTGCTGTTCATGAACGACGCCGAGAGCTGGTTCGATGCCGCCGGCCTCGAGCGTGTGCCGCCGTTCGAGGACCTGGTGGCCTGGTACGCCGCGGCCGTCGGCCGACCGGTCGCGCTCGACGACGTGGCGTTCTACCGGGCGTTGTCGGGCTATCGGTTCGGGGTGATCAGCGGACTCAACGTGATGCTGCACCGCACCGGCAAGCGACACGACCCCGAATGGGAGCGGATCGCGCTGTCGGTGCCCTCGATGTTCGGTCGGGCCTGCGAGTTGCTCGCCTAGACCGTTCGACACGCTCGTCCACGGGTGTCGATGGGTGTCGACGGGTGCCGACGTTGGTGCGGCCTGCGGGTCCGCGGTAGCCTGCCACTCCTGATCGGGGTCCGCCCCGCTCGGGCGTGTAGCTCAGTTGGTTAGAGCACTGCCTTCACACGGCAGGAGTCGGGGGTTCGAGTCCCTTCACGCCCACCACGTTCGCCGCGTCGCTTCGATGCCCGGTTCCGGAACGTGTCGCCCGATAGCGTCGCCGCATGGCGGCCGACGGGCACCCGCAGCACCACCAGCAGCACGGGCATTCGCACGGTGGGCACGGGCATTCGCACCAGCACGTTCGGGTCCGACCGGGGGATGCGGCCGGTCCCGATGGCGTACGACAGGTTCGCAGGCTGTGGTCGACCTTCGCCCTCGTCGCTGCCTTCGCCGTCGCCCAGGTCGTGGTCGGCCTCGCCGCTGGCTCGCTCGCGTTGCTCTCCGATTCGGGGCACATGGTCACCGATGCGGTCGGGCTCGGCATGGCGGCGGTCGCGATCTCGTTGGCCCGACGCAGCGCCACCACCTCGCGGCGCACCTTCGGTCTGTATCGGCTCGAGATCCTCGCGGCGCTCGGCAACGCGGTGTTGCTCGTCGGTGTGGCCGGCTGGGTCGTCGTCGAGGCGATCAGCCGTCTCGACGATCCGCCCGAGGTGATGTCCTGGCCGGTGCTCGTGATGGGCGCTGTCGGCCTGGCCGTGAACGTCGTGTCGATGTGGCTCCTGCGGGCCGATGCCGCCGACAACCTCAACATGCGCGGTGCCTACCTCGAGGTGGTGGCCGATGCGATCGGATCGGTCGGGGTGCTGGTGGCGGCGCTGATCATGGGCCTCACCGAGTGGTATTGGGTCGATCCGGTGGTCGGTGCGGCGATCGGGTTGTTCATCGCTCCCCGCGCCGTCCGGCTCGGCATCGATGCCGTGCGGGTGCTGGCGCAGATGACGCCCGGCCGCATCGATCTCGACGAGGTGCGCGAGGCGCTCGTCGCGATCGACGGCGTGCTCGACGTGCACGATCTGCACGCGTGGACGCTCACGAGCGACATGGAGGTGCTGACGGCCCACCTGTCGGTGCGATCGGTGCCGGAGGTCCAGCCCGTGTTGCGGGCGGCACAGACGATGCTCGTCGAACGCTTCGGGCTCGAGCACGCCACCCTGCAGACCGAGGTCGGGTCGGGGCACGGCTGTGAGCACCTCTCCTGGTGATGCCCGGGCGATCCGCCCGTGGACCGACGCAACGTGAGAATCATTCATCGATAGCCACGTTGCGTGGCCCGCCGCCGCCCCACGTGAGGGGTTTCCTGAACGATCGTTCTGCGAATCAGTACTCGCGCACCCCCTATATAGGGGGTATTGGCCAACGTGCGCCCGGTGGTGGCCTCATTACCGGGCGTGGCATTCCGGGATCGGTACGGTCCGGTACACCTGGTCGTCGAGACCTCCGACCTCGAGCCAGCACAGACGGAACCATGGCCTTCGCAACACCTTCGAACATCACGCCGGCGGCAACCGCATCATCGGCGTCGCCGTCCGCCCCCGCTGCGCGCAGCGGCGTCGTGCTCGCCGAGCAGAGCCGTCTCCTGGTCCACCCGGCCTCGGCTCGCGTCGTGCTCGAGATCCTCCAGAGCTCGACCGACGTCGGTGGCGATCTCACCCGCACGATCCTCACCGACCCGGCACTCGCCGCAGCCGTGCTGCGGGCGGCGAACTCCGCCCACCTCGGCTACTCGCGCCGCATCGGCGGCGTCCGGCAGGCGAGCGTCATGCTCGGCACGTCGCTGGTGAACTCGCTCGCCGCGAGCCGGGTCGCCGACCTGGTGTTCGACGCCGACGCACCCGACTATCCCGACTGGCTCTGGCTCCACTCGATCACGACGGCGTGCGCGGCGGCTGTCTTGGCCCGCCGTTCGGGCGAGTCGGCCGACGACGCGTACACCGCCGGCCTGTTGCACGAGGTCGGGTGGCTCCTCGCCGTGTCGGCCGAGAGCGCAGCCCCCGATCAGGACCACGCGGCCAGCGGTGGCCGCCTGCTCGCGAAGTGGAACCTGCCCGACCGCATCGTCGCGGCGACCACGTTCCACCACACCCGTCCGGCGGCGCTCACGGGCACGCTCGACCGGGTGGTCGTCGCCGCGCACGCCTTCGCGACCTCGCTCGGCGCCACGTCGCCCGAGCGGAGCCTCACCACGATCGAGGCGCTGCAGCTGGTCGGCCTGGCCGACGCTCGCCCGTCGGTCATCACCAACGAGATCGAAGCGGAGTTGGCCTCGGTCACGAGCGATCTCACCGAGCAGCGATGAGCGTCCTCGACTCCCTCAACAAGATGCAGGCCGATGCGGTCGAGCAGCTGCGCGCCGGTGACCACAACCAGTTCCTCGTCGGCTTCCTCACCACCTCGGTGAAGCTCGAGCTCTCCAATCTCGTCGCCGCCGACCTCGACCTCGCGGGCTTCGCTCAGGCCGTGGTCGACGTGCTCACCCAACACGCGCCGATCGAGGGGTGCCTCATCGGCATCGACCCGGCGGGACTGCCCCGCATCGGTGCGGCGGTCGGCCTCGACGTCGAGCTCGCCCTGAAGCACGACACCCTGCTCGGCCAGCCGAACACGGCGCTGTTCTCCGTCGATGGTGTCGCCGACGGCACGCTCCACGCCCAGGACGTGCCCGAGGCGCTGCGGGCCGCGGGTTTCCTCGACGAGGCCGCCGGCCAGATCGCGACCGGGCTCGCCCGGGTGGTCGAGAGCGAGCAGCTCCGTCGCCGCGCTGCGGCGGCCAAGGCCCTCCGGGTGGTCGCTGCGCTCGACGAGCAGTGGAACCTGGCCGAACTGCAGGAGCTCACCGCCGCGTTCGCCAGCCTGCCCGGCGTCACCGGTGCATCGATGTCGGCCACGGCGGCTCGGTTCGCCGGCACCCTGCAGACCGAATCCGGTCGGCTCGGCGCTCATCAGATCGAACGTCGCCTGGTGGTCGACGAGCAGCTGTCGCTCGCGCTCGACATCGGGTACATCGAGCACCCTGCGGCCGACCAGCTGCAGCGCCTCGACGAGCTCGTGCTCGCGTTGGCCACGGGCCTCGAGCGGATCGAGCAGAACATTCGCTTGGCCGCCGAGGCCGACACCGACCAGCTCACCGGCGTCGGCAACCGTCGGCGCGCCAGCAAGGCGCTCACCCAGGCGCGCCAGATGGCCGACACCACCGGCGAGCCGATGTCGGTGCTGCTGTGCGACCTCGACCACTTCAAGCAGGTGAACGATCGGCACGGTCACGACGTCGGCGACGCCGTGCTCGCGGCGTTCGCCGGTCTGCTGCGCACGTCGGTGCGCGGTCACGACACGGTGATCCGATGGGGTGGCGAGGAGTTCCTCGTGATCTGCCCGTCCTGCGACACCAAGGGTGCGACATCGCTCGCGGAACGCCTCATCGCCGCGTGCACCGCGGCATGCGCGCCCGCGCTGCCGCCCGACCATGCGCAGACGACCTCGATCGGCATCGCCGAGTATCCGCTCACGGCGCGCACGCCCGAGGCGCTCGTCAGCGCGGCCGACGACGCCCTGTACCGGGCCAAGCGCGAGGGTCGCAACCAGTTCCGCACCGCCGGCTGACCCGACCCGTCACCGGGCGCCCCGGTGGATGATCCCACCCCAGGTGAGGAGGGGTGGAGTACCGTTTCCGAACGATGCCGCGACTCTGTGAACGCCCGGGGTGCTCGTCGCCCGCCGAGGTGGCGTACGGCTTCGACGCGGAGTCGCTCGTCGTGTGGCTCGACGCCTACGACGCGACGCAGGGCGCCCGTTCCGGTGGTCTCTGCCGACGGCACGCCGACGCGATGGTGGTGCCGCTCGGATGGATGCTCGACGATCGTCGCGAGCCCGTGCCGCGCCTGTTCACCGCGGCGCGGATGCACGATCTCACCGACGAGCTCGTCCGCCCTCGCCAGCGTCGCTCGCGGGCGGATCGCGGCGATCGCACGATGGAGCTGCTGCGCACCGCGGCGATGCAGCTGAGCCTCGAGGACATGGGCGCCGGTGGCTCGCCCGACGGCGAGATCCGCGAGGCCGGCCCGGCACCCATCGCGCTGGTGACCGACCCGACCGTGGCGATGGTGCGCCCGGTGATCGAACCCGAACTCGAGGACGAGGCCGAACTCGAGGACGAGGACGAGGTCATCGCGCTGGTCGAGCCGGTCGAGGTCGAGATCGCAGCCGAGGCCGAACTCGAGGTCGAACCGGTGGCCGAGGAACCGGCCGAACCGGTGGCCGAGGAGCCGGAAGAGCAGGACGCCCAGGTCCTGCCGTGGCAGCCGCGGTTCGACCAGCAGGACGATCTGTCCGGACTCCTGCAGGCCCGTGGCCGGTTGCTGTCGCGGGCCTTCCGTGGCATCACCGCCGACGGCGCCTGACCGCGCTGTACGACGCCCGACGACACCGGAGGTCGCGTTCGGTCCCGTGGCCGGGCGATACTGCGGGGGTGGATGTCGCTGCCCAGATGGATGCGCCCTGTGCGCCCGATCGCTTGTTCTCCCTGGTCGACGAGCTCACCGACTACCCGGCGTGGATGCCGCTCGCACACCGCGTGTCGGCCGTCGCCCCGGAGGCCGACGGCCGTCCGGCGTGGGAGGTCGAACTGCGCGCCCGCCTCGGTCCCTTCGCCCGCTCGAAGCGGTTGCGCATGGTGCGCACCGTGCACGACCCGGCGGGCACCCACGTCCGCTACGAGCGGGTGGAGCACGACGGCCGGAGCCACTCGCCCTGGGTGCTCGACGCCACGGTCGTCAGCAGCGATGACGGCAGCGCCGGCATCGATGACGGTGCACCGGCGAGTCGGTTGGAGATGCGCCTCCACTACGGCGGTGCCCTGTGGACGGGCGGCGTGATGGAGAAGGTGCTGGCGGAACAGATCGTCGCCGGCCGCGAGCGGCTGCTCGAACTGGTCGCCGACTGATCAGCGATCGGCCCAGGCCGACCAGCGTCCGTCGCTGCGCCGTTCGAGCTGGAGCGCCATCTCGAAGCAGTCGCTGAGCGCGGCCGAGGTGAGCGTCGTGTCGATCGGGCCGCGCGCCACCACCTGGCCCTGGCGCAGCATCAGCACGTGGGTCATCCCCTCCGGCACCTCGTCGAGGTGGTGGGTGACGAGGACGAGCGGCGCCGCGTCCGGGTCGGTCGTGAGCTCGGCGAGTGCGGCGACGAGTTGCTCCCGGCCACCGAGGTCGAGGCGGGCGCTCGGCTCGTCGAGCAGCAGCAGGCCCGGATCGGTCATCAGGGCGCGCGCGAGGAGCACACGCTGCTGCTCCCCGGACGACAGCGTGCCGAGCGATCGGTCGGCGAAGCGGGCCACGCGCATCCGATCCAGGCAGGCGACGGCCCGAGCGCGGTCGTCGTCGTCGTAGCGGTGCCACCACGGTTCCAGTGCGGCGAACTTGGCCGTCATCACGACGTCGATGCACGTCAGCTCGGGACGGATCTGGGCGGCGATCGCGGCGGACGAATAGCCGATGCGGCGGCGCAGCACGCGCACATCGGTGCGCCCGAGATGCTCACCGAGCACGGTGACGTCGCCCGACGACGGGTGCTCGTACATGGCGGCGATGCGCACCAGGGTCGTCTTGCCGGAGCCGTTCGCGCCGAGGACGAGCCAGCGCTCGTCGGCCGCCACCCGCCAGTCCATCGGGGCGAGGATCACCCGTTCGTCACGCACGAACGAGACGCCGCGGAGGTCGAGCACCGGGCCCTGGCCCGGGCGCGGTTCGGAGGTCGAGGGGGCAGGGGAGCGGCCGGTCACGAGGCCAGACGCTAGGGCGTCGCGGGCAGGGCGGCCGGTTCCCACGGGCCGACGATCGTCTGGAGTTCGTCAAGAAATCGCCCGGACAGGGAGGTGACCGTGGTGGATGGGGGTGCGGAGGTAGCGTTCCGTGCACATGCGTGCACTCTGGGCGATCCTGGCGGGGATGGCGCTGCTGGTTCCGGCAGTGCCATCGACGCCCGTACGAGCCGACGATTCCGACGACGCCGCCCAGCAGGCCGCCGAGGAGATCGCCGACGCTCGTGAACGCGCCAACGCCGCGGCCGACGCGCTGTTCCAGGCGGAGAGCGATCTCGACCAGCTCGAGCTCTCCCAGCAGGCGCTCGAGAACGACATCGCGGTGCTGCAGACGCAGATCGATGCGCTGCGGGCGACGGTCGAGAAGGTGGCGATCAACCGTTTCACTCGCAGTGGCACCGACTCGTTGCCGCTGCTCACCGGCTTCCGCACCGCCGGCGAGCAGGCGCAGGTGGCCGTGCTGATCGACGTGGTGAACGAGACCTCGGCCGAGGACTTCGACGAGTTCGACGCCCTCAATGCCGAGCTCGAGGACAAGCGGGCCGAGCTGGACCAAGCCGAGGTCGATGCCGAGGCAGCCCGCGATGCACTCGACCGGCGCCGCGAGGAGGCGTTGGCCGAGATCGAGCGGCTCAAGCAGGTCGAGGCCCAACGGCTCGAGGACGAGGCGGTCCGACAGGCGCTCGCCGCGGAAGAGGCCGAGCGTCGCCGCCAGGAGGACGCCGCAGCGGACGCGCTGCGCGCCCAGGCCGCCGCCCAGGACTCCGTCGGGTCACAGAGCCAGCTCGGGGCGAACGCCCCCACCGACACCAGCACCGGTGGCGACGGTGACATCGACGATTCGGGTCCGACCAACAAGTCGACCGGCGGCACCGGCGGTGGACTCACCGGCAACAGCGGAGCCGGCGGTCGTCCCGGTGGCGCGGCGGGTGACCTCGCCGGACCGGGGTGGGTCTGTCCCGTCCAGGGTCCGACGGGCTTCGGCGACACGTGGGGCGCGCCCCGCAGCGGCGGACGTTCGCACCAGGGCGTCGACATGATCGCCAACCGGGGATTGCCGGTGGTGGCCGTGGTGGACGGCTTCGCGCAATCGAAGGTGAACACCCTCGGCGGCAACACCGTCCAGCTCGCCGGCGCCGACGGCAACAAGTACTACTACGCACACCTCGACAACTGGGCCACGCTCGGCCAGGTCACGGCGGGCACCGTCATCGGCTATGTCGGCGACACCGGCAACGCCAAGTTCTCGACCCCGCACCTGCACTTCGAGATCCATCCCGGCGGTGGTGCAGCGGTGAACCCGTACGCCACCGTGCGCAACCACTGCTGAACCGCTGACCCGTCTGCCCGGGAGGGCCCGATTCGGGACGGCGCACACGCGTCGGCAAGGCTCGACGACCATGAGTGCCCCTCCAGTCGATCGACTCGCCGGCCAACTCGCGGGACAACTCGCCGGTGTGGTGGGTGCCGCCTCGGTCACCGATGTCGTCCGCCTCTCGGGCGGTGCGTCGCGTGAGACGTGGCGCTTCGTCGCCGACGGACGCCCGCTGATCCTGCAGCGTCAACGCAGCGGCGACGGACGCGACATGGGTGTCGAGGCGTCGGTGCTGCGGGCCGCCGGCGCCGCCGGTATGCCGGTCGCCCAGGTGATCGCCTCCGGAACCGGTGACGACTCGCCGCTCGGCGCGTCGTTCATGGTGATGACCGCGGTGGAGGGCGAGACCATCGCCCGCAAGATCCTCCGCGACGACGAGTATGCAGAGGCCCGCACGATGCTGCCCGCCCAGCTCGGCGCCGCGCTCGCCCAGCTGCACGCGATTCCCGTCGACACCGCACCGGGTCTCGTCGAGCAGGACCAGATCGAGTACTACCGCACGGTGATGGACACGCTCGGACAGCCGCATCCGACGTTCGAGCTCGCGTTCCGCTGGCTCGAACAGCACCGGCCGGTGTCGCCCCGCCAGGCGATCGTGCACGGTGACTTCCGGCTCGGCAACGTGATCGTCGGCCCCGATGGTCTGCGGGCCGTACTCGACTGGGAGCTGGCGCACCTCGGTGACCCGATGGAGGACCTCGGCTGGTTGTGTGTGAAGGCCTGGCGGTTCGGTTCGCCGAAACCGGTCGCCGGCGTCGGCGACTATCAGCAGTTGTTCGACGCCTACGAGGCCGCGGGCGGCGCCACGGTCGACCCCGACGAGGCGCGGTGGTGGGAGGTGCTCGGGACGTTGAAGTGGGGGATCATGTGCATCCTCCAGTGCAACGCGCACATGTCGGGCTTCTCCCGCAGCCACGAGCTCGCTGCGATCGGGCGACGGGTGTGCGAGAACGAACACGACCTGTTCCTGGCCCTGGAGGGACGCTGGTGATCCCGCACGACATGCCGACGAGCCGAGAGCTCGTCGAATCGGTGCGTGAATGGCTCGAGCGCGACGTGCTCACCGGCACCACCGGACGGCTGCAGTTCCACGCTCGCGTGGCGATCAACGTGCTCGCGATGGTGGAGCGCGAGCTCGACGCCGGCGCCGTCCAGGCGGCGACGCATCAGGCGAGGCTCGATCAGCTCGGCTGCGCCGACGAGGCCGAGCTGGCGGCGCGCATCCGCAGCGGCGAACTCGACGAGCGTGCGGACGAGGTGCGCGAGCTGGTGTGGGCCAGCGTGCGCGACAAGCTCAGCGTGGCGAACCCGAAGTACCTCGCGGGGTCCTGATCTCCACCGGCTGTCCGGCGGCGAGCTGACCGCATGCGGCATCGATGTCGGTGCCCCGGTTGCGGCGCACGGTGGCGTTCACGCCGCGTGACTCGAGCAGGTCGCGGAACTGCTGCACGCGCTTGGGGCTGCTGCCGATCGTCGGCCAGCCCGGCGTGGGGTTGAGGGGGATGAGGTTCACGTGGGCTGCGAGCCGGAACCGCTTGCACAGCGCGGCGAGTTCGAACGCATCGCTGTCGCGGTCGTTCACGCCTTCGATGAGTGCCCATTCGAAGCTGATCCGTCGGCCCTTCACCGCCAGGTAGTCGGCGCAGGCGTTCATCAACTGCTCGAGCGGGTAGCGCTTGTTCATCGGCACGAGGGTGTTGCGCAGCTCGTCGTTCGCGGCGTGCAGCGACACCGCGAGGTTCACCGGCAGCGGGCGCGCCGCCAGGCTGCGGATGCCGGGCACGATGCCGATCGTGCTCACCGTGAGGTGCCGGGCCGACAGCCCGATGTCGCCGTGGATGCGCTCGATCGCGCCCCACACGGCACCCTCGTTGGCGAGCGGTTCGCCCATGCCCATGAACACGACGTTGGCGAGGCGCCGGCCCATGTCCTTCGCCTCGCGGGCAGCGCGGGCCACCTGCTCGACGATCTCGCCGGTGGTGAGATGGCGCTTGAAGCCGGCCTGCCCGGTGGCGCAGAAGCCGCAGTCCATCGCGCACCCGGCCTGGCTGCTGACGCAGACGGTGACCCGGTCGGGGTAGAGCATGAGCACGGTCTCGATGCGGTTGCCGTCGTCGAGCTGCCACAGGTACTTCACGGTGTCGCCGCCGTCGCTCATGCGCCGGATCTCCTGGTGCAGCGCGAGCGGCAGCTCCGCATCGAGGCGGGCGCGGAGTGCCTTCGGCAACGACGTCAGCTCCTCGGGGGTGGCGAGCTGGGTGTACAGGCCCTGCCACACCTGGTCGAGCCGATACCGCGGTTCGCCGGTGAGCTGCTCGGCCAGCTGGGAGCGGTCGACGTCGTAGCGGGTGCTCACGGCGTCGTGTCCTGCAGCAGCCCGAGGTCGGTGGCCAACGTCTCGTACTGGGCGATTCGCTCGCCGATGACTGCGAGGCTCGCGGCCCAGAAACCCTCGTCGGTGACGTCGAGGCCGAACGCCGTACCGAGCTCCTCGGCCGAGTCCATGCCCGCCCTCGAGAGCAGGTCGTCGTAGCCGGCCTGGAATCGTTCGGGGTCGTCCTGGTAGCGGGCGTACAGCCCGAGCCCGAACAGCAGCCCGTAGGTGTAGGGCCAGTTGTAGAAGTGCGAGCTGTAGTAGTGCGGCTTCAGGATCCACATGTACGGGTGGGCGGTCGACTGGTCGAGCCCGTCGCCGTAGGCGTCGGCCTGTGCCTCGCGCATCATCTCGTGCAGCTCGCCGGCGCCGAGGGTGCGGCGCTGCCGACGGGCGAACAGTTCGGTCTCGAACAGCACCCGTGAACGGATGTCGACGACCACCTGGGCCGACGTCTGCAGGTCGACGTCGAGCAGCGCGAGCCGGTCGGCACCCTGCAGGTGCTGCAGCCCGGCCTCGACGACGAGGGTCTCGCAGAAGATGCTCGCCGTCTCCGCCAGCGCCATCGGGAGTCGTCGCTGCAGCGGTGTGCGATGCGTGAGCTGGGTGTTGTGATAGGCGTGGCCGAGCTCGTGCGCGGTGATCTGGGCCGAGTCGACCGAGCCGCTCCAGTTGAGCAGCACCAGCGAGCGGTCGTCGACGAACGACATGCAGAACGCCCCGCCCACCTTGCCATCGCGAGGTGCTGCGTCGATCCAGCGTTCGGCGACCGCACGGTCGACGAGCGACGCGAGCGGGCCGCTGTAGTCGGCGAAGGCGTCGCGCACGAGGCGGAGCCCCTCCTGCCACGAGATGCCGCCGGGGGCGACGGGCAGTGGGGCGAACAGGTCGCGCCAGGGGAGCGGACCGTCATGGCCGTGGAGGCGTGCCTTGGTGCGCATCCAGCCCCGGATCGTCGGCAGCGATGCGGTGATCGCCGCGTTCATCGCGTCGTAGGTGGGGCGCGACACGCTGTTCGCGTACAGCGATGCGTCGAGCGGGGACGGCCAGCCACGACGTCGGTTCACGGTGTTGGCCTCGCCCTTGATGGCGTTCATCGCCGCAGCACACACCGGGGCGACGGTGGGCCAGGCGGCGAGTTCAGCCTCGTACGCGGCCTGTCGAACGGCGGGGTCGCCGTGCGATGCCAGTCCCCGCACCGCGTTGATCGGCATCGTGGCCGGGCCGTCCGGGAGTGCCACCTCTGCGGTGAGCTGCGAGGTGATCTCGCGCTGCAGGCGCGACCACGCCGACGACCCGGTGGTGGCGAGTTCGGCGTAGAGGTGCTCCTCGGACTCGCTCATCTGCCGCTCGGCGCGCACGGCGAGCCGCCGAAGCGGTCCGACGTGATCGGCGATGGTGGGGTGCATCGTCGCGAGTTCGTCGGCGCCCAGCGACGCGACCCAGTCGGCCAGGCGAGCGAGCAACGGGGTGACCTTGGCGTCGCGGGTCTCGATCTCGGACAGCAGCGACTGGGCCTGCTCGTGGCGGGTGTCGGTGGCGACCGTGGCGTAGGTGTAGGCGCGCAGTTCGCCGACCTGGCGGGCCGCGGCGTTGTAGGCCTCGATGACGGCGGCCGTGGCGTCGGCGTCGGCCGCCGTGGGCGAGCGGGGCTCGACAGCGCGGACACCGTGCTCGTCGGACAGGGCGACGAGGCGGTCGACGTCGCTCGCCATCCGCTCCATCGCATCGGTGAACGAGCGCGCCGTGAACGAGTCATGGACGTCGGCGGCGCTCCAGCGGGGGAGTCCCTCGACGTCGTCGGCGGCACCGGGGGCGTCGGTGAGATCGGTCATGGGTGCTCCTGGTCGGTGGGGGCGATCGGGTCTGGGGCGACGGCCGCTGGGACATGGCCGGTGTAGGCGCGGTCGACGCGGTGGATGCGGAAGCCGAGCGACTCGTAGAGCCGCACGGCCGAGGTGTTGTCGAGGTCGACGAACAGCATCCCGGTCGTGACGCCGCGGGAGACGATGTGGTCGAGTCCGGCGACGGTGAGGGCACGACCGAGTCCCGAGCCGTGGAAGTCCGGGTGCACGGCGATGACGTAGATCTCTCCCTGCACCGGATCGACGTCGCGGTGGATCTTGGTCCAGCAGAACGCCGCCAACCGTCCGTCACGTTCGTGGAGCAGGAAGCCCCCCGGGTCGAACCAGTCCTCGCGTTCACGGAGCTCGATGGTCGCCAGGTCCCAGATGCCCTGCTCGGGATGCCAGGCAAAGGCGGCGTTGTTCACTTCGAGCCACGCCCGCTCGTCGCGGCCGACCTCGAACGGCCGCGTCGTGACCGGCGGTCTGCCGTCGGACGATCCGGCGAGTGGGAGCTCGACCAGCATCTGCAACAGGGCACGCCCCGGTGCGAGACCGGCCGAGGCAGCCAGCGCATCGGCGTCGTCGCCGGCGTCGAACAGCCACCAGCGCACGTCGCCGCCGCCGGCGCGGGCGATCTCGTCGCGTGCGGCGGCGAGAATGCCGTGCACGAGGGCGTGGCGGGCCGGCCGGTCGCGGTCGACCACCACTTCGAGCGTCCAGGTTGCACCGTGGCCGACGAGGCAGATGGCGAACAATTGGTCCGACGGTGCCGAGGAACCGTCGCTGCGGCAGGTGATCGCGGCGTGCCAGGTGGGGCCGCCGTGGACCAGCTCGAGCCAGGCCTGATCGGACACCGGACGGTGCCCGGTGCGCTGCTGCTCGCGGGCCACGAGGTCGGTCACCGCGGCGCGTTCGGCTGGGTCGAGCACGTGGTGCACGTCGAACCGCAGCATTCGGTCGAGGCTACCCGCCCATGGTCGGGCAGGAGCCCGTCGGCCCGTAGCCTCACGGCGTGGCACAGCCGAGAACACCCAAGGGTCGGGCGCGAGTGGTCGCCGAGCGCCTCGCCGTCGAGTATCCCGAGGCAGTGTGCGAGCTCGACCACACCAACGCGTTCGAGCTGCTGGCGGCGACGATCCTGTCGGCGCAGTGCACCGACGCCCGGGTCAACATGGTCACGCCGGCGCTGTTCGCCCGGTATCCCGATCCGCAGACGTTGGCCGGCGCGGATCCGTCGGAGCTGGAGGAGATCGTCCGGTCGACGGGCTTCTTCCAGACCAAGGCCAAGAACTTGATCGGGATGGCCCAGGCGTTGCTCGAGCGCTACGACGGCGAGGTGCCCACCGAGCTCGACGATCTGGTCACCCTGCCGGGTGTGGGGCGCAAGACCGGCAACGTGTTGCGCACCGTCGTGTTCGACCTGCCCGGTCTACCGGTCGACACTCATGTCGGACGGTTGAGCCGACGGCTCGGCCTCACCCAACAGGACGATCCGGTGAAGGTCGAGCACGAACTCGAATCGTTCCTCCCGCCGGCAGCGTGGGGCCCGTTCAGTCTGCGCACCATCCTCCACGGCCGCCGGGTGTGCGACGCGAAGAAGCCGCGCTGCGCCGACTGTGTGCTGGAAGACGTGTGCCCGTCGTCGTCGCTGCCGCGGCGACGCGGTGCTGCGAACACGACGAAAGCTTGAGTCGAGCCGCTCTCGGCTTGACGAAGCCTTGACGATCGCGGTCACCGAGGGTGGTCGCTCGGTACGCTCCGTGCTGGTCCGGCCGCGGCTTGCGTTCTCATCGTTCCCGTCGTACAATGCCTTCACCAACCAGGTTCCCGCCACCTGGATTGTGGGCGAAGTCGGAATCCGCCGTCTGACTTCGCACAGCGACGGCCCCTTCGGGGGCCGTCGCTTCGTTTTCACCCTGTGCGCGAAACGCGCGCCTCGCGCGAACGCCATCCGGGCCCGTTCGACCGCTCGGGGTGGTGGTGCCTGCCCCGGTCGAACGGGGGCGTCAGCCGATCACTTGAGGGCACGGACGGCCCGCTCGAGCGCCCGGCTCGCGCTGCGCAGTGCTCGCTCGGCCTCGTACATCGCGGAGACCGCATCGTCGTGGTTGCCGCCGAGCAACGGCGTGACGAGCCCGGCCACGCGCTCGCGGTAGCGGTCGACGTGATCGGCGGCGACCGACAGTTCGGCGGCGGTGCTCCCGGTGGATGCGCTCATGCGTCGAGTCTGGCACGACGGTGCGCGCAAAGGCACCGGGTGTGACGACCCCTGATCGGTAGCGTTGGCTCCCGTGACCCGAGTGCCTGTACGTGACGACCTCCGCGCCCTCGAGGGGTACCACTCGCCGCAGGTCGACGTCCGCGTCCGGCTCAACACCAACGAGGCGCCCGGCGAACCGCCGGCCGCGTGGCGTGACGCGTTCGCCGCAGAGCTGTCCCGAGTGGCGTGGCACCGGTATCCCGATCGCGCCGCCACAGCGTTGCGCGCCGAGATCGCGGCGCTGCACGGCGTCACCCCCGAGCAGGTCTTCGTGGCGAACGGCTCGAACGAGGTGCTGCAGACGGTGCTGCTCGCCTTCGCCGGCCCGGGCCGCACCGTCGCCACCTTCGAGCCCACGTACCAGCTGCACGCACACATCGCCCGGCTCACCGGCGCCACGGTCTCCGAGACCGACCGCGCTGCCGACTTCACCCTCGATCTCGAGGCGGCGCTGGCGGCGATCGCTCGCGACCGGCCCACCGTCACGTTCCTGTGCTCGCCGAACAACCCGACCGGTCTGGTCGAGCCGGCCGCCAACGTGCGTGCCGTGTTGGCAGCCGTGGCGATGCTGCCCGAGCCGGGCCTGCTCGTGGTCGACGAGGCCTACGGCCAGTTCGCCGACTGGAGCGCGCTCGAGCTGCTCGACGAGGAGGTGCCGCTCGTCGTCACCCGCACGTTCTCCAAGACCTGGTCGATGGCCGGCACGCGCCTCGGCTATCTCGTCGGCCCGCGCTGGCTCGTCGCCGAACTCGACAAGGTGGTGCTGCCGTACCACCTCGACTCGGCGAAGCAGATCGCCGGTCGCCTCGCGCTCCGGTTCGTCGGTGAGATGAACGAGCGGGTCGAGCAGATCGTCGCCGAGCGCGAGCGCATCCAGCGAGCGTTCGATGCCCTGCCCGTCGATCACTTCCCGAGCGGTGCGAACTTCGTGTTGTTCCGGCCCCGCACCATGTCGGGCCGTCAGGTGTGGCAGGGGCTGCTCGACCGCAGCGTCCTCATCCGCGACTGCAGCAGCTGGCCCCGGCTCGACGACTGCCTCCGCGTCACCATCGGCACGCCCGAGGAGAACGCCGCCTTCCTCACCGCCCTCCAGGAGGTCCTGTCATGAGCGCACGCGCGGCCAGCCGCACCCGGGTGACCAAGGAGACCTCGATCGAGCTGCACCTCGATCTCGACGGCACCGGCGAGGCGCACGCGTCGACCGGCATCCCGTTCTACGACCACATGCTCGAGCAGGTGGGCAAGCACGGCGGTTTCGACCTGAACATCACGGCCACCGGCGACCTCCACATCGACACCCACCACACCGTCGAGGACGTCGCGATCGCGCTCGGCGAGGCCTTTCGCGAGGCGGTCGGCGACAAGGTCGGCGTGCGTCGATTCGCGAGCGGCCGCTATCCGCTCGACGAGGCGCTCGTCGACGTCGCACTCGACCTGTCCGGCCGCCCGTTCATGGTGTGGGAGGTGGAGATGCCCGAGTGCCTGCCGCTCGGCAACCCGCCGTTCGATCCGCAGCTCGCCGAGCACGCGGTGTCGTCGTTCGCCACCGCGGCCGGCATCACCCTCCACGTGTCGCTCGTGCGCGGCCGCAACGTGCACCACATCATCGAGGCGACGTTCAAGGGCCTCGGCCGCTGCCTGCGCGACGCGGTGCGGGTCGAGGGCAGTTCGCTCCCGAGCACCAAGGGCGTGCTGTGAACTCGGGTGCGGGCGCGCCCCGGCTCGCCGTGCTCGACTACGGAATCGGCAACCTGCGTTCGGCGCAGAAGGCGCTCGAGCACTGCGGTGCCGACGCCGTGCTCACGGCCGACCACGAGGTGATCGCCGCGGCCGACGCCGTCGTGCTGCCCGGTGTGGGCGCCTTCGGTGCGTGCATGGACGCCCTGCGCGCCGCAGGTCTGGAGGACGAGGTGCACCGCGCCGTGGCGTCCGGACGACCGTTCCTCGGCATCTGCGTCGGGATGCAGATGCTGTTCGACGGCAGCGAGGAGGACCCGCACGCGCAGGGCCTCGGCGTCATCGGTGGCACCGTGCGCTGGCTGAGCGCCGAGCTGCCCCGGCCGCAGATGCAGTGGAACCAGCTCACCGTGTCGGCACAGCACGCCGACGACCCGATGTTCGCCGGGCTCGGCGAGTCTCCCTGGGTGTATTTCGTGCATTCGCTGCACGGCGTGCCGACCGACCCCGCGGCGGTGGCCGCCACGTGTGAGTACGGCGGCATCGTCAACGCGGCGTTCCGGCGCGACAACGTGTTCGCCACCCAGTTCCACCCGGAGAAGTCGGGCGAATCGGGCCTCGCGCTGCTCTCCAACTTCGTCCGTCTCGCCGGGTCGGTGCGGGCATGACCGCCGAGCTGTACCCGGCCATCGACCTGCGAGGCGGTCGCGTGGTGCGTCTCCTGCAGGGCGACTACGACCAGGAGACCCAGTACGGCGACGACCCCGTTGCGGTTGCCGCGTCGTTCGCCGACCAGGGCGCGACGTGGATCCACGTGGTCGATCTCGACGCGGCACGTTCGGGCTCGCCAGAGAACCGTCACGTGGTGGCGGCCATCGCCCACGCCGTGAACGGTCGCGCCAAGGTGCAGACCGGTGGCGGCGTGCGCACGGTCGCCGATGCCGAGGTGCTCGCCGATGCCGGCGTCGCCCGGGTGGTCATGGGGTCGGCTGCGGTCCGCGACCCGCAGCTCGTGGCCGACGCGTCCGAGATCGTCGCCGTCGCCGTCGGTCTCGACCACCGAGCCGGTGAGCTCGCCGTGCACGGATGGACCGAGGGGAGCGGCGTGCAGCTGTTCGACGCGCTCGGCTGGTTCCCCACCGCGGCGGCGTTCGTGATCACCGACATCGGCCGCGACGGCATGCTGCAGGGTCCCGACGTCGAGGGGCTCAGCGCCGCGGCGCGTGCGACCCGCATCCCGGTGATCGCGAGCGGTGGTGTGGCCACGCTCGCCGACGTCGTCGAGCTCGGCCGCGTGCCGGGCATCGCCGGCGTCATCACCGGCAAGGCGTTGTACGAGGGCCGGTTCACGGTCGCCGACGGCGTGTCGGCGCTGCGTGGTCTCGGCTCGGATGGAGGTGTGCCGGCATGAGGGTGTCGCGTGTGATCCCGTGTCTCGACGTCACCGACGGTCGGGTCGTCAAGGGCGTCAACTTCGTCGACCTCCGCGACGCCGGCGATCCGGTGGAGATGGCGGAGTTCTACGACCGCGAGGGCGCCGACGAACTCGTGTTCCTCGACATCACCGCGTCGAGCGACGGCCGTCGCACGATGATCGACGTGGTGTCGCGCACGGCCGAGGAGGTGTTCATCCCGTTCACCGTCGGCGGTGGCATCCGGTCGGTCGACGATGCGCGGTCGATGCTGCGCGCCGGTGCCGACAAGGTGAGTGTCAACACCGCAGCCGTGCAGCGGCCGGAGCTCATCCGCGAGATCGCTGCCGAGTTCGGTGCGCAGTGCGTCGTGTGTGCGATCGACGCCAAGCGCCGTGTCGACGGCTCGGGGTTCGAGGTGTACCTGCACGGCGGTCGCACGCCCACGGGCATCGATGCGATCGCGTGGGCCGTGGAGGCCACGACGCTGGGCGCCGGCGAGATCCTGCTCACGTCGATGGACCGTGACGGCACCCGCGAAGGGTTCGACCTGCAGCTCACCCGCGCGGTCACCGACGCCGTCGGCGTGCCGGTGATCGCCAGTGGCGGCGTCGGCACGCTCGACCATCTGGCGGAGGGCGTCCTACAGGGCGGCGCCACCGGTGTGCTCGCGGCGAGCATCTTCCACTTCGGCGAGCACCGCATCGCCGACGCGAAGGCGGCGATGGCGGCCGCCGGCGTCACCGTGCGGCCGGTGCCCGCGTCGCATCGATGACGGGCGTCGTCGTGCCGCGGCTGTTGCGCGAGCCGTTCACCGTCGTCGACGGCGGGCTGTCGACGTCGCTCGAGGAGCTCGGGCACCATCCCGATGGTGCGCTGTGGACGGCGCAACTCGTGATCGATCGCCCCGAGGTGATCGTTGCGGCGCATCGCCGTTTCGTCGACGCCGGCGCCGACGTGGTGATCAGTTCGAGCTACCAGGCGAGCGTCGACGGCTTCGAACGTGCCGGGCTCGATCGTGCGGCGGCGGCCGCTGCGCTCGCCTCGACGACCGAGCTCGCCCGCCGATCGGGCGCTGCGTTCGTCGCCGCGTCGATCGGCCCGTACGGCGCGTACCTGGCCGATGGCAGCGAGTACCGCGGCGACTACGCCGCCTCGTGGGCCGACGTCCGTGCGTTCCATCGGAAACGGCTCGAGATCCTGGCCGACACCGGTGCCGACGTGTTCGCCGTCGAGACCATCCCCACCGTCGCCGAGGCCGAGATCGTGCTCGACGAACTGCGCCGGATCGGCTCGCCACCGGCGTGGCTCACCTTCACGTGCGCCGACCAGCGAACCACCTGCGGCGGCGAGCCGATCGGTGACGCCATCGCTGCGGTGCAGGGAGCCGCCAACCTGGTGGCGATCGGGCTCAACTGCACCGACCCGCGACACGTGACGTCGCTGTTGGTGGCCGCCCGCGAGCGCACCGACCTGCCGTTCGTCGTGTACCCGAACCACGGGCGCGCCTGGGATGCCGAGGCGAAGTGCTGGATCGGTGACGGCGACGATCACGTGGCCACCAGGGCGGGGGAGTGGGTGGCCCTCGGTGCCCGCCTGATCGGCGGCTGCTGTGGCGTAGGCGCCGACGGTGTGCGCAGCCTCGCCGAGGTGCGCGACCGGTTGCTGGCCGACTCCTGACCCCGGTCGGGGCGTGTTCGTGTGGGCCCTGCAGGGCCTCGTCGTCGCCGGGTTCGGTGCGTGGTCGGGTCAGAGAGGTGGCGCGATGCGGGATCCGTCGGGTCGGAAGGTGGCGATGATCCCGTCGGCGAGTCGTCGGACCTTGACCTTGGCGAGGTAGCGCCATCGGTTGTGGTGCCCGCAGGCGAGTCCGCCGTTGCAGACACAGGTCTCCCCCTGAGGCGGGTTGCAGGTGGTCGGTCTGGCACTTGGTGGCGGGGACGATGCACCCGTCGTCGGTGCAATGCGTTGCGGTCATGAGGACCGCATCGCGGTTGGCGCCGGTGAACAACCGTTGTGCGGACGACATCGCGGTCGGCAACCCGTCCTTGCCGCGCAGCACGATCCGGATCTTGCCGGCCAAGCCGGCGAGCACCGCGTCGCGGAGGGCGATGGGGTCGCCGTCGCAGGTCTGGCAGAACGCCCGATCGGGTCCGAACGGCGACCTGACCGGTGCCATCGACGAGATCCCGAGCAACTGCTCCAACCCGTGCACCGCCGATTCGGCGTCGATCACGATGTTCAGCACCGTGGTGACGGGTCCATCCGGTTCCGGGCTCTCATCGACCGTCTCGCCGGTCTCGCCGGTCTCGCCGGTCTCGTCGTCTTGGAGGTCGGGGTCGACCATCTTCGGCAGGGTCACGTGGCGGAGGAGTTCTTGGAAGGCGTCGTAGCGGCGTTGGGTGGCGGTGCGGGCGAGCTTGTCGACGGAGACGTCGTCGCCGTGGATGGCTTTGGCGACGGCCCAGTCGCGGTGGAACTCGATCTCCTCGAAATGGGCGAGCATCGCCTTCAACCTGACGTGATCACTCGCGGGTCCTTCCACGTCGAACTTGCCGGTGAGCCCGGTCTGCCCGAGGCTGGCCTTGCGGTTCCGGTGCGCTCGGTCGGGGTCGGGCCCGTCCTGATCCATGAGGCACTTCCAGGCGATCACGTACTGCTCGAACGCCAGGAACGACAGCTTCGCGGCGTGATCGAGGAAGTCGTCGATCTGCTCCGCCACAGAGATCCCCACACGCGGCGCGCGAGCCAATCGTGCGAGCAGGAACACCTGCGCGCTGCCGACATGGCCGACCGTGAGCGCGTCGAGCACCTGCGGACACGAACGGCAGAGCCGCTCGAGATCGCGGTGTGCCTTGGCGTCTCGGTCGGCCCACCGGAACTCCGCCCGCCCGTAGCCGGCGAGGTCACGGTGGCCGTCCGCGTCGTACAGCTTCCGCTTCTCCAACTCGCGCAACAACGTGACGTGCTCGGCGAGCATCGCCCGCCGCGCCACCTCGATCTCGCGACAGCGCGACAGGATCTCCTCGTCGGAGACCTCCGGTGGATCCACGATGGGATCGTCGACGACCGTGGACATGCGCACGCTCCTTCCCCCGACGCCCGAACTCAGGTGCGGTTCAACGGTGATACGAGGGAACCCGAAGGGTCCCGATCACGTCCCGGGGGAACACGGAACGACTGCGACGATCCTAGGAACAGGGTGTGACACCGAAGTCAGGGCACGCCCGACGAACCGACACCACGAGCCTGCCGACGGGGTGTCACACGATGACCTGGAATGTCGCTGCGATGGCGACGTCGGGAATGGGACACTGGTGGCGTGGTGCAACGACCGGCTCGCCTGACCGCTGGAGACACCGTGGCGGTCGTGTCCACGTCGTGGGGCGGACCGCACACCTTCCCTGCGGTCCACCAGGCGGGCGTGGAGGCGCTCGAGCGGCTCGGACTCGTCGTGCGCGAGTACCCGGGCACACGGCGGTCGGCCGGCGACCTGCGCGCGGATCCACGCGGCAGAGCGGCAGACCTCAACGCCGCGTTCGCGGACCCGTCGGTGAACGCGATCGTGGCGTCGATCGGCGGTGACGACTCCGCGCGGATCCTGCCGTTCCTCGACCCTGACGTGATCAGGTCGAACCCCAAGGTGTTCATGGGGTACTCCGACACTGCGACCCAGCTGCTGTTCGCACACCAGCTGGGACTGGTCACGTTCAACGGTCCTGCGGTGATGGCGGGCTTCGCCCAGTCGGCCCGGTTCGCTGGCTTCGACGAGCACCTGCGGTCGATCCTGTTCGAGCCGACCCCGACCTACGAGTACCGCCCCTTCCCGCACTGGGTGGACTCGTACGTCGACTGGAGCACGACGGACGACCCCGCCGCGGTCGGACCGCTGCGGCCCCACGACGGCTGGCGCTGGCTGAACGGCGAGCACGCCGTGAGCGGACCACTCGTCGGTGGCTGTATCGAGGTGCTCGAGTTCTTGAAGGGTTCGCAGTACTGGCCGTCGCCCGAGTGGTGGACCGGCAGGATCCTGTTCCTCGAGACCTCCGAGGACCGGCCGACCGTCGGTCAGGTGCGGTACTGGCTGTTCAACTACGGCGTGCAGGGTGTGTTCGACCGCATCGTCGGGCTCGCCCTCGGCCGTGCCCGCGGCTACACCGACGCCCAGAAGCACGAGCTCGACGAAGTGGTGTGCTCGGTCGTCGTCGACGAGTTCGGTGCCTCGGACGTCGTCATCGCCACCAACCTCGACTTCGGACACACCGATCCGCAGTGGATCCTGCCGCTCGGCGTCACCGCCGAACTCGACCCGCGCGCTCGGACGTTCCGTCTGCTCGAACCGGCCGTCGAATGAACGGTCCGGCGGGATGATGGTCGATCCGCTGCCGCGATGGGCCGAGGTGTTCGTGGCGTTCGCCGCGGCCGGGGTGGTCGTGGGTGCGCTCGTCGCGGTGCTCGACGACGATCTCGGCGCCGCCGTTCCGGCCCGCTGGTGGGTCGCCGAGGGGGCGTCACTCGGGCCGACGAGTCGCGAGGTGCCGATCGTCGTCAACGAGGTCGAGTGTGCGTCCGGCCGGTCGGCGGAGGGTCGCATCGTCGTCGAGGTCGTGTACGGCGCCGATGCGATCGACATCGATGTCGGCGTCCGTGCAGTCGGTGGCGATGTGGAGTGTCCGAGCAATCCCGACACGCCGTTCACGGTCGAGCTGTCCGAGCCGCTCGGCGATCGCACGATCGTCGGCGAACGCCCGAATCTTCCTTAGCCGCCGGCTTCCCCGGCTCGGCGGGTCCGACTCGTCGCACCGAATCGCCGGCGCAGCAGCGCGCGGTTGTAGCGCTGCAGCATCACCGGGTATCCGTTGAGCAGGACGTCGAACGACAGGATCCACGCAGCGGTCGCCCACCGGAGCTCGGCCGCCGACACGACGGCCGCGGTGAGCGTGACGAACAGGAGAATGGCGTGGCTCGCCTCGGCGTCCCGCATGCGCTGGTCGAGCTGCGCGAGCTGCTGCGGGGTGCGCTCCGCAGGCAGGTGGAGGTGTGGGTTGAACGCCGCGAGCGGCCCACGACGCAGCAACCGCTTCACGATCCGCACCCCGAGGCGTTCGTACAGCCGACCGTCGAGCTCGAACCCGCGCAGCTCGTGCCAGCGGTCGGGGAGCCGTGGCGTGACGACCCTGCCGATGGTGCCGAGCCAGGTCATCGGCGCCCACACCACGACGAAGGCGAACGCGAGGCCCGTCCGGTCGAACGCCCACGTCGCCCACGCGAGCACGGCGATCAGCACCGCGGTCGCTGCGATCAGCACCACCAACACCCTCGTCCTGCGCACGAGACCAGCGTGAGCGTCGAGATCGACGGCGACCAGAGGCGCACGACCCGCGGACACACGGGTCCGAGGCCGGAGTTCAGATGCGGAAGTCGCTGATCTGGGTGTCCTCGGCGCCGAGGTCGGCGTAGTTGTCGGCGCCCCGTGCCGCGATGAACTGGCGGAACGTGAACGGGCGGTACCGGGCCGGCCCGCCCGCCACGTCGGCGACCGGTTCGACCGTGCAGTCGTACGACGGGTTCGAGAAATACGGGATGCTCATGCGCGTCGACGTCGACATCGGCTGCACCCGGTGGAGGGCGGCCCGGTAGCGATCGTTGGTCCACACCTGCATGCAGTCGGCGAGGTTCACCACGATCGTGCCCGGCCTCGGTTCGACGTCGATCCAGCCGTGTTCGTCGGAGTGGGCCTGCAGGCCGCCGACGTCGTCCTGGATGAGCAGGGTGAGCACGCCGCTGTCGGTGTGATGACCGAGCGCGACCTCGCCGAGGCCGGCGAGCGGGCCCCGCTCGTCCTCGGGAACCGGGTCGCCGACCGTGTAGTGGTTGAGGCGCATGCTCGACGTGGTGCGATCGCCCTGGTGCGTGTCCGCGGCGGCGGGCGGCAGGTCGAGCGCGTCGAGGACGAGCCGCAACGTGCGCGCCGCCAGCTCGCTGCATGCGTCGTAGTGCGTCGCCATCGCCTCGCGGAAGCCGTCGACGCCGTCCGGCCACCGGTTGTGCCGGTCGGCGCGGGCATCCTCGGGATCGACGAAGTCGAACACCTCCTTGTGGTCGCGGCGCCGCTTGGTGAGCTCGCGGTCGTTGTACCCGAGCGGGTTGTCGACGTCGCGGCGGACGGCGTCCTTCACCGTCGGTGGGGCGTCGAAGAACCGCCGAGCCGCCGCGAAGGTCTGCCCGATCAGATCGTCGAGGCCGTGGCCGGTGAGGAGGAAGAATCCGTGGTCGCGACACGCGACGTCGAGCGCGGCGAGGGAAGTGCTGCGCAGGTCCTGGATGTCGACGACGGGCACGAGGTCCATGGCGGGCACAGTAGGCGGCCGTCGCCGAGTTCGGCTTCCCGGGCTGACGGCCGACGCTGTCTAGGGTGCTCGCATGATCACGTCGTTGGGGAAGACCTTCGCGGTCGATGGGGTGGAACTGGCGTGGGACCGCTTCGGCGGTGCCGGGGGAGTGCCTCTGCTGTTGTGCCACGGGTTCTCGGGGTCGTCGCACGACTTCGCGATGCACGTCGAGCCGCTCGCCGAACGTCGCGATGTCGTGGTGCTCGACCACCGCGGACACGGTGCGTCGACGAACCTCGGCGTGATCGACCACTATTCGATCCGGCGGATCGCATCGGATCTGATCGAGTTGATCGACGCCGAGGTCGGTGGACCGGTCGACCTCCTCGGCCACTCGATGGGTGGTGCCGTGAGCATCGAGGTCACGCTCGCCCGGCCGGATCTGGTGCGTTCGTTGATCCTGATGGACACGAGCGGCTGGTCGTTCCGTCCAGACGAGCCCGACATCGCGGCGATGATGGAGGCCTTCATCGTTGGCTACGACCCCTCCGACGGGTTGCCCGACCTGCGCGCGATGGACGGTCCTGAGACCGAGTTGATCGCCGCGTCGACCCCCGACGACTGGCAGCAGTTGAAGGTGCAACGCAGCGCGTCGTTCGACCCGTTCGCCGCCAAGGCGCTGGGCATCGAGCTGTTCACGTCCGAGGTCGAGCGCGGCCGTCTCGCGGCGATCGGCTGTCCGGTCACGGTGATCGTCGGCGAGCACGACCATCCCTTCGTCGGCCAGTCCGCCGACCTCGCCGCATCGGTCGCCGACGGCAGGGTGGTCGTGATCGACGGTGCGTACCACTCGCCGCAGCTCACCCATGCCGACGCGTGGGCGGCCGCTGTCGAGGCACACCTCGCGCGCTGACTGCGACGGCGCGCCGTCGGCGCTAGGTTCGCTCGCATGACCTCCTCGAGCAACGAACTGAAGAAGAAGATGCAGTACCGCCGCCTCGGCCGCAGCGGCATCCAGGTGTCGGTGCTGTCGTTCGGGTCGTGGGTCACCTTCGACAACCAGTTGAAGGACGACACCGCGCTCGAGTGCATGCAGGCCGCGTACGACGCCGGCTGCAACTTCTTCGACAACGCCGAGGCCTACGCCGGCGGCGAGAGCGAGTCGATCATGGGGCGCGTCATGCAGCAGCTCGGTTGGCCCCGCCACAGCTTCGTGCTCACGACCAAGTTCTTCTGGGGCATCCACGGCCGCATGCCGAACATGCAGAACACCCTGAACCGCAAGTACCTGATGCACGCGATGGAGGGGTCGCTCGAGCGCATGCAGGTCGACTTCATCGACGTCATCTACTGCCACCGTCCCGATCCGAACACCCCGATCGAGGAGACGGTGTGGGCGATGAGCGACATCATCAGCTCGGGCCGTGCGCTCTACTGGGGTACGAGCGAGTGGAGCGCCGACGAGATCCGTGCTGCGTGGGACATCGCCGACCGACACCACCTGCACAAGCCGATCGTCGAGCAGCCGCAGTACAACATGTTCGCCCGCCGCCGGGTGGAAACCGAGTACGCCCGGCTCTACGAGGACATCGGCCTCGGCACCACGATCTGGAGCCCGCTCGCGTCGGGTCTGCTCACCGGCAAGTACGCGAACGGCATCCCCGACGACTCGCGCGGTGCGCTGCCCGGCCATGGCTGGCTCGCCGACCGGCTCACCGACCCGGCACAGATCGCCAAGGTCGAACAGCTCCGCCCGATCGCGGCCGAGCTCGACTGCTCGCTCGCCCAGCTCGCCATCGCCTGGTGCGCGGCCAACCCGCAGGTGTCGACCGTGATCACCGGCGCCAGCCGAGCGAGCCAGGTGGTCGAGAACTTCGCGGCCATCGACGTGTTGCCGAAGCTCACCTCCGACGTGATGGAGCGCATCGCCGCCGTCGTCCGCTGAGCAGGGCGTCCGGGCGTCGAGCCCGTCGCCGATGCACGGTCAGCGGCGCACCACCCGCTGGTTGCCGCTGGTCCACAGCACGGTGAGGTCGCGATGGCGGATGCGCCACCCAGCCTCGGTGCGCTCCACCCGATCCTCATAGGTGCCGGCGACGATGAACTGGTCGCCGCCCTCGCAACCCGTCATCACGTGCTGTGCGTGGAAGTGGCATCGATGCGTGGCGGTGTCGCCGTCGACCTCCACGACGTGCGACCCGACGAGGTGCTGGCTGCAGGTGAGCGGCGACAGCACGAGGTGCACCTTGCCCCAGATCTCCTCGATGCCGCGCTGCTCGCCCTGGCCGAGCACCGCGGTCGCGTCGGGGAGGAAGACGTCGTCGAATGCCTCCCGGTCGAGTCGGTCGATGGCCCAGCAATAGCGGGCCGCGAGGTCGCGGACCGCGGCCTCGTCGACGACGCGACGGAACTGGTGATCGAGGTCGGCTTCGGCCCGTGAATCGGTCATGTGGGCAACGTAGCGAGTGTGAACGCCCAGGTCGGGACCAAGGTCCCTATCTAACTGACCGATCAATTCCGTACCGTCCTCGCACATCGAGTCTGGGGAATCGAGCCCGGGGGACCGACCCCGGGAACGCCTGAGGAGGGGGACACCATGCGCCTGCGCAAGCATCCGCTCAGCGGAGCCATGTACGACGTGCGAGACGACGGTCTGGTGGAGGTGAGCCTCGACGGACACGTGGGCCTGTTCACCCACGAGGGCGATCACGTCTCCGGCGATCTGCACCACGCCGACCCGCATTTCTGCCTGTGGCTCGCCGGCCCACAGGTGCCCGCCAACATGGCCCGCAACCCGAAGGACCTGCCGAGCATCGCCCGCCAGCGTCAGCAGACCGTCTCGAGCGGAGCCGCGACGTGACCGCCATCGACGAACCCGTCTCGCCGGTGCGCTCACGCGGTGCCGACTACCAGGACCTGCTCGATGTCGACACCAAGCCGGTGCCCGTCGTGCTGCGGATGCGCAACCCGATCGAGCCCGGCCCCACCTTCGTGCCGGTCGAGCGCTACACGTCGCGGGCCTTCCACGAGCTCGAGGTCGAGAAGCTCTGGAAGAAGGTCTGGCAGATGGCCTGCCGCGAGGAGGACGTGCCCGAGGTCGGCGACCACATCACCTACGACATCGCCAACCTGTCCGTCGTCGTGGTGCGCGTCGCCCCCGACACGATCAAGGCGTACCAGAACATCTGCCTGCATCGTGGCCGTCTCTTGAAGGAGAAGCCGGGCCGCGACAGCGAACTCCGGTGCGCGTTCCACGGCTTCGCGTGGAACCTCGACGGCTCGCTCAAGCACGTGCCGTGCAAGTGGGACTTCCCGCAGGTGACCGACGACTGGACGCTGCCCGAGGTGAAGGTCGACACCTGGGGTGGCTTCGTGTTCGTCAACTTCGACCACGACGCCGCGCCGCTCGCCGATCACCTGGGCGATCTGTCCACCCACTTCGAGCGCTGGCCGCTCGAGCGGCGCTACAAGCAGGCCCACGTGGCCAAGGTGCTGCGCTGCAACTGGAAGCTCGCGCAGGAGGCCTTCATGGAGGCCTACCACGTGGTGGCCACGCACCCGCAGCTGCTCGCCGGCATCGGTGACGCCAACAGCCAGTACGACGTGTTCGGGAACTTCTGCCGGGCGATCACCCCCAACGGCACGCCCAGCCCGCACCTGAAGTGGACGCCGACCGAGCAGGACATGCTCGACGCGATGTTCGATCGCAGCCTCGACGAGCCACGGATCATGGAGGTGCCCGACGGTCGCACCGCCCGCGAGACGGCCGGTCAGCTCCGCCGCGACGCCATGGCGGGTGCGATCGGCGAGGCCGCTGCCGATCAGCTCAGCGACGCCGAGATGTGCGACAGCTTCTACTACACGGTGTTCCCGAACTTCCATCCGTGGGGCGCCTACAACCGCATCGTCTATCGCTTCCGGCCGTACGGCAACCGCCACGACATGGCGATCATGGAGTGCATGTTCCTCGCCCCGTACGACGAGGCCGAGGGCAGGCCGCCGGCCGTGCCGATCCACCACCTCGGACCCGACGACGACTGGACCGAGGCCTTCGAGCTCGGGATGCTCGCCCGGGTGTTCAACCAGGACGTGTTCAACCTGCCGAAGGTGCAGGCCGGCCTGGAGACGGGGGCGATCGACACGGTCACCTTCGCCAACTATCAGGAGACCAAGCTCCGCCACTTCCACGCGCTCCTCGAGCAGTGGATCGCAGCGGACTGATCGCGAGGCCGCACCGTGACCGCCACCGAGCACACCGACAGCACCGGAGGCGTGGACTTCGATCCACGCCGCGACGAGGTCCAACAGTGTCCGTTCCCGCACTACGCGACGTTGCGCGAGGGACCGCCGGTCCACGTGCTGCCGGGGGAGTGGGTCGGCCGGGGTGACGAGCGGGTCTACGCCGTCTCCCGCTTCGACCTCGTCACCCAGGTTCTCACCGACTGGCACACGTTCTCGTCGAAGTTCGGGTCGTCCCAGGCCATTCCCCCCGAGGACGTGATGCTCAAGGTGCGCGAGATCATGTCGAAGGGCTGGCCTCGCCCGGCGACGATGCTCACGGCCGATCCGCCCGTGCACACCCGGTTCCGACGCCTCGTGTCCAAGGCGTTCACGCCCAAGCGCGTGCAGGACCTCGCCCCCGACGTGCTCCGCATCTGCGAAGGACTCGTCGATGCCTTCGAGAGCACCACGATCGACCTGATCCCCAGTTTCTGCGTGCCGATCCCCACTTCGACCGTGGCGCTCGCGCTCGGCGTGCCCGAGGAGCGGTTCGCCGACTTCAAGCGTTGGGCCGACGCATCGGTCGCGCCGATCGGTCGCCAGCTCGACATGGACGGGTGGATCGGTTTCGCCGAGGGCGTGGTCGAGCTGCAGCAGTACTTCGCTGCCGAGTTCGAGCACCGGATGGACCACCCGAAGGACGATCTGCTCACGGCCCTGCTCGAGGCACGTCTCGACTCGGCCGACGACATCGAGGGCGGCCCGCTCGAGATGGCCGAGCTGCTGTCGATCGTGCAGCAGCTGCAGGTGGCCGGCAGCGAGACGACGGCGAGCCTGATCGCCGACGCGATCGTGCTGCTCGACGGTCACCCTGACGAGTGGGAGCGCATCGCCGCCGAACCCGATCGGGCGGGCCGAGTGGTCGAGGAGTGCCTCCGCCTGGCGAGCCCGAACCAGGGGCTGTTCCGCATCGTCACCCGAGACACCGAGCTCGGTGGCGTGCCCATCCCGCAGGGTTCCACGCTGTGGGTGCTGTACGGCTCCGCCAACCGTGACGAGACGATGTTCGGCGACGACGCCGCCGACTTCAACGCCGACCGCGACAAGGTGCAGCAGCACGTCGCGTTCGGCAAGGGGGTGCACTACTGCGTGGGCGCACCGTTGGCGCGGCTCGAAGCGACCATCGCGCTGCAGGTGCTCACCCGTCGGTTCTCCCAGATCCGCCCGGTCGACCCGTCGGCGCTGCGCTACGGGCCCAGCTGGATCCTGCGCGGCCTCACGTCGCTGCCGGTGGAGCTCACGCCTCGGGGCTGACCCCGGGAGCATCGGCCGACGCGTCGAGCGGGCGTGCCAGCGCGTCGAGCGACCACGACGCGATCGTCGCCAAGTCGGCCGCGAAGAAGTGGTCGGCCCGCGGGATCACCGTCATCTCCGTCTCGACCCAGTCGGCCATCGCCTCACTCGTCGGATCGGGCGGGCTGAACTGGTCGTGGCCGGCGACGAGCACGTACTTGGGTCGCGGGTCGGGCCCTGCCGCTCGTGCGCCGGGCATGACGGCGAGCGGTGGCGCGACGGCCAACCAGCCGACCAGCTGCGGGTGCACCACGTCGAGTGCGACGGCTGCACCGAAGGAGTAACCGGCGAGCCACAGCGGTCCGTCGATCACCGAGGACATGGTGTCGAGCGCCGCTGCGGCATCGAGCCGCTCGGCCACCCCGCCGCCGTGGGCGCCCTCGGAGTCGTTGACGCCCCGGAAGTCGAACCGCAGCACTGCCATCCCCGCGCCGGCGACGGCGCGGAACACGGCGTCGACGATCGCGTTGTACCGGTCGCCGCCGAACTGTGGATGGGGATGGCAGATCACCACCCCGACGGTCGCGCCGTGCGGCGAACAGAGGTCGGCCTCGAGTCGGAATCCGTCGGCCGTGTGCAGCCCCACTTGGTGCGTTTCGATCCCCACGAGGCCGACGGTACCCTGCGCCCATGGCCGTGGACGACAAGCTGCCCATCAAGATGCTGAACGACCGCGTGCTCGTCCACATCCCCGAGAAGGACGGCGAGCGTCGCTCCACCGGTGGCATCCTCATCCCGGCGACGGCGCAGATCTCCAAGCGCCTCGTATGGGCCGAGGTGGTGGCACTCGGCCAGAACGTGCGCACCGCCGAGGTCGGCGACCGGGTGCTGTTCAGCCCCGAGGACCGCTACGAGGTGGAGGTCGGGGGCACCGACTACATCATGTTGCGCGAGCGCGACATCCACGCGGTGGCCGCCAAGCGCATCGAGTCGAGCACGGGTCTCTACCTCTAGGCACGCGCAGGAGCCCGTAGCGACCCGGCAGCGGACCGGCGAAGCCCTTGGGCCGTCGGGACGACTCTCTCGTAGAGTGACCGCCATGTCTGCCGGCGTCCGGATCGAAGCAACCCCCGAGCAGCTCGCTGCGGTGAAGTACGACGCGAGCGGCCTCGTGCCCGCGATCGCCCAGGACGTGAGCGACGGCACCGTGCTGATGGTGGCGTGGATGAACGCCGAGACCCTGCAGCTGACGATGCAGGAAGGCCGCACCGTCTACTGGAGCCGCAGCCGCCAGGAGGTGTGGCGCAAGGGCGACACCAGCGGCGAGGTGCAGTGGGTGCAGGAGGCGTTCTACGACTGCGACGCCGACGTGTTGCTGTTCAAGGTGATCCAGGACGGCAACGGTGCGTGCCACACCGGCGCCCGCTCGTGCTTCTTCCGCAAGTTCGGCGCCGACAGCACCGAATCGTCGGAGAGCTGACGCCGTGTGGTCGTTGACGATGAGGCCGTCGCGCGAGGAGTTCCACGCGCTCGCCGCCGAGCACACGGTGGTGCCGGTGTGGACCGAGCTCCTGGCCGACCTGGAGACCCCGGTGGCCGCGTTCTTGAAGCTCGTCGGCGACGGTGACGGATTCCTGCTCGAGTCGGTCGAGCACGGCGAACGGTGGAGCAGGTACAGCTTCGTCGGCCACGACCCCGTGGCGACGCTCGAGCTGCGCGACGGCCTGATCACCAAGACCGGCCAGCACCTCAGCGCCGACATCCCGTACGACCGGGGCATGCTCGCCGCCCTCGACGCGATCGTCGCCGCCTACCGCGCGCCGATCATCCCCGACCTGCCGCCGTTGCAGGGTGGCGTGATGGGGTATCTCGGCTACGACGTCGTGCGCGAAGTGGAACGCCTGCCCGACACGCCCGACGACGATCGCCGGCTGCCCGATGCGGTGATGAGCATCATCGGATCGCTGGCGGCGTTCGACCACTGGCGTCAGCGCGTGTACCTCATCGAGAGCGTCCCGGTGCTCGACATGGGCACCGACGACGTCGACCGCGAGTACGACCTCGCGTGTGCACGCGTGGAAGCCGCGGCGGCGAAGCTCTCGCGACCGCTCGCGTCGCCCCCCGTCGAACCACCGCAGCTCGGCGAGGCCATCCCCCACGTGGTCAGCACCATGTCGGGCGGCATGTATCAGCAGGCGGTCGAGGTGGCGAAGGAGCACATCCTCGCCGGCGACATCTTCCAGGTGGTGCTCAGCCAGCGCTACGACATCGACCTGCAGGCCGATCCGTTCGACTTCTACCGCGTGCTCCGCCAGGTGAACCCGAGTCCGTACATGTACTTCCTGCGGAATCCAGGTGTCACCATCGCCGGCAGCTCGCCCGAGCCGATGGTGCAGGTGCTCGGGCGCAAGGTCGTCAGTAGGCCGATCGCCGGCACCCGGCGCCGCGGCCGCACCGACGAGGACGACCGCCGCATGGCCGCCGAGCTGAAGGAGCATCCGAAGGAGGTGGCCGAGCACATCATGCTCGTCGACCTCGCCCGCAACGACGTGGGACGTGTGGCGAAGTACGGCACCGTGCACGTCGACGAACTGATGTCGCTCGAGCGCTACAGCCACGTGATGCACCTCACGTCGCAGGTGAGCGGTGAGCTGGTGGACGGCAAGACGCCCATCGACGTGCTGCGAGCCACGCTGCCGGCCGGCACCGTGAGCGGCGCGCCGAAGGTGCGTGCGATGGAGATCATCGACGCGCTCGAACCCGTGAAGCGCGGCCCGTACGCGGGTGTGGTGGGCTATGTCGACTTCAGCGGCAACCTCGACACCGCCCTCGCGATCCGCACGATGTTCGCCGGTCCGCATGGCGCGTCGTTCCAGGCGGGTGCCGGCGTCGTCGCCGACTCGGTGCCCGACGACGAGGACCTCGAATGCCGCAACAAGGCGGCCGCCCTGCTCGCCGCTGTTCCGGCCGCCCGCCGCATGACGGCTCGTCGTGCCGAGGAGGGCACGTCGGCCTGAGGACCACGCCGGACGCCCGTCTGCTGGTGGCGTCCCGAGGGATCCGCGGCTTCGTCGACGGCGCGGTGGCGGTCGCGCTGTCCGCCTACCTCACGCTGCTCGGTTGGTCGGGCCTGCGCATCGGGGTGCTGGTCACCGGGATGCTGCTGGGTTCGGCCGCACTCACGCTGTTCGTGGGTGTGCGGCTCGGACGTGTACCGCGCCGGGCGCTGCTCCAATGGGGGGCGGTGACGATGGTGGTGTGCGGGCTCGTGTTCGCGTCGACCACGGTGTTCGCCGTGCTGCTCGTGGTCGGTGTGATCGGCACGATGAACCCCACCAGCGGCGACGTGAGCGTGTTCTCGCCGGTCGAGCAGTCGCTGGTGCCGTCCACCGTCGCCGATGCCGACCGCACCGCGATGTTCACCCGGTACGTGTTCACCGGCACCCTCGCCGCCGCGGTCGGTTCGCTCGCCGCCGGCATGCCCGAGTGGGTCGCCGACCGCACGGACATCTCCGACGAGACGGCGCTGCGGTGGGTGTTCCTGGCCTACGCGGCAGCAGGGGTCGTGGTGCTGGTGGTGTTCCGTCGGCTGTCGTCGTCGGTGGAGCCGTCACCCGCCGAGCCACCCACGCCGCTCGGCCCGTCGAGGGCGATGGTGCACCGGCTCGCGCTCGTGTTCAGCGTCGACTCCTTCGGTGGTGGCTTCGTCGTCCAGTCGCTGCTGGCGCTGTGGCTGTTCCGGCGGTTCGACATGTCGACCGGTTCGGCCGGAGCGCTGCTGTTCTGGATGGGTGTGTGTTCGGCCGGCTCGATGTTCGCCTCGCCCCGGCTGGCCCGTCGGATCGGGCTGGTGCGGACGATGGCGTTCACCCACATGCCCGCACAGGTGTTCCTGATCGTCGCCGCGTTCGTGCCGAACCTCACCCTCGCGATCGTGTTCCTCACCGGTCGCAGCCTGCTGGCAGCGATGGACGTGCCGGCTCGCAACTCCTACGTGATGGCGATCGTCACGCCGGCCGAGCGCGCTGCGGCAGCGAGCGTCACCCAGGTGCCGCGCAGCCTCGCCGCGGCGATCTCACCGCTGTTCGCCGGCTGGCTGCTCGACCAGAGCGACTTCGGCTGGCCACTCGTGATCGCAGGCCTGCTCAAGCTCGTCTACGACGTGACCCTGCTGACCATGTTCCGCCACGTCCGGCCGCCCGAGGAACGATCCGCGTTTGTTCGCTGACGCGTCGATACGACGCGAAACCGACCACACGCGGGAGGTGGGGGTGCGCGTTTGTTCGCTGGCGCGTCGATGTGACGCGGAAGTGACCAAACGCGACTGGACGCGGTCAGTCGATCAGGCCGCCGATGAGGAGGATCGTGCCGAGCAGGCCGACGCCGACGGTGCCGAGCACGGCGATCGCGGCGAGGCCGGGCACGCTCGTGATCGCCCGGACACCGGCGAACAACGCCGGGAGTTCCCTGCGGCGGTCGAGCAGCTCGCGGCGCAGGCCGCCCATGGTCTTGGCCTGCATGCCGAGCGCCACGCCGGAGTCGTGGTCGAGCAGCACACCGGAGGCCGTCCCCGCCGACCGGAGGAACGTGCGGGCGTCGTCGAGCAACTGGGGGGCGGCCTTCGCCGCACCGCGGACGAAGATCCATGCCACGATCGCGGCACCCACCGGGATCAGGCAGATCACACCGCCCAGCACCATCCATCCCGTGCTGCCGTCGAACACCCACATGCCGGTCGCGAACGTGGCCGCGCCGACGACGGCGGTGACCAGGATCATCGCACCCACGAGGCTGGCCAGCCGTCCGAGCGTGGCGCGGAGCCCGTCGGACGCCGAGATCGCGACCTGTTCGATCCGTTCGATGTGCTCACCGGCGGTCATGGATCAAGTGTGCCAGGTGCCGGGAACGCTGCGACACTGACCCCATGACGAGTTCCGGTCCCGACGCCCACACGACCTCTCCCACGACGGTCTTCTGGTGCGACACCGCCCGCGACGTGGTGGAGGTGGTGGGCGCCGACGCCGCCACGTACCTGCACTCGCAGGTCTCCAACGACCTGCGGCCGCTGCAGGTCGGGCAGAGCTGTTGGGCGTTCCTGCTCCAGCCGACGGGCAAGGTCGACGTGCTGCTTCGTGTGTGGCGCACCGCCGACGACCGGTTCGTGCTCGACACCGACGCCGGTTTCGGCGAGGTGCTCGTCGCTCGGGTGAACCGGTTCAAGATCCGCGTGAAGGCCGACGTCGCCCCGCTGTCGTGGCGGTGCATCGCGGTGCGTGCCACCGACGGGTCCCCGGTCGCCGGGATCGCAGGTCTGGTGGCCTGGGGTGGTGGCGTCGACCTGCTCGGTGCCGAGGTCGAGCCGCCCGCCGGCATCGCCGCGGGAACGGTCGAGCAGCTGCTGGCGGCACGGGTCGAGGCGGGCTGGCCGGCCATGGGCATCGAGATCGAACCGGGCGAGACGATCCCCGCCGAGACCGGCGTGACGTCGGCTGCGGTGAGCTTCACGAAGGGCTGCTACCCGGGGCAGGAGTTGGTCGAGCGGATGGACAGCCGAGGATCGATCGCACCGCGCCTGCTGCAGGTGGTCGACGTCGCTCCCGGCACGTCGTCGGGCGACCCGTTGCTGCGCGACGGCGAGGCGATCGGCACCGTCACGTCGGTCGCTGGTGGTCGCGCCCTCGCGTACGTGAAGCGGTCGGCGCTGCAGGCCTGACGCGCGACACTTCGTCGATGGCATCGGCGAAGCGGCGCACCGCCTCACAACTGGCGAAGCAACTCGATCGGATGCGGGCCATCGCGCTCGCTCTCCCCGAGGCGACCGAGGAGCTCACGTGGGAGACCTCGATCAACTTCCGCGTCAGGAACAAGATCTTCCTGTTCCCGGGCAGCGGCGACCAGGTGATGGTGAAGGCCGAACGAGAGGAGCTGCCCGCGTTGTTGGCAGATCCGCGAGTGCGTCCGGCGCCCTACCTGGCCCGGGGCGGCTGGGTGGTGCTCGACATCGGTGATGCCGGCGAGCCGGTCGACTGGGACGAGGTGACCGAGCTGATCCACACCTCGTACTGCCTGATCGCCCCGAGGCGGCTCGCCGCCCAGGTGGCGCCGGGCTGAACGATCAGCCCTCGAGACGCTGGCGCAGCGAGACGAACACCGGATCGCTGCGCAGGTTCGCGAGCTCCGGCGCGCCGTCCATCGTGGCCACCAATGCGTCGAGATCGGTGTCGGCCTCGATGGCGGCGCCCAACCAGCCGAGCGCGGTCTCGCGATCGCCGAGGGCGGACGCCGCGCGGGCGACCACGGCGGCCATGGCCGTGCTGCGTTGACGGGCGAAGCTCTGCGCCGCGTAGTTGGCGGCGTCGGCCAGGTGTCCGGTGCGCAACAGCACGTGTGCGAGCGCGTGCTCGCTGTAGATGCGACCCTGGGGGAACGGGCGGGGGAGCAGGGCCACCGCCGCGGCGAGCCGGTCGGTGGGCGCAGCATCGGGCGGCCACCAGTTGGGTGGGGTCGATTCGGCGAGGTCGGCCATCAGGATCGCCCGGGCCACCTCGGGCTCACCCTGGCGCAGGTGCTGGTCGGCGCGATACCACGGCGAGGGCACGAGCCCGTCGGGCATGCGCGACAGGTCTCCGGTGGTCCACGCGGCCGCCTCGGCCTGCGCAGCGATCGATCGGGTGCGCGTGCGGGGCGCGTCGGCGAACAGCATCTGGAGCTGCACGAGCAGCGGGAACAGCACGAAGAAGCCCAGCGACTGCAGTTCGGGCGTGAGCAGCAAGACGGCGCCCGTGACCGAGGTGACCGTGATGCTGAACCACAGCATGACCTTGCGCGACCGGCCGGGGAGGACGACGTCGAGACCGGCCTGCACGATGTGGCCGCCGTCGAGCGGCAGCACCGGCGCGAGGTTGAACAGTCCCATCACGGGTCCGGTCCACCAGATGGCCAGGGCGGCCTCGCTGCGCCCGAACGAGTCGCGGTCGATCGGGTTCACGCCCATCAGCAGCAAGATCGCGACGCTGACGCCGATCTGGATCGCGGGCCCGGCGACCGAGATGCCGGCGCGCTCCCAGCGCTTCAACGGCCGGGTCGGCACGAACGACGCGTAGCCGGCGAGGAAGTCGAGCGAGATCTCGGCGCGGGCGCCGGTGGCGCGGGCGGCGAAGGCGTGTCCGAGTTCGTGCAGCAACGTGAGCACCGCGGCCGAACCGGCGATCCAGAGCCCGAGTTCGCCGCCGTTGACCACGATGACGAGCACCATGAACATCCAGAAGCCGGGCCGGACGTGGATCGGGAACCGGAACAGATGGAACGCGGGCGAGCCAGGCATGGAAACACTGAGCCTATGGGGCGGTAACCGCCCCATGCGTGCAGGGGGTGCGTAGACTCGACCGCCGTGTCGTACGTCTACGCCTTCTCACACAAGCACCGCCGCCCGCCCATGGAGTACAAGGATCTCCTGGGTGGGAAGGGCGCCAACCTCGCCGAGATGACGAGTGTGCTCAAGCTCCCCGTCCCTCCCGGTTTCACCATCTCCACCGATGCGTGCCGCGCTTACATGAAGAGTGGCTGGCCGGCCGAGCTCGACGAGGAGATCGCCCAGCACGTCTTCAAGCTCGAGAAGGCGATGGGCCGCAAGCTCGGCGACCCGTACGATCCGCTGCTCGTCAGCGTGCGCTCGGGTGCCAAGTTCTCGATGCCGGGCATGATGGACACCGTCCTCAACCTCGGTCTGAACGACGAGAGCGTCAAGGGTCTCGCCCACGTCACCGGCGACGAGCGCTTCGCCTACGACTCGTACCGTCGCTTCATCGCGATGTACGGCCGCATCGTGCAGGGCGTCGACGGCCACCACTTCGAGGTGCCGCTCGAGGCCGCCAAGGAGAAGGCCGGCGTCAAGACCGACGCCGAGCTCACCGCCGACGCACTGAAGACGTTGTGCACCCAGTACCTCGCCGTCGTGAAGAAGGAGACCGGCGCCCCGTTCCCGCAGAAGCCGCGCGAGCAGCTCCGCGGCGCGGTCGAGGCCGTGTTCAAGAGCTGGAACGGCGCCCGCGCCATCGCCTACCGGGTCCGCGAGAAGATCAGTCACGACCTCGGCACCGCCGTGAACGTGCAGACCATGGTGTTCGGCAACCGTGACGAGAACTCCGGCACCGGCGTGGGCTTCACCCGCAACGCGGCCACCGGCGAGAACGTGCCGTACGGCGACTTCCTGATCAACGCCCAGGGCGAGGACGTGGTGGCGGGCATCCGCAACACCGAGGACCTCGACCACCTCGGCAAGCACTTCCCGGAGATCAAGAAGGAACTGCTCGACATCTTCAAGCGGCTCGAGGCGCACTACCAGGACATGTGCGACACCGAGTTCACCATCGAGCAGGGCAAGCTCTGGATGCTGCAGACCCGCGTGGGCAAGCGCACCGGTGCAGCCGCGCTGAAGATGGCCGTCGACATGACCAAGGGCACCAAGGGTCCCTCGGGCACGTGGAAGATCACCAAGGAAGAGGCCATCATGCGCGTGGCCGCCGAGCACCTCGACCAGGTGCTGCACCCGCAGTTCGCGGGCAAGGGCAAGGTGCTCGCCAAGGGCCTCGCCGCGTCCCCGGGCGCTGCGGTCGGCAAGGTGTACTTCACGGCCGACGACGCCTGCGACGCCGACGAGCGCGGCGAGGCCGTCATCCTGGTCCGCAACGAGACCAGCCCGGAAGACGTCCACGGCATGATGATCAGCCAGGGCATCCTCACCGCCCGCGGCGGTCTGGTGAGCCACGCGGCCGTCGTCGCACGCGGCTGGGGCACCCCGGCCGTGGTCGGTGCCGAGTCCGTCAAGATCGACGGCAAGACCTTCAGCGTCGGCAACACCGTCGTGAAGGAAGGCGACATCATCAGCCTCGACGGCACCACTGGCGAGGTCATCCTCGGCGAGATGAAGCTCGAGGCGGCCGAGCCGCCGGCCGAGTTCACCACGATCCTCAAGTGGGCCGACGCGGTCCGCAAGGGCAAGCTGGGCGTGCGCGCCAACGCCGACACCGGAGAAGACGCCACCAAGGCCCGCGAGCTCGGCGCCGAGGGCATCGGCCTCTGCCGCACCGAGCACATGTTCCTGGCCCCCGATCGTCTGCCGGTGGTGCGCGAGATGATCCTCGCCAACACCGATGCCGAAGAGGAGAAGGCGCTCGCGAACCTGGGCAAGGTCCAGCAGGCCGACTTCGAGGAGATCCTCGAGGCGATGGACGGCCTGCCCGTCACCGTCCGACTGCTCGACCCGCCGCTGCACGAGTTCCTCCCGTCGGTGGAGGAGCTGCACATCAAGCAGGCCACCGGCAAGCTCACCAAGCAGGAGACGGCCGAGTTGAAGGCCGCCGAGGAGTGGGCCGAGCACAACCCGATGATCGGCACCCGCGGTGTGCGTCTCGGCGTGGTGAAGCCGGGTCTGTACGCGATGCAGGTGCGGGCACTCATGGCCGCCGCTGCTGCGCTGCGGGCCAAGGGCAAGAACCCCATCGTCGAGGTGATGATCCCGCTGACGGTCACCCGTGAAGAGCTCGCGCTCGCCCGTGGTTGGGTGCAGACCGAGATCGACGCGGCCGTGAAGGGCATGAAGAAGAAGCCCAACGTCACCATCGGCACCATGATCGAGACGCCCCGCGCTGCGGTGCGTGCCGATCAGATCGCGGAGGAGGCCGACTTCTTCAGCTTCGGCACCAACGACCTCACCCAGATGACGTTCGGCTTCAGCCGTGACGACATCGAGTCGAAGATGATGCCGGCCTACCTCGAGCAGGGCCTGCTGAAGCGCAACCCGTTCGAGACCATCGACGTCGAAGGCGTCGGCGAGCTCGTGCGCCTCGGCGCTCAGCGCGGTCGCGAGACCAAGCCGGGCCTGAAGCTCGGTGTGTGCGGCGAGCACGGCGGCGATCCCGAGAGCATCGCCCTGTTCTACGACGCAGGCCTCGACTACGTGAGCTGCAGCCCGTTCCGCGTGCCGATCGCCCGCCTCGCCGCGGCGCAGGCCGTGATCAGCCAGTCCACGGGCAAGGGCAAGACCGACACCAAGTAGCACAGGCGGTGGCGAGCGGTCCCTCCGCTCGCCCCATCACTGCCGGTACGTTTGACGCGTGCCGTTCGATCGACGGGCCGGGCCACCGCTGAGGCGGTGACCGGCCCGTTCGGTCTCCCCGGCACCCGCACCCGCAGGCCGCCCCTCACACGGTCGGCCCGCAACACGATCTGCACGTGATCCTGTCTGCACATGATCTGAAGGAGATGACAGTGGAAGTAGCGATGCGTCAGGGGCCCGCCTACGGTGTGGCCCGCCTCACCCTCGGTCCCAACGAGCCGGTCCGTGTCGAGAGTGGCGCGATGATGGCCATGTCGAGCGGCGTGACCCTGCAGGCCAAGGCCGAAGGCGGGATCATGAAGTCGCTCAAGCGGGCGGCCCTCGGTGGCGAGAGCTTCTTCATCAGCACCTACACCGCGCCCGCCCAGGGTGGCTTCGTCGACGTCGCAGCACGCCTCGCCGGCGACGTCACGATGTTCGACGTGCAGCCCGGTCGGGCGCTGTTCATCCAGAAGGGTTCGTGGCTCGCGAACGAGACCACGGTGAACCTCGACGCCAAGTGGGGCGGGTTCAAGAACATGTTCGGCAGCGAGGGTGGTTTCATCGTGCGCGCCGAAGGGCAAGGGAAGGTGGTGTTCGCCTGCTACGGAGCTCTCGAGGTGTGGAACCTCGAAGCGGGCCAGGGCATCACGATCGACACCGGCCACATGGTCGCCTATGAGGACACGGTCACCATGGGCCTGCGCCAGGCGAGCGGCGGCGGGATGATGCAGACCTTCAAGAGCGGTGAGGGTCTCGTGTTCGACTTCCAGGGTCCCGGTCGTGTGTGGACCCAGACCCGCAACCCAACCGAGTTCCTCGGCTGGATCAGCGCCACGCTCGGCACGTCGAACTCCGGCGCGGCCAGCCCGCTCGGCGGATTGTTCGGTCGCGACTGATGGGCGCTGTGCTCGCCGCGGCGAACGAGAACTTCGTCGAACTCGACGTCCACCTGTGGCAGTGGGGGGCGCTGATCGCGTTCATCATCTTCCTGCTGATCGTCGATCTCGTCGTGTTCCACAAGGAGGCCCACGACATCAAGACGCGTGAGGCGGCGATCGAGTCCATCATCTGGGTGTCGATCGGTCTCGCCTTCACGTTCGTGATCTGGTGGGGATTCAGCGGTGCCGCCGCCGGCGAGTACATCTCCGGCTACCTGATCGAGAAGAGCCTCAGCGTCGACAACGTGTTCGTCTGGGCGCTGATCTTCAGCTACTTCAAGGTGCCCGGCAAGTACCAGCACCGAGTGCTGTTCTGGGGCATCTTCGGTGCACTGGTGCTGCGTGCGATCTTCATCTTCGCCGGTGTCGCCCTGATCGAGAAGTTCGACTGGATCCTGTACCTGTTCGGGGCGTTCCTGCTCTACACGGCGTTCAAGCTGATCACCGGCGGCGACGAGGAGATGGATCCGGGCGACAGCGTCGTGCTGAAGGTGATCAAGAAGGTCGTGCCCACCACCGACCAGATGGACGGCCAGAAGCTGTTCACCCGCATCACCGGCAAGCGTCTCGCGACGCCGTTGTTCGCGGTGCTGGTGCTGGTCGAGGCGACCGACGTGATCTTCGCAGTCGACTCCGTGCCGGCCGTGCTCGCGGTGAGCCACGAGCAGTTCATCGTGTTCAGCTCGAACGCGTTCGCGATCCTCGGGCTGCGCGCCCTGTACTTCCTGCTGGCCGACCTGCACGCCCGGTTCAGCTATCTGCAGGAGGGTCTGGCGATCATCCTCGCCTTCGTCGGCATCAAGATGATCATCGCCGAGTGGTACCACATCCCGACGTGGCTCTCGCTGCTCGTGATCGCCCTCGTGCTCACGGTGTCGATCACGGCGTCGCTGCGCAAGCCGCTCGAGCACGACACGATCGAGCTCGTGCCCGAGCCGGAGGACCTGCCGCCGCCGTCGGAGCGGTGACGGGCCGGAGATCGGAACCGGCCTGCAGGTGAACGTCGGCATCGCCCTGCTCGGGATCGTGAGCGGTCTCGTGCTGGCCGTCGCGATGTCGGTGCAGGAACGCCGCGACCGCGCGCTCGACGCGCTGCTGCGTGAGCAGGGGACGCAGTCGACCGCGACGGTGACCGCGGTCGTGGCGGTCGGGCGACATGCCGCGTTCCGTCAGGTGACCTTCGCGGTCGACGACGGACGCACGTTCCTCCAGACCTTCTCGTTCACCGAGGTCGCGCCGCTCGGTCTGGTGTCGGGCGCCCGTGTGCCCGTGCGCCACCTGGTCGATCCGACGACGGGTGCGATGCGGGGTCGGGTGGTCCAAGCGTCGGTGGTGACCGGCCCGAGCAGGGTGCCGATCGCCACCGGCGTGTTCGTCTCAGTGCTCGGCGTCGCGGCTGCGGTGGTGGTGTGATGTCCGCTCCCGATCCGTCGGTCGTGCGGCGCATGCTGCTCGGGCTCGAAGGACCGTACGCCGACCCGCGGGTCGCGACCGATGCGCTCGACAACCTCGCCGTTCTCGTCGCCGACCTGGACCTCGCCGGCCGAGGGCACCTGGCGGCGAG
>CAUJET010000221.1 GCA_963169665.1 Actinomycetota bacterium | reverse complement strand
CTCGCCAACCGGATCACGCCCGAACTCACCTCCGACGCGCCGCCGGCGCACGATGCGTCGACCTCGGCGCTGATCGAGTGGTACCGGGCCGCTCGGGAGTCGTGAACCAGCGCCCCGCCGATCGCACGCCAGGTCGCGATCTCGTGAGGGCCCGGTGACGTACGACCCGTTCGCTCCCGACACGCTGGCCGATCCGTTCCCGGCGTACGGGCGGCTCCGCGAGGAGTGCCCGGTCCACCGCTACGAATCCCGCGGGATGGAGTTCTCGACGCTGTCCCGCCATCGCGACGTCCTGGCCGCGTTGAAGGACGTCGCCACGTTCAGCTCACGGCAGGGCCAGGGACCGTTCCGCAGCGAGCCGATCGCGCTGTTCGACGACCCGCCGTCGCACACGTTCTTCCGTCGCCTGGTGACCACGTCGTTCACGCCGCGGGCGATCCAGCGGCGCGAGCAGATGATCGAGTCGCTGGTCGACGAGCTCGTGTCGGCGATGCTCGACGAACCCAGCGGCACCGCCGACCTCCACGACGCGCTGGCGATGCCGCTCCCCACGATCGTCATCGCGCGGATGCTGGGCGTGCCCGAGGAGCTGCGGGCGACGTTCAAGCGGTGGAGCGACGCGCAGGTTGCGGGGATGGGTGCCGGCGACGTGGAGGAGCAGCGCCGAACCCGACGCGAGATGCAGGCGTACTTCATCGACGAGATCGCCCGTCGCCGTGCGCTGGCGTCCGACGGCGCCGAGATGCCCGACGATCTCGTGAGCGGGCTGGTGGCCGCGGCGATGCAGGAGGAGCGGCCGATCAGCGAGGCGGAGCTCCTCTCCCTGCTGACCCAGCTGCTCGTGGGCGGCAACGAGACGACGACGTCGCTGCTGACCAACGTCGTGTGGCGGCTCCTGGAGCGGCCGGAGCGGTGGCAGGCCGTCGTGGACGACCCGGCGCTCGTGGAGGTGGCGGTGGAGGAGAGCCTCCGCCACGACCCGCCCGTGCTCGGCCTGTTCCGTGCTACGACGTGCCCGGTCGACATCGGCGGCGACATCGGCGGCGACGTCGACGTCGCGATCGATCGGCTCGAACCGGACCGGAAGGTGATGCTGCTGTGGGCGAGCGCGAACCGCGACCCCGAGGTGTGGGACGACCCGGACGAGTTCCGGCTCGATCGTGACCTGACCACGCTGCGCGCCCGCCACCTGAGCTTCGGCTTCGGCATCCACGCCTGCCCCGGTGCGCCGCTGTCGCGGCTCGAGGCGCGGCTGGCGCTCGCCGCCCTCGTCCGCCGTGCCCCGGGTCTGCGGCTGGCCGGGCCCACCACCCGGATCGAGCCGTTCTTCCTGTGGGGTCGCCGATCGTTGCCCGTGGGGTGGTGACCGCCGGTCCGCCGACTCGTCGCCGGGGGCATATTGTGTGGCACCATACAGATTGCACGGTGCGTGCGGTCGTGGTGCCGAGGGGGCGCCAGGACCCGACGAAGGACACCCGGAGGTAGGGATGAGCGACACGACGATCGAGCTCGATCAGGCAGAAGAGGCAGCGTTCCGCGAGAAGTGCCGGGCGTTCCTCGAGGAGCACGCGACGGGCGTCGGCGCCGGCCGTGCCGAGAGCACCAACGATCGCGGCGCGTCGCTCATGGCCGTCGCCAAGAAGTTCCAGGGTGCCCTCGCCGAGGCCGGCCTCGCGGGCCTCGTGTACCCGGCAGAGTTCGGCGGCGCAGGGCTCACCCGGGCCCACGACCGCATCTGGCGTGAGGAGTACCGGCGCTACCCGGACATGACCTCCGAGTTGACCATCAGCCACGGCATGTGCCTGCCCGTGATGAACGACTTCGGCACGGACGAGCAGAAGCGCCAGTTCATGGCCGACAACATCGCCGGTCGCACCGTGTGGTGCCAGATGTTCTCCGAGCCCGGCGCCGGTTCCGACGTCGCGAGCCTGCAGACCAAGGCAGAGCTCGACGGTGACGAGTGGGTCATCAACGGCCAGAAGGTGTGGACGACGCTCGGCCACCTGAGCGACTACGGGGTCATCGTCGCGCGTACCAACCCCGAGGCACCCAAGCACGCCGGCATCTCGATGTTCATCGTCGACATGAAGGCGCCCGGCATCGAGATCCGCGCCATCCACCAGATCGACGGTGGCAAGCACTTCAACGAGATCTTCTTCACCGATGTCCGCATCCCGAAGAGCTGGCTGCTCGGCGAGCTGAACAACGGCTGGAACCAGGCGACCGCGATGCTCATGTACGAGCGCGTCGCGATCGGTACCGGTTCGACGAGCGGTGTGAGCCACCCGAACGCCGACCGCCTCATCGCCGACGCGGTGAAGCTCGGCACCATCAAGTCGCCGGTGCTGCGCCAGGAGCTGATGAAGCTGTACTGCGAGGAGACGACCAAGTCGCTCGTCGCGATGCGCACCCGCGCCGAGATGAAGGCTGGCAAGGCCCCCGGTCCCGGCGGGTCGCTCGGCAAGCTGCACGGCGCGAAGATCGCACGCTCGATGCGCTCGATCACGAGCGACGTGCACGGTGCCGACATCATGGCCTACGAGGCCGACGACAAGTCCGCGCTGCTCGCCCGCAGCATCCTCACGAGCTTCTCGGCCAACATCGCCGGTGGCACCGACGAGATCCAGAAGAACATCATCGGCGACCGCGTGCTGGGACTGCCCCGCGAACCAGCGGTCGACACCAAGGTGCCGTTCAAGGAGCTGAAGGTCGGCACGCAGCGCTGAGCTGGCCTCTGTCGGCGTCCGATCGACACCACTTCCGGACCGAGATGAGAGATGAGCGCGCCACGGCCGCTCATCTCTCATTGCGTTCGGGGTGATGCGGTCGTAGGCGCCGGCCGCAGCGGGGATCAGGGGCTCTGGACGAACGCCAACACGGCGAGGACACGACGGTGCTCGCTCTCGCTCGGCGCCAGATCGAGCTTGGTGAAGATCGACGAGATGTGCTTCTCCACGGCGCCGTCGCTCACCACGAGCGCCGTGGCGATCGCGCTGTTCGACCGGCCCTGGGCCATCAGCGCCAACACCTCGCGCTCGCGAGGCGTGAGCGCGTCGATCGGTTCACGTCGGCGCGTGCGCAC
>CAUJET010000220.1 GCA_963169665.1 Actinomycetota bacterium | reverse complement strand
GCCGCTGATGCCGAGTGGGTCGAACACCTTCACGTCGCCGACGCGTCGACGTTGCTCGATGGTCCGGTACATCAGGTCCGTCTTCACCGACGACACCACCGCCGGTCCGATCCACGAGTTGACGCTCTCGATTAGGCGGGTGGTCTTGCCCGACTGGCTCGGCCCGAACAGCAGCACCGCTCCCTTCACACCGCGCACTCGTTCGGAACCGTCGCTCTCGGTCATCAGCAACTGGCGATCCCAGTGGCCGAGTACCAGACGGCCCGGCTGGGGCTCCTTCGCCAGCAACGGCTTCAGGTCCTTGGTCGTCGCCAGTCGGGGCTGCGCTTCGACACCGAGCCGGCGACGCTTGTCGATCGGCTCGCTTCGGCCGACCCGGCGCTGCAGCCACCACACGACACCTGCGATCACGGCGGCGACCACGAGGCCGACGCTTAGCCAGTAGACGATTGGTCCGGGCAGGCTCGACGCCGCCGGCTCGGACCACGCCCGCCTCGGGTCGTCCCAGTGGTCGGGCATTCGTGTCAGCGCCTCCAACGACTCGACGAAGCCTCCGTCGATCAACTGCTGGCGGCCGAGCAACGCTGCGATCGCCGCCGCCAACCAGTGGCCGCCGGTGACGGCGCCGAGCGCGAGGACGGCGGCGAGGATCGCTGTGTCAGCGGCGTCGGAGTTGGTGTTGGGACGGTTCTGGTTCATGGGAGCTCCACTGGGTCGAGGTAGTCGAGGGCGGCGGTCTTGGCGTGGCTCCGACCGAGCGCCTGCACGAGGTGCTCGAGGTGGAACTCACGGTCGTCGAACTCCTGCGAAGTGACGACGGTGTAGATGCGGTTCTCTTGCGTGCCACGGGTGACGGCCGTGTAGCCGAGCTCCGCGTACAGGGCATCGTCGCCCAGCAGCAGCGCCACTTCGCACGTCATGCCCTGCGTCTTGTGGACGGTGCGTGCGTAGGCGTGGCGCACGTGTTCAGTGACGTAGTCGAGCGGCAGTGCCACCTCTCGACCATCGGTCAGCTCGACGTGGAGCCGGTGACCGTCGGCTCCGGTGACGGTGCCGATGTCGCCGTTCAGGATGCCGAGGTCGTAGCGGTTCTTCAGACCCATCACCTGATCGCCCACGCAGTAGCGGCGCTCGTCGACCACGGCGACGAGCGAGCCGAGTTCGCCCGAGGCCTCCAGCAGTGCGTGCACTCGGGCGTTGAGATCCTCGACGTCGCTCCGATGCACGGCCCCGATCACCGCGTCGGTTCCGCTCGTGTGGAGTTGCCACCAGTCGATTGCCAGCTGGTCGCGTAGGGCATCGTTGTTGTGGGCGACGGTCACCCGGCCGTGCTGGTCCATGCGCCGCACGGCCAGCTCGGTCAGCCCCTTGCGGAGAGCGTGTGCAATGAAGCGCTCCTGCGGGTCGCTCTGGCGCCGGTTCTCGGTGAGCTCGACGATCTCGACTCGCTGTGCAAGTGAAGCGAGCACGCCGCCGGCTTCGATCGAGGGCAGCTGCTTCGGATCGCCGACGAGGATCACCTTCGCCTCGGCGCGCTTGGCGTGGTCGACGATGTCGGCCATGAGTCGCGTGCCGAGCATGCCTGCCTCGTCGATGACGACGACGTCGCCGGAGCGCAGCTTTCGCCGACCGGACGCGAGTTCGGAGTGCAGCGAGTGGGCGGTGGTCGAGCCGATGCCCGCGCCGCTCTGCAACTCCCTCGCCGCGCGTGCGGCGAGCGAGGCGCCGATCACTCGATGACCGGATGTCTCGAACGCCTCGCGGACGGCATCGAGCGTGAACGTCTTGCCTGCGCCGGCCCTGCCGATCACGACGTCGAGCGGCCGTCCCGACGAGCAGAGGGATTCGACCATGTGCCGTTGCTCAGCACTCAGTGATGGTCGAGTCGAGACAGCGGCGTCGATCGACTCACGCCTCGCCGTGTGCACCTCTCGTACGGGACCCTGGGCCGCCGCCACGATCCGTTGCTCAGCGGCGAGCATCTCCTTTGTTGTCCACCGCCCGCTCTCCACGGCGATCGCCGAGTTGGATGCGCGGAAGGAGTCAGCGCGATCGAGGATCTCGTCGAGCGTGGCTCCTTGTCGAGCGGCACGTGCGACCGCCCGCACCGAGTCGCGCGCCTCGAAGGTCGCGTGCTCCGCAACCACTGCCGTCGCCAGCTCGGTGTCGTCGACCCGCAGCGTCGGCGTGCGGCCGACGCGTGGGACGTTGCTGAGGTCGAATCGATGGTCGAGCGCCGTCTTGCGCCACTCGGCGCGCAGCTCGGCCTCGGTGACGCCGGTGAGCTTCGGCTTTCGAGTGGTGAGCGTCGCTATGCGCGCTCCGTCGCCCGAGTGCACGCCGAGGCGATTCATCTCGGCGACGATCTCGGCGCGTCGCCGGGAGAAGGCTCGTCGCATGTCTGCGCTCACACCGACGACCTCGGCTGCGCCGTGGCGATCGACGTCGTCGAAGACGAGCCCGAGTCGCACGACGAGCTCACGTCGGAGCATCGCCTGGAACACTGCCTCGGCCGCGTACCGCTCGCGATAGAGGGCCTTGCCGTCGAGGGCTGTCCGCCGGCCGTCGGGACCTTCGGTGACGTTGAAGACGGTCCAGTGGAGGTGGACACCCGGGTCGCCGAGCCGGCTGGTTCGATGCATGAAGACGGCGCCGAAGAAGCCCTTGCCGGGCTCGCTGATCGCACCCGCGTGTCCGCGCCGGACGAAGCAGGCTGTCGATTCGAGGTAGCGCTCCACCTCCGCGCGTGCGGCGTAGAGCGCTTCCTCCACTTGTCGGGCGTCGTGGTCGGAGCCGAGTGCCCAGATCACTGAAACGGACTTCGGCGGCGAAAGGGTGAGGTCGAACCCGACCACGCCGAGGTCGTGCTCGGTCATCTTGAAGCCGTCGGGATGCTGGCCGGCAAAGGCGCGGGCGAGGTCGTCACGCTCGGCGGCACCGGTCCGCCCGTCACCGGCGGCGAGGCTGCCGACCCATCGGCCAGCCGACTCGCCGTGCTCGGAGAGGTACTCCTCTCGGCCCTCGATCACTTCGCGTTCGTAGTAGTCGAGGTCTCGGCACTTGGCGATCGTCAGCACGGGCGATGAGCTCCTTCACCTCTGGTGCATTGGTGTGGAAGTTGCTGATTCGTCCGCAGGACGAATCAGCTGGGGTGTCGGTCGGTCTCTGTTGCGCCTGGCGCTGCTCAGCCGCGACGGTCAGCGCGGGGTGTGAACTTCGCCGAGGTCGAGGGTGTGAACACCTGTGCGAACAAGGGTGTGAAGCCGGCGGAGCACGCTCACGCAGCAGGAGGACGCCGGGCGTCGGGGTCCATGTAGCGAAGAAGGGCGGTGCGCGGGATGCGCTTCTGCTTGCCGAGCCACACGAAGGGCAGGCCGGTCGCGCCGTCGCTCGTCTCGTACTCGACGGTCAGCTCATACGTCTTCGACCGGCCGAGCTGCATCGCCTTGGCGGCCTGCTCGACGGTCAGGAAGGGGGGAAGCTCGTCCATCACGACGCACGTCCTTTCGGGAGTGTCCAACATCGGAACGGAAGTATTCGCGCAAGTTCGGTTTGGAAGTCAAGTACTGCATTTTGGGAGTGCTAGCCTCACGAGCCGTGGCCGTCCGCAAGAAGCAAGACGTCGTCCGCCCGCTCACGGTGCACCAGGTCGTCGCGTACAACTTCGGGCGCGCTCGCGAAGAGGCCCGATGGACCCAGGCTCAGACGAGTGAGCAGCTCGAGCCGTACCTGGGCTATCGGCTCAATCAGGCCGGTGTCTCAGCGATCGAGCGGACGTTCGACAGCGGAAGGCGACGCAACATCGACGTGGCGGAAGTGGTGGCGTTCGCCCGATGCTTCGAACGCCCGATCGGCTGGTTCTTCCTCCCGCCGCCGGGCCACTCAGATCACGTGATCGACCCGATCATCAGAACACCGGCGCTCGGGCTCAACATGAACGTGCTCGGGCTGATCCACCTCGTGCTCGGCACCCCTGATGGGTGGAAGAGCATCCTTCGCCGAGTCGCGGAGCTGATCGAGACCGACTCGCCGCTTGCTCAGGAGGCACTCGAACTCGCCATCGACGACCCGAACTTCGACCTCGACGCGATCACCGAGGACCGCAGGCGAAGGCTCCAGGATGTCCTGCTCGCCAGGCGATTCAGCCCGACCGACGTCGCCGTGCAGAACCTCGCCGACGCCCTGCTCGAGGTGATGAAGCTCACGCCGGAGGGCTTCCGACTCCTCAACGACCAACACCGCGAGGAAGCGCTACGGCGGATGGCTGAGTTCGATCAGCGGCCGAGGGGCTTGTCGGACGAGGACAGGGCCGAGATGGAACGCCGCACTCAACTCGCGCTGCAGGGCAAGCGCGTGCCCATGTTCGACGACGACCCCGACGAGGCCGACGGCCCTGACACGAAGGAGTAGCCATGCGCGGCTCGGTGGTGAAGAAGGGCACTCGTTGGTACGTGAAGATCGAGCTCGACCCCGATCCGGCCACGGGCAAGCGTCACCAGAAGTGGCACTCCGGGTTCAACACCAAGCGCGAGGCCGAGCGCGGTCGCATCGACCTGTTGTCGAAGTTCGATCGCGGCGAGTACGTCGAGCCGTCGCAGCAGACAGTCGCCGACTTCTTCACCGACTGGCTCAAGGCCATCGAGCCCACCGTGCGAGAGAGCACATTCGACTCGTACTCGCGCAACGTGAAGAACCACGTGGTCGCGCACATCGGTGCCGTGAAGCTCACCAAGGTCGACGCCGGCGTGCTCAACACCTTGTACGCACATCTGCTCACCGCCGGCCGTTGCCTGCCGTCACGAACGGGGAAGGGGTACTCCCCCGCCGTCGTCGAGCGGGCAACCGAACTCCGCGGCGAAGGCTTCACGTTGCAGGCGACGGCCGAGCGGTTGCGTGTCGAGCTGCCCGAGGCCGAACACATCACGAAGGACACGCTTGCCTCGCTGCTCCGCCGTGCGAAGCAACCGCCGACGACGTCCGCCCGACGGCGGCCAGGACTCGACAAGCGCACCGTCAACTACGTGCACACGATCATCCACCGAGCGTTCAAGGACGCGGTGCGGTGGGGTCGTCTCGCTCGCAACCCGGCGGACGCTGCGAACCCGCCGAAGGGCGGCCAGAAGAGCGACGGCATCCACGCATGGGACGCGCCAACGCTGCGCTCCTTCCTCGCCGAGTCGGCCCGCGAAGACGAGCGGCTACACCCGTTGTGGGTGCTGCTCGCGACGACGGGCATGCGCCGCGGCGAAGCACTCGGACTGCGGTGGTCGGACCTCGACCTCGACGCCGGTCGACTGCGTGTCGTGCAGACCCTGACCCAGACCCGTAGCAAGGTGAAGTACGGCGAGCCGAAGACGCTGAGCGGGCGTCGGCCGATCGCCCTCGACAAGGCGACGGTCGCCGTCCTGCGTGAGCATCGCAAGCGCATGCTCGAAGAGCGGATGCTCATCGGCTCAAGCTTCGACGATCATGGCCTCGTGTTCCAGAAGCCGGAGGGCCAGTGGCTCAAGCCCGACGCCGTGAGCGCAACGTTCCTCCGCCGCGTCACGAAGTACGACCTCCCGTACCTCTCGCTGCACGGCCTCCGCCACACATGGGCGACCCTCGCCCTCGAACGAGGCATCCACCCGAGAGTCGTCCAAGAACGCTTCGGCCACTCGACCATCTCAATCACGCTGGGCATGTACAGCCACGTCGGCCCAACGCTGCACGACGAGGCGGCAGCGACAGTTGCGAACCTGCTGTTCTAGACAGCAAGACCGTCAATCGCCGATGCTCGGAGTGCTGGACCAACGCGCAAAGTCTGCGCCCCTCGACGGTCGCCCCGTTGCACAGTGGTCGGATCTCATCGATATGTCGAACCGTTCCAACGCCGGGCCCCCGAGAGAGCGCCTTGCGAGTTCCGACCATGCGAGAGATCCGGCATAGGCCCCTACGAATGACGCTCCGACCGCCTTCTCGGCTACTCGGACAACTCCACAGGCATCAAGGTCGAGGTCTCGATAGCGAGCCGTCGAGGGCTCGGCGAACTGACTAGGCCGGCGGCGCCAGGCTGTTACGTCAGACGACCGACCGACGTCGGGAAAGACACGCATGGTCATACCATCGAAGTCGCTCGGCCTGCCACCCAACGCTACGTCGATGGCGAGGGGGAACTCGTGAAGGCTGATGTCCCTTCGAGCGTCGTAGTTGTCGACGCCGAACAGGGCCACAGCGGGGTCGCCTGCTTGCCGTCGCATCGACGAATCCATGCGGCGTTCAACGAGGGCAACTTCATACCCGGCGGCGGTCAACCTGCAGCACACTGCCCTGGTCTTCCTTTGGTTGCCGCTCGCCTCGGTCAACAGCAGCCCTGTCGACACATTCGCAGGAACACACCTTTCGTCATCCTGCAGGGTGACTCTCATGGCGCCTGGCTCGCGAACCGGCAAGTGGAGGAGACTCCACGCGAACCCCTGCCCCAAGTGACCGAGTCCAACCAGCCACACGTCCGCCGGCAGCCTGAAGGTCTGCGGACCCTTCTCCTCCGAGCCTTCAAGCCGTGGGTCCGGGCACCAGAGGCTCCGTTCGATCAGACGGCGCCCTGCGTACGCATGGCCGAGGAGGCTCATCTGGAAGGCTTCGGAGACGGCGAGCGCGCCAGTAGCGACACCAACGAGAGAGTTCGACGGATGATGCGCAAGTTGGCGCTCATTGCCGATCAACGACCTCCACCCATCGTTGCTAGCCCAGATCACGGTCTGGGCTGGCCCGGACGACTCAACTGCGCCATCTACCCGGATCTCGATGTCAGCGTGGCCTGACTGAAAGCTCGCACCCTCGGTCTCACACGCCTCGCCGATAGTCATTCCTCGGTACCCCACACCGAGAGCTGGCGCGGCCCATTCCGCCAGCTTCACCGACACCCGGCCGCCGAAGGCGCGCCGCGCCGTTGCCACGGCCGTGAGAGCGGTCGCGTGGCCTGCGGCCGTGCGACAGCCCACGCCGACAACGACACGCACGATCAAGTCCCTCTGGGCGCTCGCATCTGCGAACGACGCGGCGTGTTCGCCATCGACGAGGATCTTCGACGTTCGGTCGAGCATGTCTTCAACGTTCACAGCAGGCCCCGTTTGAGAATCCGAGATGGCTCATGTCGCTGCCATCGTCCAGAGCCCCGGTACAAGAAGGCGCCGATGCTCGAGACCGAGATCGAACCTTGAGCGAAGTGCGGGACGATCAGGGCGACGTGCCCGGCCTTGTCAATCATCGGGTTCGCTCGATCGATGGGAGATTGGTCAACACACGCACCCGGGTGCGTGTGTACATCCGCCACCACCGCCGACTGGAGTCGGTCACACTCGCTCCAAAGGCGGCCGTACGACCCACTTCGAAAGTGAACTGCGCCGTTCAGGCTGCTGGGGTCCAGATCGTCGTAGTAGACCACCGCAGTAATCCGATTGGGTCGGCTCCGCTGCGCAAGCAGGAACGCCCCGGACTCGCGCGGCGTCGCGCCGGACGGGTGGGACCGCCTGTTGAGTTCCCGGATCAGCGTGCGCCAATGCGCAGGCGGGATCACTATCGGCTGGGCGCTGTCACGCAGCATTCGTCACTCCGGTGTATCCGCTCGAGTTCAGGACACGCCAGAGCTCGCCGAGGTAGTCGGATATCTGGTGAGCCGGAGTCCACCAAAGCCTCCTGTTCTGCGCCATCCAGCCGTCGTGCCCTGCCTGAGCGACCCGATCGAGCGGCAGGTAGACGGCCGACGCGTTCCAGTTCGGATTGAAGACACGGTCAGCATCGGGCCCTTTCGGCCACTCATCGTGAGGGAGCGGGGCGTCGACATCGGACGACCAGAGAACGGCCGTTGGAGCAGTTGAGGGATAGCCAGCGACGTCGAACTTGAACCGGTACCACGGCGGTTCGTTCGGCAAAGGCCGGGCCGCAACGTCGATGACAGCTGTCGGCCAGTCAAGCTTCCGAAGCCGCCATCGACCGGCCATTGCGCCGGCCTGGAACCGCGCGCTCGCCACGTCGCGCCCAAACATCGCCTGAGCGGCCGTCGCCAGGTCGTTGCCCATTCCGTCAGCCCTGGAACTTGTCGGCCGGGCAAAGGTCGAACATGACCTCGCAGTCGTCTCTGACGAATCGACCGATGAGGTCGTCCAGGTCAGGGAACACCTCCTCGCTACTCATCTTGAACGTGAAGTCGCCGGGCGCCGGATTTGAGAGGGCCAACTCCTCGTCAGCAATGGCCCAAGTGAGAATCGTCGCAATACGCGTGCCAGGCGCGAACTCCGAGCTGATCGTGGCACCGTTGTAGCGGACTGCCACGATGACGCGCCGACACCGCACTGGGCCACAGAACACGTGGCCTCCGTGCCGAAGCCCGGCCGCTTCAACGCTCTGCTCACGGTCGAGGGGCTCGTCGCCACCTTCGCTCCAAATCTCGTCGTTGGGGTGGACACCGAGGGCTGAGCCGACCGACTGGTCAGGCTGAACATCAACGACGCCTGAGTTTTCGCGGACGGTGTGGTGAACAAAGAGCTTCATCGGACCTGCTTTCGTCTTCAAGGGGATGGCGCTACACCTAACGAATGTTCGGAGTAGCGAACAGACTGTATCGAAGCGTTTGTGCGATTGTCAAGCACACCGATGTATCGTTCGGTATGACGAACGGCGACCTGTCGGGCACTGAGCACGCCACTCCCCTCGCAACAACGCTCAAGCGATACCGAAGCGACATCGACATCAGTCAGGCTGAGTTGGCCCGCAGGGCCGGGCTGTCGCGGGCGTACATCTCGGAGCTCGAGAGCGGTCTCGGCAAGAGGCCCTCCGGGGATGTGCTTCTCCGCATCGCTGACGCACTTGGGGTCACGATCGCAGACCTGCTCGATCGAAAGATTCGCGCACGACAAAGCTCGACGGTGCCGGACGGGCTGAGGGAGTTCGCCCTCGAACGTTCGCTACCAGAGTCGGATGTCGCGATGCTCGCGTCGATCCAGTTCCGGGGCGATCAGCCTCGAACGGCGCGTCGGTGGTCAATGATCTACGACACCATCCAGATGAGTCAGGCCTTCGATGACGACGAACGTTCCTGAACAACGCGTTCTAGATCTCCTTCACCGGCACGGATGGGCCGGGGACCCGCGCGAGCTCGTAGTTCGTCTCTGCCGCGAGCTCTTGGCAGAGTCAGGAGAAGGGGTGCCCGTCGATCTGAGTGTGGTGGCGTCCTTTCAGAACGTCATCCGGATCGAGGAAGTGGACCAACTAGAAGCAGGCCATCTGCGCTGGGATGGCGATCACTTCGTGATCTGCGTTCGACGGAGTGACTCGGTGGGCCGGCGACGCTTCAGTGCCGCCCACGAGCTCGTGCACACCTTCTTCGAGGAGGACGGCCCTCACGAGACCGGCACGCTTCGTCACGACCACTCGGGGCACGGCGAACTCGACGAAGAGAGCTTGTGCGACTTGGGCGCTGCCGAGTTGTGTATGCCGTACGCGGCCTTCCTTGAAGCAACCAATGTGAACACCGGCTTCGCGGACCTATCGAGAGTTGCGGACCGGATGATGGTCAGCCTCGAAGCAGCGGCGCGGCGACTCGCATCGTTGCTTCCGCACCCAACGGCCTGCGTCGTCCTCGAGCCGAAGTACACGAAGCCGGAGCAGAAGTTGATGCAACAGCTCAAGTCTTCGCCTGTGCTTCCCGGCATGGACAGTGGAGTGATGCCCGCGCCGAAACTTCGAGTGACGAGCAGTCGCAGCCACGGGCTCGGGTTCATTCCGAACAACAAGTCTGTGAGCGGTATCGACTTGACTGATCTCGCTGACTTTGGCGAGCTTCGCGTCGTGGGTCGCACAGGTCTCATCAAGGATGAGCCCATCTTGCAGATCTCCGCCATTCACGCTCCGTACAACCGCAACGGAGAGCGCCAAGACCGCGTCATTCTGCTCCTGGTCGACCCCGGGCGGGCCCGAGCGATCGATCGCTACTTGCAGCCGCCCAGTGGCGCCAAGGGAACCGCTCCGATGGCGTCGGCTGCAGGCTGAGCCTTCCTCCGGTAGAAGTCCGGTAGAAGACACCCTTCCTGCACGCGAAAGGACCCCAGCTGAGCTGGGGTCCTTTGGTGGGCGAGGGGGGACTTGAACCCCCACGTCCTTTCGAACACTGGCACCTGAAGCCAGCGCGTCTGCCATTTCGCCACTCGCCCGAGTGGAAGCCTCACGCTAGCAACTCCATTGCGCCTGCCCAACCCGGTTGCCGGGCCTTGTGCCCACCCGCCGCAGGCCCTCGACAAGCGGAATCGGGGCGCGGCCAACGTCGTCGACACCACAACTACCCTGGCAACCGTCATGGGCTTGCAATCGTTCGAGCGTGCCTTAGGGAATATGGTCGACTCCGTGTTTTCGCGTTCCTCCCGCAGCAGCACCATCCGACCCGTCGAGCTCGGCCGCCGTCTCCTGCGCGAGATGGACGATCACCGCAGCGTCGACGTCAAGGGCCGCCGCATCGTGCCCAACTCCTTCACGTTCCACCTCAGCCCACGCGACCACGCGGGCTTCGCGGAGATCGAACACGCGCTGATCCACGAGCTGGGTGAAGCCGCCCGCGAGTACGCCCGCGACGAGAACTACCACTTCGTCGGTCCGGTCTCGGTCGAGATCGTCGTCGACAACGCGCTCAAGCCCGGCCGCTTCGGCATCGCCAGCCACCTGCGCGAAGGCAGTGTCGCCGGTTCGTCCTCCGCACCGGCAGCGAGTGCGCCCGCCGCACCAGCACCGTCGGCGCCGGTCTCCACCGACGATGGGAGCTTCGCGATCGTCGAGGCGCCGCGAGGGGTCGACCCGTTCGCCGCCGCCGTCGCGCCGCTCGAGCCGGTCGCCTCCCCGCCCGTGTATGCCGACCCGGCGCCGGCCGCTCCTGCGATGCCGGCCAACCCGAACCGCATCGGTTCGTCGGTCGGTCGGCTGCAGCTGCCGTCGGGCGAGCGCGTCACCGTCGGCCATCGCCTCGTCACCCTCGGCCGCCTGCCCGAGTGCACGGTGTCGCTCAACGATCCCAACGTCAGCCGCCGCCACGCCGAGATCCGCCCCGGCTCCGAGCTCACGATCGTCGACCTCGGCTCCACCAACGGCACCAAGGTCAACGGCCTGCGCATCGACGGTGAGCGCGTGCTGGTCGACGGCGACATCATCAGCCTGGGCAGCTCGCATCTCCGCTTCGAGGCATCGTCCGCGTCGGCATGACCGATTCCGTCCTCGAGATCCTCAACTACGCGTTGCTCGCGTTGCTCTACCTCTTCTTCGCGCGCGTCCTGTGGGCCGTGTGGAGCGAGGTGCGCGGCCCGCGCGCCGGCCATCTCGTGCCCGCACCGGTGCAGGAGATGGACCCCACGATGCCGGCACCAGCGCCCCCTCAGGTGAAGAGCAACAAGCGCGCGAAGCGCGGCCAGGTCACCCGCCTCGTCGTCGTGCAGCCCCGTGAACGGAAGGGTGCGCAGTTCGCCTTGGTGGGCGAGCTGAGCATCGGCCGACTCGCCACCTGCACGATCTGCATCCCCGACGACGCGTTCGTGTCCGCCAACCACGCCCGGCTGTACACGATCGAAGGTGTCACCTACGTCGAGGATCTCGGCTCCACCAACGGCAGCTACCTCAACGGCGCACGGCTCGGCAGCGTGCAGTCCATGACGGTGGGCGACCGGTTGCAGATCGGCTCCACCGTCCTGGAGGGTGCCTGATGGCTGCACTCCTCTGGGGCGCGGCGACCGACGAGGGCCGCGTCCGCGACGCGAACGAGGATGCGTTCGTCGCCGAACCGATGGTGTTCGTCGTGGCCGACGGCATGGGCGGCCACCAGGCCGGTGAGGTCGCGAGCGCGCTCGCCGCCAGCACGTTGCGCGACCGGCTGCAAGGCGGCGCCACCAGCGTGGACGTCGTCGTCGCCGCCGTGGTCGAGGCCAACGCGGCGATCTTCCAGACCGCACACGTCAACGCCGCCCAGCGGGGCATGGGCACGACGCTCACCGCGATCGCCGTCCTGCCCGCGGGCGAGGGTCGACCCGACCAGTTCGCGATCGTGAACGTCGGCGACAGCCGCGTGTACCTCGCCCGCGCCGGCGAGCTCACCCGCGCCACGGTCGACCACAGCTACGTGCAGGAGTTGCTCGCCACCGGCCACATCACCGAGGCCGAGGCTCGCGCCCACCCGCGCCGCAACATCGTCACCCGCGCCCTCGGCATCGAGCCCACCGTGCGCGTTGACTCGTGGCTGATGCCGCTCGTGCGTGCCGACCGCTTCGTGCTCTGCAGCGACGGTCTCGTCGACGAGGTCGACGACGACGAGATCCACCGGATCATCCTCGCCAACGCTCAACCGCAGGCCTGCGCCGACGCACTGGTGGCCACCGCGGTCGCCAACGGCGGTCGCGACAACGTCACCGTCATCGTGGTCGACGTCGTCGACGGGCTCGACCCCGATGCCGTCGCCGGCATCCCCGCAGACGCCACCGACGACGACACCGTGCAGCTCACCCGCTCGATGACCATGGCCGACGAGATCCCGCCGACGCTCGAGAACCCGGTGGTCGAGTCGAAGATCCAGCAACAGCTCGGTCGCCAGATCAAGGCCAAGACGTTCCTGCTCTTCCTGCTCGGCGCAGTGCTGGTCGCGGTGGTCGTCACCCTCATCGCCGTCGCGCTCACCAACGGCGGCGACGACGACGAACCCGCTCCGACGACCACGGCGGTCACGGTGGTCACGACCGTCGCGCCCACCACCACGGCCCCCGCCACCACGACCACGCGGCCGACGACGACCACCACCCGACCCACCACCACGACGTCTGCGGGGACGACCACGGTCGTTCCATGAGCACTCCGTCACCACTCGCGTCCGCTCGGCGCAGCACCGAGCTCGGACTGGTGGTGATGGCCGGCGCCATCACCGCCGCGGCCTACACGGTCGCGTCGCTCGGCAAGAACGCGGAGATCCCGCCGATCATCCTGCCGTTCCTCGGCGTCACGCTCGGCCTGCTCGTGCTCGCCTCGATCGCCACGCGCATCCTCGCCCGCGGTGCCGACCCCACGCTGCTCCCGCTCGCCGCCCTGCTGCACGGCATCGGCTACGTGATGATCACCCGGCTCGACGACCGCCTCGCGGGCCTCCAGACCACCTGGACCTTCATCGCCATCGCGGCCTACATCACCGTGCTGTTCGTGGTGCAGCGCACCACCGACCTCGCCCACCAGACCTGGACGTTCTTCGCGATCGGAGCCGGCCTGCTGCTGCTCCCCCTCGTGCCCGGCGTCGGCCGTAGCTTCGGTGGCGCCCGCATCTGGGTGAGCATCGGCCCCATCAACTTCCAGCCGGGCGAGTTCGCCAAGATCTGCCTGGCCCTGTTCTTCGCCGGCTACCTCGCCGAACGCCGCGAGCTCATCGCCGCCAACACCTGGAAGGTCGGCCCGCTCCGCCTGCCCGAGCCCCGCCATCTGCTGCCGATCGCGCTCGCCTGGGCGTTCTCGGTCGTGGTGATGGTGGGCCTGAAGGACCTCGGCGCCTCGCTGCTGTTCTTCGCCCTCTTCGTCGTGATGCTCTGGGTCGCCACCGAGCGCACCAGCTTCCTCGTGATCGGCACGGTCCTGTTCGCCGGCGCCGCCTACGTGGCCTGGCGCACCTTCGGCAACGTGCAGACCCGCGTCGCGATCTGGCTCGACCCATGGCCGCAGTACGAGGGCCGCGGCTACCAGATCGTGCAGGCGATGTTCGCCCTCTCCAACGGCGGCATCGACGGTACCGGCCTCGGCCTCGGCAGCCCGAACAAGATCCCCGAGGTCAAGAACGACTTCATCTTCGCCGCGATCGGCGAGGAGCTCGGCCTCGTGGGTGCCACCGCGGTGCTGATCGCGTTCATGCTGATCATCGGCGCCGGCCTGCGCATCGCCACCCGCGCCGAGCGCCCGTTCGACAAGATCCTCGCCACCGGCCTCACCACGATCATCGGCCTGCAGGCGTTCATCATCATCGGCGGCGTCATCCGCGTCGTGCCGCTCACCGGCATCACGCTGCCGTTCGTCAGCTACGGCGGCTCGAGCCTGCTCGCCAACTACATCCTCCTCGCGCTGCTCATGCGCATCAGCGATGCCAGCGCCCGCCGCCTCGGCGAGGTGCCCGACGACCTCACCATCGGCGAACGCTTCGAGGCGCGCACCGCAGCGCGCCGACAGCGGCGTGAGGCGAAGCAGGCCCGGAAGGCCCTTCGTTGAACACTCGGATCCGACGGCTCGCGATCGGACTCCTCGTCTGCTACCTCGCGCTCTTCGTGCAGCTCAACATCCTGCAGGTCGGCCGCGAGGAGGAGCTGACGAGCGACCCGCGCAACGACCGTCAGACGATCCGCGACTTCAACCGGCCCCGCGGACCGATCATCTCCGCCGACGGCGTGGTGCTCGCGCTGAGCGAGCCCGTCGACGATCCGGGTGCCGAGCTCGAGTACCAGCGCGTGTACCCGAAGGGGTCGCTGTTCGGGAACGTCACCGGCTACTACACGTTCGCCTTCGGCAGCACCCAGGTGGAGAAGCAGCACAGCGACGTCCTCGCGGGCACCACCTCGCAGCAGCAGATCAAGGGACTCTCCGACCTGTTCAGCGGTCAGGACCTCTCCGGTTCGGTCGTCCTCAACATCCGTGCCGACGTGCAGCAGGTGGCCGCCGACGCCCTCGCCGGCCGCGAAGGTTCGGTCGTGGTACTCGAGCCGAGCACCGGCGACGTGCTCGCGATGTACAGCTTCCCCACGTACGACCCCAACCAGGTCGTCGTGCCCAACGGGCAGGAAGCCACCGACGTGTTCGACTTCCTCAACGCCTACCCGGGCAAGCCGCTGCTCGCCAACACGTACCAGGAGCGGTACATGCCCGGGTCGAGCTTCAAGGTGATCACCACCGCGATCGCGCTCGAGAACGGCGTCACCTCGCTCGAGCGCAGCTGGCCGAGCGAGACCGAGTGGGTGCCGCCGCAGACCACCGACCCGATCCAGAACTACGGCGGATCCTCCTGCGGCGGCACGATGGTCGAGGTCTTCTTCCGCAGCTGCAACATTCCCTTCGCCCAGATGGCCGTCGAGCTCGGGCCCGAGCGCATGGTCGCCGGCACCCGGGCGTGGGGCATCGGCGAGCGGATCCCGATCGACCTGCCCGGCTCCGTCGCCAGCGCCTTCGGCGAGGTCGAGGACTTCACCGACCAGCTGCCACTGCTCGCGATCGGCGGCTTCGGGCAGGGCAACGACGTGATGGTGCCGATGCACATGGCGATGGTGGCGGCGACGGTCGCGAACGGCGGGCAGATGATGGCCCCGCAGGTGGTCGACGTCACCCGCTTCCACGACGGGTCGGTGCTGCAACGCTCCGAACCCGAGGTGTGGAAGACACCGATCTCTCCCACCACCGCGGCCACGCTCAACTCGCTGATGGTCGGCGTCGTCAACCAGGGCACCGGTCGACAGATGCAGCTCGCCGGTGGCATCCAGGCTGCCGCCAAGACCGGCACCGCCCAGCTGAACGCCTCCGGCGAACCGCAGCGTTCACACGCCTGGATCATCGGCTTTGCACCGGCCGAGGCACCCCGCTACGCGATCGCCGTGATGCTGAAGGGCACCAACGACGAGATCAGCGCTGGCACCGGCGGCAAGCTCGCCGGGCCGATCGCCAAACAGGTCCTCGACTACCTGTTCGCCACCGAGGCGAGCGCGGCCGCAGCGACCGCAGCGCCGACCGATCCCTCGACACCGGCCGCAGCACCGTGACCACCCACAGCAATCCCAGCTGGATATCCTCGCTACACCGCATCGGGCGCCCTGCGTGCTCGCTCCCGACGCGACCACGCCAAGTAGGACCCACGTGACCAACAACAACGAGCGCATCGTCCTCAACGACCGCTACGAGATCCAGAACCGCATCGGCCGTGGCGGCATGGCCGACGTGTTCCTCGCGCGCGACGTGCTGCTCGATCGTCCGGTCGCGATCAAGGTGCTGTTCCCCGAGTACGCCACCGATCCGAACTTCGTCGAGCGCTTCCGCCGCGAGGCCCAGTCGGCCGCCAACCTCAACCACCCCAACATCGTCAGCGTCTACGACTGGGGCAAGTACTCCAACACCTACTTCATGGCGATGGAGTACGTGCCGGGCCGCACACTCGCGGACATCCTGCGCGCCAACGGCCACGTCAGCTCGGTGCAGGCCGCCGAGATCGCGAGCGAGGTCTCGGCTGCGCTGAGCTTCGCCCACCGCAACGGCGTGGTGCACCGAGACATCAAGCCCGCCAACATCCTCATCGGCACCGCCGGTGCGGTGAAGGTGGCCGACTTCGGCATCGCCCGCGCGATGAACGCGCCCACCGAGAGCAACCTCACCCAGGTCGGCTCGGTCATGGGCACCGCCACGTACTTCTCCCCCGAGCAGGCTCAGGGCGCACAGCCCGACCCGCGCAGCGACCTGTACTCGCTCGGCATCGTCCTCTACGAGATGGTGGCCGGCAAGCCGCCCTTCACCGGCGAGAACCCGGTGGGCATCGCCTACAAGCAGGTGCACGACGCGCCGCAGCCGCTCAACCAGCTCGTGGCAGACGTGCCCCGTCCGTTCGAGGCGATCGTCGCCAAGCTGCTCGCGAAGAGCCCCGACATGCGCTACGCCGACGCCGACGCGCTGCGCGACGACCTCCGCCGGTTCCGCGCCGGCGAACCCGTGCAGGCCCTCGCCGGCATCACGCCAACGGCCCCGCCGCAGGCCAACGTCGCCACCACCGCGATGCCGCGCACCACCGCCGTCCCGTCGCAGGCGGCCGGCGCCGCCACCTACGCGTCGGCCGCGCAGCAGGCGCGCACCACGGCGATCCCGCAGCAGCGCCTGCCCGAGACCCAGCCGCCCGTGCAGTACCAGGCACCAAACCGCAACGGCTTCTACGCCGTCATGGGGTTCATCGCCGTGATCGCGCTCGTCATCGGCGGCGTGCTGCTCTACAACACGCTCACCAAGGACGACGGCGACGAGGTGGTCGAGCCCACCACCGTGGCCGTGCCGCTCGTGGTCGGACTCGACTACGAGGCCGCGATCGCCGCGCTCACCGAGGCGGGCCTCACCTTCGAACCGGTCGCGCTCGCGAACCCGGCCGACCCGGCCACCCCCGAGAACCAGGTGTGGCAGACCGACCCGGTGGCCGACACCGTCGTCGAGATCGACTCGCCGGTGAAGGTGTTCTTCCAGCCCGTGCTCGAGCCGGCACCGGTGCCGAACGTGGTCGGCCAGAACCTCGAGGAGGCCAAGCGCATCCTCACCGAGGAGCAGTTCGTGCCGGGCGAGGTCACCAGCGAGACCAGCGATCTGCCCAAGGACACCGTCATCCGCACGGTGCCTGCGGCGCTCGAGCTGCTCAAGCCGGGAGGCACCGTGGCGATCGTGCTGTCGGGCGGGCCCGACACCCAGCCGATCCCCGAGGTCACCGGCCAGACCCAGGACGCGGCCAAGCGTCTGCTCGAAGGTGCCCCGTTCTCGTTCGTGGTGACGATCCAGACCGAGGCCAACGAAGACGTCGCCGCCGGTTCCGTCATCCGCACCGAGCCCGCCTTCGGTGGCGAGCTGGCATCCGGGTCGCCGATCACGCTGTTCGTGTCGAGCGGTGTGGAACAGGTGCAGGTGCCACCGGTGGTGGGCCTCACCGAGGCGCAGGCCAAGAACCAGATCACGTCGAAGGGCCTCAGCGCGAACGTCACGTTCGTGAACGTGCCGTCGGGCGACGCCAACGACGGTCGGGTGATCTCGCAGAGCCCCACGGGCGGCAACCTCGTCGCCCCCGGCTCGGCCGTCGGTCTGCAGGTGGGTCGCGCCGTCGCACCGCCCACCACGTCGACCACCACGACCACCACGACGATCCCGCCGACCACCACCTCGTCGACCACCACGACCACCACCACCGTCGCCCCCTGAGCGTTCGCAGGGCGTCGGCCGCGTCGGCCGCGTCAGGCGACCGCGGCGGCCCGCAGGAAGTTGCGCAGCAGGTCGTGTCCTGCGGCGGTGAGGATGCTCTCCGGATGGAACTGCACACCCTCGATGGGCAGCTCGCGATGACGCACACCCATCACGATCCCGTCGGCCGTGCGCGCGGTGACCTCGAGGCAGTCGGGCATCGAGCCGGGTGCGATGACCAGGCTGTGGTAGCGGGTGGCCGTCAGCGGGCTGGGCAACCCGGCGAACACGCCGGCACCTTGGTGCTCGATGTGGGACGTCTTGCCGTGCATCAGGTGCGGGGCCCGCTCGACGGTGCCCCCGTACACGTGGCCGATGGCCTGGTGACCGAGGCAGACGCCCAGCACGGGGATACCGCGCTCGCCGAAGGCAGGGATCGCAGCACAGATGATGCCGGCGTCCTCGGGACGACCCGGCCCGGGTGACACGAGCACGGCATCGGGCGCCAGCTCCAGCGCCTCGTCGACGGTGAGCTCGTCGTTGCGGATCACCACCGGCTCGGCGCCGAGCTCACCGAGGTACTGCACCAGGTTGTAGACGAAGCTGTCGTAGCTGTCGATCACGAGAACCCGAGGTCCTGCCATCCCGACAGCGTAGACTCGTCGCCCGTGGCTCCTCCCAAGAGAAAGACCGGCGGCCGGACGACCCCGAAGGGCACGCGCCCTGGCGACGGTGGTCGTCTCGCGAGTCACGGTCACGCACACGAGCACGCCTTCGACAACGGTCGCGCCGTCGAGGCGTCGTCGCGGTACACCCCGCCCGTCGCCCGCACCGCGATCGAGAGCCCCCGGTGGGTGCCGATCCTGATGTTCGTGCTGCTCGGCCTGGGCGCACTCACCATCCTCCTGCGCTACATCGTGTGGCAGGACACCAACATCCCGGTGTTGATCGGTCTCGGGTTCCTCCTCGGTGGTCTGTACACGGCCACCAAGTGGCATTGACCCGCTGCGGGCGCGTCAGATCCACCGCGATCCACCGCGATCCACCGCGATCCACCGCGATCCACCGCTGATCCACCGCTGATCCACAGGACGACGAGGCCCAGCCGGGCGATCCGTGCCGCGCTGGACGGCCGATGTCCCCCGAATGACCGATAGGTCGCGACACGGTGTCGACGAGGTTGCGGCAGCGTTACACCGTTGTCATTCGTCACAAGGTTGTCCACAGGCTGTGGACATGTGGACGCCGTCAGTCGAAGATCGGCGCGACGAGGTCCATGTCCTCGAGGCAGTGCTTCGGCGGTGGCGGATCCTCGTCGGGGGCCAGGGTCAACTTGATCTCCAGGCCGCACACGCTGCAGCGATACCTCACGTTCACCTTCCGCAGCTCACCGGCGGGCGGTGGCGGCGGCAGCGGCGTGGTCATGCTCCGCAGCATCGCGATACCGCTTTTCCACAGGACGACGCCCATCAGGATGCCCGCTCCCCACCAGATGACGGTTCCGAACTCGGGCATGTGCACAGGCTAGGCGCGCCGTCGGTGGTCCGTCACCACGGCACCCGACACACCGGTTACACCGGACACACCGGGCACGCGAGGCACACCGGGCACACCCGAACCGTCGACCTCCGGTGGAGGTTGTCAGCCCATCCGCTCGATGAGCGTCGCGTTGGCCATGCCGCCGCCCTCGCACATCGTCTGCAACCCGTAGCGGCCGCCGGTGCGCTCGAGTTCGTTCAGCAGCGTGGTCATCAGGCGGGCGCCTGAGCAACCGAGCGGGTGACCGAGGGCGATCGCCCCACCGTTGACGTTCACCTTGTCCATGTCGGGATGCAGTTCGCGCTCCCAGGCGAGCACCACCGACGCGAACGCCTCGTTGATCTCCACCAGATCGATGTCGTCCATGGTGAGCCCGGCCCGGGCCAGCACCTTCTGGGTGGCCGGGATCGGCGCCGTCAGCATCATCCGCGGATCGTCGCCGGCCAGCGAGAAGTTCACGAACCGGGCACGAGGCGTGAGCCCGAGCTGCACGGCTCGCTCCTCGCTCATGATCAACAGCGCCGACGCACCGTCGGTGATCTGCGACGAGTTGCCCGCAGTCACCCGACCGCCATCCTCCTCCGACCGGAACACCGGCTTCAGCTTGCCCAACGACTCGAGCGTCGTCTCACGCAGGCCCTCGTCCACCGACATCAGCGACCCGTCGGCACCCTGCACCGGCAGGATCTCGCGCTGGAACCGACCCTCCGCGGTGGCTCGCGCGGCGAACTGCTGCGACCGCACGCCGAACGCGTCCATCTCGTCACGCGTGATGCCCCACCTGTCGGCGATCATCTCGGCCGAGATGCCCTGGGGCACCAGGCCACCCTCCGGTGCATAGCGAGCGCCCACGGCGGGACCGAACGGGAAGCCGAACGTGCCGTCCGACATCGACGATCCCATCGGCACCCGGGTCATGACCTCCACACCGGCGGCCACCACGACGTCGTAGGCGCCGGCGATCACGCCCTGCGCGGCGAAGTGGGCGGCCTGTTGACTCGACCCGCACTGGCGATCGATCGTGGTACCAGGGATCGACTCCGGCCAACCGGCCGCCAGCACGGCGTTGCGACCCACGTTCGCCGCCTGCTCGCCCACCTGCATCACGCAGCCCATGATCACGTCGTCGACCAACGCCGGGTCGATGCCCGTGCGATCGACCAGCGCCTGGAGCGTCTGCGCCGCGAGGTCCACCGGGTGCCAGTCCTTGAGCTTGCCGTTGCGCCGACCGAGCGGGGTGCGGATGGCGTCGACGATGACCGCGGTGGGCATGGGGCTCTCCTCGTACTCGAACGGGCACGGCGCAGGCCGGCCGGATCGGACAAGCCCGCAGTCTGCTGGCTGCACTTCGCCCCACCCAAACCGGAGCGCCCGCTACGGACCTGCCACGTCTGCCCCGGGCACGACGTCTCGCGGGCCGTCGACGCCGTGCGAGAATCCATCCATGAGCACGTCCATTGCAGAGATCGACGCCATCGTCACCGGTACGACCGCACCCCGGAAGTTCCTCGAGCTCGTCGCCGCCAACGGCGACGTCCCCGCGCTGCACTCCATGAAGGACGCAACGCCGGGCAGCTGGAACGTCTGGACCTATGCCCAGGTCGCGGATCAGGTCGCACAGGCCGCCGCCGGTCTGCTCGCCCTCGGCGTGCAGCCGGGTGAGCGCGTCCTGTTGATGATGCGCAACCGCCCCGACTTCCACTGGCTCGACCTGGCAGCACAGTTCGTGCGCGCCACGCCGGTGAGCATCTACAACTCCTCGTCGCCCGAGGAGATCCAGTACCTGTCGCACCACGCCGAGGCACGGATCGCGATCGTCGAGGACGCCGGCTTCCTCGAGCGCATGTTGAAGGTGAAGGGCGAACTGCCCGAACTGCAGCACGTGTTCGTCATCGAGCCGCCCGCCGACGGGTGCCCCGACGGTGTGCGCCCCGTCGCCGAGCTGCTCGGCCACGGCTTCGCCGACCTCACCCAGCTCGGGGCCGACACCTCACCCGACGACATCGCCACGCTCATCTACACGAGCGGCACGACCGGCCCGCCGAAGGGCGTGATGATCAGCCAGTACAACGTCGTGTACACGGTGGAGTCGCTGAAGCGCTGCATCGACTTCGACGACTTCGTCGGCAAGCGCGCCGTCAGCTACCTGCCGATGGCCCACATCGCCGAACGGATGATGAGCCACTACCAGGGCGCGATCCTCGGCTACTCCGTCTACTGCTGCCCCGACCCCAACCAGCTCACCGTGTACCTCAAGGAGGTCCACCCGGAGATCCTGTTCGGCGTGCCGCGCGTGTGGGAGAAGATCTACAACGGCGTCAATGCCGCTCTGTCTGCCAACCCCGAGGCCAAGGCCAAGTTCGACGAGGGCCTCACCGCTGCGCTCGCGATCAAGCAGGCCGAGCGCGACGGCACCGCCACGAAGGAACAGCTCGACACCTGGGCGTTCCTCGACGCGGTGGCGTTCGCCAACGTACGCGGTCTCGTCGGCCTCGATTCCGTTCAGGTGGGCGTCACCGGTGCCGCCGCCATCCCGCGGCCGGTGCTCGAGTGGTTCAACGCGGTCGGCGTGCCGCTCAGCGAGATCTACGGCATGAGCGAGTCGAGCGGTCCGATGACGTGGTCGCCGAAGGCGAACCGACCCGGCGCAGTCGGCCAGGAGATCCCCGGCTGCGAGGTGCGCATCGCCGACGACGGCGAGGTCATCTGCCGTGGCGGCAATGTGTTCCAGGGCTACCTCAAGCAGCCCGACAAGACCGCCGAGACGCTCATCGACGGCTGGCTGCACAGCGGCGACATCGGCGAGATCGACGCCGACGGCTACGTGAAGATCGTCGACCGCAAGAAGGAGCTGATCATCACCTCCGGCGGGAAGAACATCAGCCCTGCCAACCTCGAGGCCGCGCTGAAGACGATCCCGCTCATCGGCCAGGCCGCAGCGATCGGCGACAACCGCAAGTTCTGCTCGGCCATCCTGGTGCTCGATCCCGAAGCGGCTGCGGTGTGGGCCCGTGAACACGGACGTCCCGAGGCGACGGTCGGCGAGCTCGCCGTCGATCCCGAGGTGCTCGCCGAGGTGCAGGCGGGCGTCGATCTGATCAATCGGCAGTTCGCCCAAGTGGAGCAGATCAAGAAGTTCGTCCTCGTCGGCGAGGAGTGGATGCCCGACAGCGACATGCTCACGCCGACGTCGAAGCTGAAGCGCCGCGGCGTCAACGCCCGCTACGCGGCCGAGATCGAATCGATGTACGCCGGGCTCGACTGACCCGAAGCAGCTGGGGCTCCCACGGCCGGACCGCGCTGTCCGCTGACGGGCACCCTGGCCATCACCAGCTGGTCGTGCACCACGGTGCCGGCGCGCACTTCACCGCCGCTGCGGTCGAGGTGGAAGGCGCGTCCGCCCACCGCGGCCACGAGTGGTGCGCCGCCCGCGGGATCGATCCCTGCTACCCAGATCCGGCCATCGTGGGCGAACACCGCCGACGGCGTGACCGGCGGCGTCAACAGGGCGAGCGTCCAGCTGCGCCCCCTCGTGCCCGAGACCGTGCGCGCCAGCAGGTGCGACGCGCCGGACGACACGATCAGGGACAACTCGTCCTCGGGTCCCGACACCGGCCCCAACACCTCGTGCTCGGCGGTGAGGGGGAAGGTCACTTCGCGGGCGTGGTAGGGCCCGTCGGCGCCCTCCAGCAGGGTCCACCCGAGCCGGCGGCCGTTCGCGATCACCTCGCCGAGGATGACGAGGTGATCCGACGTCGACGCGGCACCGCGCACGACCAGGTGCGAGTGCTCGTCGCTGAACCGTGCGTCGGCTGTCCAGGTGACGAGGTCGTCGCTCGTACCGTGCCATGCGCTCCCGTCGGCCTCGCCGAAGAGATGCCATCGCTCGCCGTGCCGCACGAGCGCGAGTGCCCGCAGCCGGGTCTGCACACGACCGACCTCGACCAGTGCGCCAGGCGGGCCGTGCCAGATCCAGGTGGCACCGTCGCCATCACCGTCGCCATCACCGTCCCCATCACCGTCGCCGACCCGGCGGCCGATGACGGTGATGTCCGTTCCGTCGCCGGCCAACACCGGGACACCGTGGAAGCTCGGCCCGCCGGCGTCCTCCACCGCAGGGGTCGCCCAGACCGACTCTGCGTCGCCGATGACGGCGACGCAGAGTCGGCAGCGAGGAGCCGGGGCGGGCGATGGCTCCTCACGTTCCTCGGGCGATCCGATCATGCGATGAACACGCTGCTGACCCGGTTGTCCCAGCCACTGTTCATCGAAGGGGCATTCGCCCAGGCCGAGGTGCTCCCGCCGTACACCGGTGCGCCACCGCTCGACAGGTCCCAGAAGGTCGCACTGCAGCCGCCGATCCGATAGCTGCTCGTGACGTTGTTGAAGCCGTAGCTCGACAAGTTGAGCACGACCCCACGCGTGGTCAGCGCCAGGATCGATCCGGTGTAGTTGGTACCGGTGTACAGCCGGAGGTACGAATCGCACGCGATCCGGCGCATGCCCGAGGTTCCGGCCGGCGGCGGTGTCTCGGGAGCGCCTGTCACCAACCCGAGGGCTGCCGACATCTCCGCTTCGGTGTCGTAACACGTGGTCTCCACGCCATCGGTCGCACAGGCACGCGCCGTGTCCCAACCGAAGCGCAGGTCGATCTCCTCGCCCTCGTAGTCGGCGATCCACGGCTCGGGGTCGGTCGGCGGCTCCGGCGTGACCGTGTCGATCGCGTGAGCGGTCGCGAGCGGGGTGAGTGCCAGTGCGGCCACGATCAAGATGGGGGTTCTCATGGGTGACTCCTTCAGTCGGTGGGAGATGATCGGGGGATGAGGAGCACACGGGTCGAGGTCGGCTCGACCACGGCGATGACGCACGTGGCAGTCGGCTGTCGGACCTCGATCGTCCACGAGGGGAGCTCGAGCTCGCGCAGCGCCGCCTCGACGATGTCCGTCGCCGGCTCGATCGCCTGGCACGCGGCGACGTTGATGTCGATCGCGAGGCGTTCCTGCAATGCCACGACCGGGTCGTCCAGCGAGCCGGAGGGATCTGCCTCGACCATGCCGGCGGCCGCACATGTCTGCCCCTTCGCCGCTGGCAACACCTCGAGCGTTCCTCGCGCGCCGACACAGGCGACCAGTCTCGGGATCTCGCCGGGACCCTTCTGACCGATCTCGGGGAGGTCACCGCGTGCCCACAGGTCGGCGCACGCGGCGACGGGGTCGGCACTCGGCTCGATCACGATCGCTGACGAGTTCGAGATCGAGGCCCGACACACGACCCCCGCGGTCGGGGTCGACGGACGGGCGCCGACGAAGGCAGCGACACCTGCTCCCCCGGCGACGACGATGGCCGAGACGCCTGCGACGACCAGCCACCGTCGCCGGCGGGGAGATCCGTGTGATCGGGGGGAGCGGGCGGCCGGGAACGCAAGGACGGATGCGCCGTCTCGGGTGCTTGCGGTGATCGGCTCCGCGACACCGGTGATCTGCGCCACCAGGTCGTCGGGGTCGGTGTCGGGGTGTTCGAGCAGTGCGACGGAGCGCACGTGCGATCGCAACACGTCGAAGGGGTCGGTCATCTGGTTCCGCCTTGGTCGGGTGGTTCGGTACGTTCCGCAACGGCGGCCCTGAGACGAGCACGGGCACGCGACACGCGCACCTTCGCGGCATTCGTCCTCACGCCGAGGATCTCTCCGACATCCTCGGGTGACAGGTCGTCCAATGCGGTCATGAGCAACACCTCGCGGTCCGACGTCGACAACGAGGCGAGGGCGTCCATCACCATCTGGAGCTCGATGCCGGCGTCGTGATCGGGAGGCGGTGCGTACGCCACGGGATCGAGACGGGCGACCTTGTCGTTCAAGGCCTGCCATCGTCGTTCACCCCGTCGGCGGTTCTGGACGATGTAGCGCGCGGTGGCCCGGAGCCAGGTGGTCGCGGTCGCCGCACCGTCGAAGTGCAGTTCGTCGATGCGCTGCCACGCGGTGGTGAACGTCTCGTTCACCACCGTGTCGGCATCGACGTGCGGGTACACCACCCGCACATGGGCGTACAGCCCCCGCTGGTGCTCGCGCACCAGCGCGGTGAAACGTGCGTGAGCGCCACCATCCGGTTGGTCCGCGCGCCGAGACGTCATCACACACACTCAATGTCCGGCACGGTCACATCGGTTACACCGGCGCGTGAACTTCGTCCGAATGTTCGCGAGTGCGACGTGCGACCCGCTCAGCGGGCGAGCTTCGACAGCAGTCGCTGCAACGCGAGGATGTCGCTCTCGGTGACCACCTGGGCGAAGTTGCGCTGCACCGACCGCCGGTAGATGACGTTGGCGTCACGCCAGAACGAACGGCCGTCGCGGGTGAGGTGCACCGAGACGGCACGTCGGTCGGTGGGGGTGGGCGACGGTTCGCGTACGACGTGGCCCTCCTCCTCCATCCGGTCGAGGCGACGGCTGAGGCTCGACGCCACCTCGTCGAGCTCGCCGCAGAGTTCGCTCACACGCATCGATCCGCCGGCGCGCTGCAACGCGGCCATCACCTCGAACCAGCTGAGCGGGATGTCGAACTCGTCGACGAGGTCGGCGTCGATCTGCCGTTCGATCGCGTTGGTGGCCACGCACAGCTGACGGAGCAACGCGATGCGCTCGGCGTCGAGACGGGGCATGGCCGGTGTCTGGTGCTCAGCCGGGCGGTGCGGGCGTGGGCTCGCTCAGGCCGTGGCCTTGAGTGCCGCGCCGAAGGCGGCGAGCGCGAGATCGATCTCGCCCTCGGTCACCACGAGCGGCGGCATCCAGCGCAGCGTGCGACCGTAGGTGCCGGCGTTCATGAGGATGAGGCGGCCCTCCTCGAAGCAGTGCTTCGTGATCGCGGCGACCCGGGCGGCGTCGCTGAACTCGGTCCCGACCATGAGGCCGAGACCGCGGACCTGCGTGATCACGTCGTGCTCGCGCTGCAACTCGCGGATGCCGGCCTGCAACTGCTCGCCACGGGCGTTCACGTTCTCGAGGAACACCGGATCGCTCATGATCTCGATGGTCGCGAGCGCCGCCGCGCACCCCATCGAGTTACCGCCGTAGGTGCCGCCGTGGCTGCCGGTGGGCCACTTGTCGTCGAGCTCGCGGCGGGTGCCGAGCGCCGCGAACGGGAAGCCGCTCGCGATGCCCTTGGCCATGCAGATGATGTCGGGCTCGATGCCGTAGTGGTCGACGGCGAACATCTTGCCGGTGCGGCCGAAGCCGCTCTGCACCTCGTCGGCGATGAACAGGATGCCGTGCTGCTTGCAGCGCTCGACGATGCCCTGGATGAACGCCGGCGGTGCGGGGATGTACCCGCCCTCGCCGAGCACCGGCTCGAGGATCACCGCGGCGGTCTCCTCCGGCGCGGTCATCGACTTCAGCAGGTGATCGAAGCCGTACAGCGCCTCGGCGACCTCGGCGTCCTGATCGGCGGCGAGCGGGTCGGGGTACGGGGCGACGAAGATGCCGGCCGGCAGTGGCGCGTGGCCGGCGCGGTAGCCGGTCTTCGAGGTGGTCATCGCCATGGCCAGGTGGGTGCGGCCGTGGAAGCTGCCGCTGAACACGACGACGTGGGGGCGCTTCGTGGCCTGCTTGGCCAGCTTCACCGCGGCCTCGGTGATCTCAGCGCCCGAGTTGGCGTAGAAGAACGTGTCGATGCCGGCCGGGGTGATCTCGGCGAGCTTCGCGGCGAGCGGCTCGAGCAGGTCGTGCTTGAACACGTTCACCTGCGCGTGGATGAACCGCTGCGCCTGATCGGCGATGGCCTTGGCGACGTGGGGATGGGCGTGGCCCGTGGAGTTCACCGCGATGCCGGCGGCGAAGTCGAGGTACTCCTCGCCGTCGGTGGTGGTGACCCAGCAACCGTGCCCACTGGCCACCTGCAACGGGGTGACCGAGAACCAGACATTCGACAGGTGCGACATGCGCTCAGCCTATGCCGATCGGGCGCAGCGGTCGATCAGACCATCACCTGGACGAGTTCGCCGGTGGCCGTGTACTCGACGTACCCGCCCCCGCGCGGTCCTGACACGTACACCCGCACCACGACCGAGAAGTCGGGCGTGAACACCGAGCGCTCCACGATGATGTGGGTGACGACGCCCTCCTCGACGGTCGGCATCAACGACGGCGCCTCGGCGACGGCCCGCGACAGGAACGTCCAGTCGACATCGGTGGTGGCGAACAGGTTCGCCTCGAGGTCGCCGTCGCCCACCAAGGTCACCGGGCTCGACGCACCGACGAAGCCGTCACGGTACGGATACTCGTCCACGTGCAGGGCGTTGGCCGGATCCTGCGCGGTGGCGAACGCGTAGTCGGGGTAGATGGAGACGTTCATCAGCTTGGTCGGCGCGCCACCGATGGCCGCCTCGTAGGTGCCGATGAGGGCGGTCGCCCCGGCCGGGTCGAACAGCGAGGTCGCGGGTGCAGGCACGGAGGCCGCCGGGACCGCGGGCACCTCGGTGGGCACCTCGGTGGGCAACGACACCGCCGGGATGCTCACGTCGGCGGGCACGGCGGGCAGCGAGATGTCGGCCGGGTCGACGTCGTCGAGCGCGGCCTGGGCGTCGGCGAGCACGCTGTCGAGCGTCGCCTCGGCATCGTCCATGATCCGCTCCGCCTGATCGTTCGCCTCGCGGCCCCGGAGGAACGCCCACACGCTCACGCTGATACCGACGACCGGTCCGATGATGAGGAGCGCAACGACCAGGCCGCTCAGGCCCGATCGGCGCGATCGTGGCACCGACGACCCGAGCTGGCCGCCGAGGGCCGCGCCGGGCGCCGGCTGGAACGGCTGCACGGGCTGCTGCACGGTGCCCAGGAACTGCGCCGCGGTGGGCGGCGGGACGTCGTCGAAGCCGGGCAGCGGCGTCGACCGCGACGTGCCGGCCGCCGGGTTCGGGGCGGGCGGGTTCGGCGCGGGCGGGACGACGGATGCCTGGCCGGAGTTGGTGGGGGTCGGGGGTGCGAAGGACATGGGTGCTCCTGTGGATTCGGACACGTGGACCGAGGGGCCACGCTTCATGGGCTGGGAAGGACTGGAACGGACCGGACGGACGTGCCGGACGGGACGGGAGGCAGGAGGCGTGTCGGGAGAAGGTGGTCGTGAGCCGATCGGCGGTCGGGCCGGGGAGGGGTGAACGGCGGAGCGCCTACCCGACGGCGATGACCTCTCCGTCGGCGGACACCTCGACGATTCCGTTGCCGTTCGGCCCGGTGACATTGATGCGGATCGTGAGCGGCAGCGCGGGATCGAGGGTCGTGCGATCCACGGTGACGTGCGAGACCACGCCGTCGTGCACGTGGGCCACGGCGGGCGCGATCGCCACGAGATCGGCGATGCGGTCCCAGGCCACGGCATCGGTGTCGAACGCGAGGAACTCGCCGAGCTCGCCTCCGAAGGAGGTGGACGGCTCGCTCGGCACGATCGAACCCGCCACCCAGGCGTAGCCCGCGACCCGGCGATCGGCGCCGCGCGCCGTCACGAACGCCCGGTCGGGATAGAGGCGCACCTGCGTGAATCGGCCGCCCTCGCTGTGGACCGCCGCGGCGAGACGGCCGACGACGGCATCGGCGGCGCCGGGGGCGAACAGGCTGTCGACGCCGTCGCTGAGCCCGAGCGACGCGCGACCGCGGGCGTCGAGGGCGACGGTGGCACCGTCGGCGGCGTTCGTGGTGATGGCGCCGGACGCGGGGCGGGCCATGAGCCACGAACCTCCGGCGAACAGGACGAACACCAGCGCCACCGCCGCTGCGGCAACGGCAGCGGCAACGGTGTCGGGTCGACGCCGCCGGAGGGTGACCGGCGTCGGCGGGCGCAGGGTGATCGTCATGGGAGCAGTGTGCGCCCGGCCCCGGGACGGGGGCTGAGTAACAGCTACTCAATTCGGGTACGTACCCCACGGGTCGCCCACGCGGACGACCTCCGTACCGGGCGCCACCAGGGCGTCGGGCACGGAGGTCGCAGGCGTGGCGGATCGGACCGGCATGGGGCCGGTGAACGGTCAGGCGAAGGCGGCGGCCAGCACGTCGGCGTAGGTGTCGGCGAGGTGGAAGGTCATCACCTCGCGCACCTTCTCGGGCACGTCGTCGAGGTCTGGTCCGTTGCGCTTGGGCAGCACGACCTCGGTGAGACCGGCCCGGTGGGCGGCGAGCACCTTCTGCTTCACGCCGCCGATCGGCAGCACCTTGCCCTGCAGGGTGATCTCGCCGGTCATGCCCACGGTGGGCTTCACGACCTTGCCGGTGAGCAGGCTCACCAGCGCGGTGGTCATCGTGACCCCGGCGGACGGACCGTCCTTCGGCACCGCTCCGGCGGGCACGTGGACGTGCACCCGCTTGGCCAGCGTCGCCGGATCGACCCCGAGCTCCTCGGCATGCGACCGCACGTAGCTGAGCGCGATGTGCGCGCTCTCCTTCATCACGTCACCGAGCTGCCCGGTGAGGGTGAGCGTGGGCTCGGTGGTGGCCGCATCGCCCGCGAGCGGGAAGGCCGTGGTCTCGATGAACAACACGTCGCCACCGCTGCCGGTGACGGCGAGACCGGTGGCCACGCCGGGGACGTTGGTGCGCTCGGGCACGTCGTCGTCCACCTTCGGACGGCCGAGCCAGTCGCGCACCTCCGGCGAGTCGACCTCGATCGGTGCGGTGCGCCGACCCGTCGCCACGGCTGCGGCGACCTTGCGGGACAGCTTGCCGAGCTCGCGTTCGAGCGATCGGACACCTGCCTCGCGGGTGTAGCCGGTGATGGTGGTGCGCAGCGCCGCCTCGGTGACCGCGACCTCGTCGGGCTGCAGACCGGAGCGCTCGAGCTGGCGGGGCAGCAAGTAGCGCTCGGCGATGAAGACCTTCTCGTCCTCGGTGTAGCCGTCGAGTCGCACGAGTTCCATACGGTCGAGCAGCGGGGCGGGGATGGTGTCGGCCACGTTCGCCGTCGCGATGAACACGACCTGGCTGAGGTCGAGCTCGACCTCGAGGTAGTGGTCGCGGAACGTGTGGTTCTGGGCCGGGTCGAGCACCTCGAGCAGGGCGGCGGTGGGATCGCCGCTCCAGCCGCCGGCGCTGAGCTTGTCGACCTCGTCGAGCAGCACGACCGGGTTCATGCTCCCGGCCTCGATGATCGCCCGGGCGATACGACCCGGCTGACTGCCCACGTAGGTGCGGCGGTGACCGCGGATCTCGGCCTCGTCGCGCACGCCACCGAGGGCGACGCGCACGAAGTTGCGACCCATGGCCCGGGCGATCGACTCGCCGAGGCTGGTCTTGCCGACGCCTGGGGGGCCGACGAGGGTGACGACGGTGCCGGCCGCACGGGTCTGCTCGGCGACGTCGCGGTCGGCGCGCAACTTGCGCACGGCCAGGAACTCGACGATGCGGTCCTTCACCTCGTCGAGGCCGTAGTGGTCGGCGTCGAGGATCTCGCGTGCGGTCGCGAGGTCGAGCTGGTCGGGTGTGCGGGTTGCCCACGGCAGTTCGAGGATGCGATCGAGCCAGGTGCGCACCCACGAGTGCTCGGGGCTCTGCTGGCTCATCCGTTCGAGTCGGTCGATCTCCTTGTCGATGAACGACGCGACCTTGTCGGCGAGGTGGGGACGGATCGCCTCGAGCTTCGAGCGGTACTCGCCCACGACGTCGTCGTCGCCCTCACCGAGCTCCTTGCGGATCGCTGCGAGCTGCTGGCGGAGAAGGTAGTCACGCTGCTGCTTGTCGACGCCTTCGGTGACGTCGGCACGGATCTGTGCAGTGACCTGCAGTTCGGCAAGGTGGTCTCGGGCCCAGTCGCCGACGAGCTGCAGGCGAGGTTCGAGCTCGACGGCGTGCAGCACCTGGCCGCGCAGGCCGCCATCGACCTCGCTCCACGTGACGACGGCGTCGGCGAGCGCGCCGGGCTCCGCGATGGTACGGAGGATCTCGGGCAGGCGTCGGCTCTGACGGAGCTTGGCGATCTCCTCGAGCACCACCCGCAGTTCACGTGCGACGGCTTCGACCCGCGGGGTGGACCGCGGGTCGGTGAGCACCTCGACGTCGGCGTGGTCGGCACCGCGGTCGCTGGTGTGACGGGCCAGGATGCGGGCCCGGCCCTCGGCTTGCACGATGGCGGCGGGCTGACCGGTGGGCAGCGAGCCGCGGCTCGGCACCCGGGCCACGACGCCGAGGTCCGACGCGGTCGTCGGGGCGGCGCTGGGGTGAGCGGCCTGACCGCCCGAAGGTGCCACGAGCAGCACCCGGCCGTCACCCGTAGCGGCAGACTCGACCGCGAGCCGGACGGCGTCGCTGTCGAGGGCCAGGGTGACGAGGGTGCCGGGCAGCACCACGGTGGGCAGCGGGAGGACAGGGAGGGAGAGGACGGGCGTGGAGGTGAGGAGCGAACGGTCAGGGTCGGTCACATCGGTCATGGGCGAGACGGTATCGTCATGAAACTTGATTGCAACCCACTCATGTTTGTGGAGCGGATACGACGCTCAACTCGTGAGTGCTGCCGCCTTGTCCAGTGCCTCGCCCCACGAGGCCTTGGCGGCGAGCAGGGCCCGGAACGGCATCACCATCTTCGGCATGCTCACGCCGAGCACGCCGCGCAGGCGCCCCTGCCAGCCGTACAGCGCCGCGAACGACCCCTCGGTGCTGCCCGCGAACACGTGCACTTCGTCATCGCCGTGGGCGCGACCGACGAACTGGATCCGGCTCTCGAACTGGTCGCTCCAGAAGAACGGCACCGACTCGTACGGGGTCGGCGCAGCGCCGCCGGCGACCGCCAGCAGGTTCCGCGCGGCGGCCGCACCCTGCTCGGCGGCGTTGGTCCAGTGCTCGACGCGCATCACCGCGTCGTCGTGCGGGTCGAACACGTGGTTGTGCCAGCGCGCGCAGTCGCCCGCCGCGTACACGCCAGGCAGGCCGGTCCACAGGGTGTCGTCGCAGACGAGGCCGTCGTGCAGTTCGAGCCCGCTGTCGGCGAGCCAGTCGATGGCGGGCGACACGCCGATGCCCACCACGACGACGTCGCTGCCGATCAGGGTCCCGTCGCCGAGTCGCACGCCGGTGACCCTGCCGTCGACCCCCTCGATCGCCGACACCTGCACCCCGCAGCGGAGGTCGACGTCGTGGCGGGCGTGCACGCTCGCGACCGCGGCGCCGAGTTCGACACCGAGCCCACGGATCAACGGCGACGGCGCGCCCTCGAGCACGGTGACGAGGCAGCCGGCCTGTCGTGCGGTCGCCGCGACCTCGAGCCCGATGAAGCCGGCCCCGATCACGGTCAGGCGCACCGCCTCGCCGAGGCGCGAGCGCAGGTCGAGCGCGTCGGCCAGCGTGCGCAGCTCGCAGATGCCGTCGAGCGCGGGCTGGCCCGGCAGCCGTCGGGGCGCAGCGCCCGTGGCGATGACGAGGCCGTCGTAGGGCACCTCGCCGCCGTCGGCCAGCGCGACCACCCGACGGTCGGTGTCGAGCGCGGTGGCCCGCACGCCGAGGCGCAGCTCGAGACCGAGCTCGTCGAACGCCTCCGGCTTGCGGAGCCGGATGCGATCGCCCTCCCACTCGCCGGCGAGCAGCTTCTTCGACAGCGGCGGCCGGTCGTACGGCACCTCGTCCTCGGCGCCGACCAGCGTGATCCGGCCACCGAAGCCGTCGGTGCGCAGCGTCTCGCAGGCTCGCAGCCCGGCCAGCGAGGCCCCGACGACCGTGATCCGCTCCATCTGCTCGCTCGAGCCCACCAGGTTCATCGCGATGCTCGCGGTCGACGATCGGCGGTTCGGTTCTGGCAGCAGGCGGCAACGGACGCCACCGCACGGCATCGGGCGTGGATCATTCGTGGAGACTACGACGCGGCGGTGACATTGGGCCCTGCTCTGGTCTGGCCGGCGGGCGCACCATCGACGCATGAAGGTGCACACGAGCCACAGCTACTCCGCCACGCCGGCACGTGTCGTCGAGGTGATGACCGACCCCGAGACCCTGCAGCTGAAGTACACGGCGCTCGGCCACCGCGACATCCACATCGTCGAGCACGAGGTCCGCGCGGATGGCTCCATCACGGTGCGGTCGAAGCGCTCGGTGCCGATGGACGTGCCGGGCTTCGCCAAGCGATTCCTCTCGCCGATGAACACGGTGGAGCAACACGACGAATGGAACCCGCCGGCAGCCGACGGTGGGCGCACCGGCACGTGGCGGGTGACGGCATCGGGGGTACCGGTACGGGTCGGGGGCGATCTCTCGGTGCAGCCGGACGGAGCGGGAGCCTCGGTGGTCGTGATGTCGGGCGAGGTCGGATGCTCGATCCCGATCGTCGGCGGGAAGCTGGCAGCCTTCGTCGGAGCCGACGTCGAACGCACCATGCATGCCGAGGAGGAGTTCAACACCAACGTGTTGAGCCGACCGCCGACGAAGCGACGTACACGCTGAGCCACGACTACCGTCGGCGCCCATGTCGAGGCCCGTCGATCCCGTGCTGCTGTCACCGGCACCTCTGTTCAGCCCCGACGAAGCGGTCGCCATCGCCGCGAATTTCGGTGTTCGCGCAGCGTCGGCCGTCGATCTCGGCAGCGAGCGCGACCGCACGTTCCTACTGCTCGACGACCGCGACGACCGGCTCGCGGTGATGAAGGTCTCGAACGCTGCGGAGGCGGAGGCCACGCTCGACATGGAGGCCGACATCGTCGCCCATGCCGCTCGGGTCGATCCCGATCTCCCGATCGCACGGCCCCGGCCGGTGCCGGGCGACCCCCACGGTCCCCGCCGCCTGTCGTGCCGGTCGGCGCTCGGCACCCACTGGGTACGGATGTACGACATCGTGCCGGGACACGGTCGCCACGACCCGCGACTCCTCGACGACCGGGCGCTCGCCGCGTGGGGTCGCACCACCGCCCGCCTCGGGAGGGCGATGCGTGGCTTCGTCCACCCCAGTGCGATCCGGGTGATGCCGTGGGACGTGCAACACGCTGGCAGCACCCGCACGATGCTCGACGCGATCGCCGATCCGACCGCCCGCACGTCGGTTGCTCGGGTGCTCGACCGGTTCGACGAGGTCGTCGTCCCGCGCTGGCCGGCGCTGCGCGCCCAGGTCGTGCACGGCGATCTCACGTGCGACAACGCGCTCGTCGACGACGATGGGTTCATCACCGGCATCGTCGACTTCGGCGACATGAGCCACAGTGCGCTGATGGCAGACGTGGCGTCGATGCTCGATTCGATCTGCACCGGCCGCGAGGGCGACGAGCTGTTCCGCACGGCGCGGCTGTTGCTCGACGGCTACCAGCGGATGACGCCGCTCGAGCCGATCGAGCTGGAGATCGTCGGCGAGCTGTGGGCGGCACGCGCCGTTGCCGGCGTGGCCATCTCCAGTTGGCGGGCGCAGCAGGGTCTCGAGGATCCCGCATTCGCGACCCGTTACAACGACACCGCGCTCGCGATGGTCGACGCGATCCTCGCTCTTGGATGGGACCGTGTTCGGCGCGAGCTCGGTGGCGGCCATGGCAACGATGATCTCGTCGATCGGCGGGCGCGCGTGTTCGGCCCGGCGGTCGAGTCGCTCAGCTACACGTCCCCGGTGCACATGGCCCGCGCCGAGGGTGCGTTCATGTACGACACCGACGGCCGCGCCTACCTCGACATGTACAACAACGTGCCCGCGGTCGGCCACGCCCACCCGCGCGTCACCGAGGCGATCGCCCGCCAGTCGCGGGTGCTGAACACCAACCTGCGCTACCTCCACGCGTCGGCGGTCGAGTTGGCCGAGCGGCTCACCGCGTCGTGCCCGCCGTCGCTCGACACCGTGTTCTTCGTGAACTCCGGCTCGGAGGCCAACGACCTGGCCTGGCGCCTGGCCACCACGTTCACCGGCAACACCGGCGGGCTGTGCACCACCCGCGCCTACCACGGCATCTCGCACGCGATCGCACCCTTCTCGCCCGAGACGTTGGGCCCCGAGCACCTGCCCGACTGGCTCGAACGCTGGGCGCCCACCGACACCTACCGCGGCCTGCACACCGACGCGTCGTCGTTCCGTGCGGCGCTCGATGCGCTTCATGGTCGGGGCATCGCGCCGGCGATGGCGATCCTCGACGGCGTGTTGCAGAGCGACGGGGTCTACGACCTCGCCCCCGAGCTGGTGCAGGCGTGGGTGCGGATGACGCACGACGCCGGCGGGCTGTGGGTGGCCGACGAGGTGCAGGGGGGCCACGGTCGCACCGGCGAGGCGATGTGGTCGTTCGAGCGGTTCGGCATCGAGCCCGACTTCGTCACGCTCGGCAAGCCGATGGGCAACGGCCACCCCGTGGCCGCGGTCATCACGCGCCGCGAGATCGCCGAGCGGTTCGCCGCGGACACGGTCTTCTTCAGCACCTTCGGCGGCAACCAGGTGTCGGTCGCTGCGGCGCACGCCGTGCTCGACGTGCTGCGCGACGAGCGTGTGCTGCCCCGTGTGGTGGAGGCGGGCGATGCCCTGCGATCGGCGGTGCGCGAGATCGCCGCCGACCACGAGTGCATCGGCGACGTGCGCGGCATGGGGCTGGCGAACGCGATCGAGATCGTCGCCGATCGGGAGACGAAGGAACCCGACGCGGCCGCGACGGAGGCGATCAAGAACGGCCTGCGCGACCAAGGCGTACTGGTGGGGACGACCGGCACCAGCGGCAGCATGCTGAAGGTCCGCCCCACCCTCGCCTTCACCGCCCGCGAGGTCCCACTGTTCGCCACCGCCCTCCGCGCCACCCTCGAGGCCCTCCGGTCGTGACGGTCGACCTGCGCGAGGTCGCGTCGGGCGACTACGAGTACCTCATCGGCCGTGTCGACGACTGGTGGGGTGGCCGGTCGATGGCGCCGATGTTGCCGCGGCTGTTCTTCGACCACTTCCCGGCGACCACGCGGATCGCGTGCGATGCCGATGACGGCGCGACCCTCGGATTCGTGTGCGGCTTCGTCTCGCAGGCCGACCCGCGTGTGGCGTACATCCACTTCGTCGGCGTGGATCCGGCGGCACGTGGCCGCGACGTCGGCCGCACCCTGTACCGGTGGTTCGCCGCTCAGGCACGGGCGCGCGGGTGCACGTCGATCGCGTGCGTCACGTCACCGGTCAACACCGGGTCGCGGGCCTTCCACGCGGCGATGGGCTTCTCCGCGAAGACGGTCGAGAACTACGACGGACGCGGCGAGGACCGCGTCGTCTTCCACCTCGACCTCACGGATCCCTCGCTGCCGAGGTGACGACCGTCAGGTCGTGAGGTGGAGTGCGGTGAGGCCGCGGATGACGAAGGTCGGGTGGTACTCGGGATCGGCAGCCAGCTCGACGTCGGGGAGGCGGCGAGCCAGGCGGTCGAGCGACACCTCGAGCTCCAACCGGGCGAGCGGCGCGCCGATGCAGAAGTGGATGCCGCCTCCGAAGCCGACGTGGGCCGGATCGCCGCGGCCGACGTCGAACCGGCCCGGGTCGTCGAAGCGCCTCGGGTCGCGGTTGGCCGCACCGAACAGCATCGCGACCTCGGCGCCCACCGGCATCGACTGTCCGGCGCTCACCACGCCCTCGTCGAGCCCCCACCGTTCGAACAGGTGCAGCGGGGCGTCCCAGCGGATCATGTCCTCGATGGCAGTGCGCGGCGACACCTCGCCACTCGTCACCCGCTGCCACTGGTCGCGGTGCAGCATCATCGCCCGCATGCCGTTGGCGAGGGAGTTGACGGTCGCCTCGTGGCCGGCCTCGAGCAGCACCATCGCGGTCGAGACGATCTCGGCCTCGGTGAGCGTCTCGCCCTCGTCCTCCACGGCGACCAGTCCGCTGAGCAGCGACGCGTCGGGCCGACGGCGCTTCTCGGCGATGAGCGCGCGGGTGTAGTCGATGAACTCGCCGGCGGCCTCGTCGGCTGCCACCTTCAGCGCGTCGTCGGTGCGCAGCTCGTACATCTTCACGATCGCGTGCGACCAGTCGAGCAGCGCCTGGGTGTCGGCTCGGGGCACGCCGAGCATCGAGCAGATCACCGCCACCGAGTACGGCTGGGCGTATCCGGTGATGAGTTCGAAGCGGTCCTGCTCGACGCACGGTTCGATCAGCTCGTCGGCGAGCGACTCGACCATCGGCCTCTGCGCCTCGACGGCGCGAGGCGTGAACACCTTCGTCACCAGTCGGCGCAGTCGGGTGTGGTCGGGCGGTTCGAGCGCGAGCAGCGACC
>CAUJET010000219.1 GCA_963169665.1 Actinomycetota bacterium | reverse complement strand
CGAGATCCGGGAGGAGGTGTGCCACCGTCGAGGCGTCGCGACCGAGCACGATCTCGTGCCAGATGCCGGGGAAGTTGGCGATCGTGCGCGCCGCGTCGGTGTCGGTGAACTCGTAGGTACCCAGCCGGTGCATGGGTCTGGATGGTACGCGGGCCCGGCCGGGTGGGGGCGGCGGGACCGACGTCCGCCGGGTGCTCCTAGGCTGTGGCCCATGACCGCCATCGATGCCGCGCCGGCCACCGAGTCCGCCGATCCGTTCGCCGACCTCCGTCTCACGGAGTGGACGTCGTGCGGTGGGTGCGCCGCCAAGTGGGGCGCGTCGCTGCTCACCGACCTGGTCCGCGACATGCCGATGGGTGCCGACCCGTCGCTGCTCGTGGGCCTCGCCCCGTTCGACGACGCGGCGATCTACCAGGTGGCCCCCGACGTCGCCCTGGTGAGCACCACCGACTTCTTCCCGCCGCTCGTCGACCACCCGTCCGACTTCGGCGCGATCGCCGCGGCCAACGCGTGCAGCGATGTCTTCGCGATGGGTGGCCGGGTCGCGATCGCCGTGAACGTCGCCGCCTTCCCCGAGCACTTCCCGCGCGAGGCGATCGTCGCGATCTTCGATGCGGCCGCAGCGGTCGTCGCCGAGGCGGGCGGCACCATCGCCGGCGGCCACACGATCCGCAACCCCGAGCCGATCTTCGGCCTCGCGGTGCAGGGTGTGGTGCACCCCGACCGGGTGTTCCGCAAGGGTGGCGCCAAGCCGGGCGACGTGCTGGTGCTGTCGAAGCCGATCGGCACCGCGCTCGCCCTCGCCGGCGGCTCGCCCGACGACAAGGCAGCGGCGATCGCCGGCATGCGCCGCATCAACCGCGGCGCGAGCGAGGACCTGCAAGAGCTCGGCGACGCCGTGCACGCCGTCACCGACGTCACCGGCTACGGCCTCGCCGGCCATGGCTGGGAGATGGCCGAGCGCGGCGGCGTGCAGGTGGTGGTCGACACCGAGTCGATCGTCGCCTATCCCGGTGCCCGCGAGGCCGCCGAGCGCGGCGTGCGCACCGGCGGCGACCCGCGCAACCGCGACTACGTCACCGGCAACATGGACAGCTCGGCGTCGGCCGCCGGCGAGGCGCTGTGCATGGACCCGCAGACCTCGGGTGGACTGCTCGCCGCGGTCGACCCGGCGCTCGCCGACCGACTGCTGCACGGCGACACCGGCACCTCGTGGTGGCGGGTCGGCGAGATCGCGGCCGGGCCCGCCCGCCTCGTGCTGCGCTGATTCGCGCCCTGCCGACACCCGCGGGACAGACTGCAGCCGATGGCCGGACGCGCCCCCACTCGCATGATCGAGAAGGAGATGTGGGCGCGCGGCCACGAGGTGGTCGTCGGCATCGACGAGGTCGGTCGCGGCGCGTGGGCCGGTCCGTTGATGGTCGGCGCGGCGGTGCTGCCGCGCGACAAGCGGGTCAACGGTGTGCGCGACTCGAAGATGCTCACCGAGACCAACCGTGAGTTCCTGTTCGACCGGATCGCGGCCTGGTGTGAGACCTGGGCCGTCGGCGCGGCGAGCCAGGAGGAGTGCGACGACCTCGGGATGGCTGCGGCGCAGAAGCTCGCTGCCCGCCGCGCCATCGAACAGCTCACCGTCCGCCCCGACGTGGCGGTGGTGGACGGGAAATGGAACTTCGTCGCCCCCCATGTGCCGAACGTCGAGATGCGGGTGAAGGCCGATCTGCACTGCCTGTCGGTGGCCGCGGCGAGCATCCTCGCCAAGGTCACCCGCGACCGGATCATGCGCGAGGAGTCGGCGAACTATCCGCACTGGAGTTTCGACACCAACAAGGGCTACCCGTGTCCGGTGCACAAGACCGCGCTCCAGGGGTACGGGCCGTCGGCGATCCATCGGCGGTCGTGGGTGTTCATGGACAACTACGTGCCGTGGACCGGGACGCCGCGGTTGGTGAAGCACGAGCAGGGGACGCTGTTCCGATGAAGGACCTTGGATGAAGGACGTGGAGTGAGGGACGTGGGATGAGCCACCACGACGTGATCGTGATCGGTGCGGGCCTGGCCGGGCTGCGCTGCGCGGACGACCTGGTCGCTGCGGGCCGGGAGCCGCTCGTGCTCGAGGCGCGGTCTCGCGTCGGGGGTCGGGTGTGGAGCCACCGGTTCGCCGACGGGCAGTGGGCCGAGCGCGGTGCCGAGTTCGTCGACCGAGCCCACCGGGAGGTGCTCGCCCTCGCCGCTGCGCTCGGGCTGGAGCTGTGTGACGTGCCGAGTGGTCGGGACGACGGCAGGCGCCTGCTCGACATGGGCGGACGTTCTGCGCCGTTCAAGCTGCACCACACGCTCGCCCCCGACCTCGCCCGGTTCGACGCTGCGATGGCCGAGCTGGCAGCGCTCGTCGACATCGACGACCCCGCCGGTCCCCGCTCGGCAGCGCTCGACGACCGTCCGCTGAGCACACTGGTGGAGTCGCTCGGACTGTCGCTCGTGGCCAGGGTGGTCGTGGGGCGCGACATCCGCACCGAGTACATGCTCGGCCCGGACGAGGTGAGCCAGCTGATGGCCGCGTGGATGACGGCGCTGCACCTCCGCTCCGATGAGGGGTTCGAGGGCCATCGCATCGTCGGTGGCAACGATCAGCTGGCGACCGGACTCGCCGCTCGGCTCGCTGACCGGGTGCGGCTCGACACGGTCGTCGCGATCGTCGAACCCGACGACGGTGCCGTCGTGCTCCGGACTGGCGAGCGCCTCACCGCCGACCACCTCGTCGCCACGGTGCCCCTGCCGGTGCTCGGCCGCATGTGGAACGACATTCCCCCCGAGCTCAGCCGGCCCGGGTACGGCATCGGCGGGAAGGTGAGCGTGCAGTTCGGACGCCGCGTCTGGCTCGACTACGGCCGGGACGGCTCGGTGCGCACCGAGCGGGCGTGGGGCGAGCTGTGGGAGACCACCGACGGCCAGGCGGGTGACGCCGGCGTCATGACCGCGCTGCTGTCGTCGAACGACGGTGCCGCGTTGATGTCGCTGCCCGACATCGGCGATCGCGTCGTGGCCGAGATCGAGCGGATCTTCCCCGGCTCGAAGGGGCTGGCGCTCGAGCAGGTGATCACCGACTGGACCGACGACGAGTTCGCCCTCGGTGCCTACGTCACCTTCGGCCTCGGGCAGCTGCTGCCCGCTTGGCCGCTCTTGCGTCGGCCTCACGGTCGCATGCTGCTCGCCGGCGAGCACACCGATGAGTGGTGCGGCTACATGGAGGGCGCCCTCCGCAGCGGCGCCCGAGCCGCCCGCACGATCCTCGCCGCCAGCAAGGCGTGACCGACAGGCGAGCAGCTGACCCGGTCTCGGCGCGCCCGCCCGGGACGGCGGGTCGTAGTGTCGGCGCGATGTTGAGCGATGAACTGACCGGGCCGGCGCGAGCGATCGGCGCGCTGCTGCGTGAGCGTGGAGAGACCGTGGCCGTCGCCGAGGGGTCGGCCGGGGGGCTGATCTCCGCGGCGCTGCTGTCGGTGCCCGGCGCGTCGGCGTACTACCTCGGCGGGGCGGTCGTGTACACCCGGCAGGCGAGCATGGCCTGGATGTACGGGGCGATCGAGACCCCGCACAAGATGCGCGGCGCGACCGAGGTGTTCGCCCAGTACCTGGCCCGGTCGTGCCGCGTGAAGCTCGAGTCCACCTGGGGCATCGGCGAGGCGGGCGCAGCAGGTCCACCCAACCCGTATGGCGATCCCGCCGGCCACTGCTGGCTCGCCGTCGCCGGCCCGACCGAGTCGACCCGCCATCTGCTCACGGGCATCGATGAGCGCGAACCCAACATGCTCGCCTTCGCCGCCGCGGCGTTGACCCTTCTCCTCGACACCCTGCAGACCTGACCTCCGTGAGCGAGACGCCGCGACACGCGGCGTTCGGCTCACGGAACATCGTTGTCCGTGAGCGAGACGCCGCGAGACGCGGCGTTCGGCTCACGGAACTCAGCTGGTGAGGATGTGGGCGCGGCCGTCGCGGACGATGACGGTGTGCTCGAACTGCGCCGTGGGGAGCAGGTCGTTGGTGACCACGGTCCAGCCGTCGTCCCACTCGTGGTGCTCCGGGGTGCCGGCGGTGAGCATCGGCTCCACCGTGAAGGTCATGCCCTCGACCGCGACATGGGTGACCGGTCGGATGACGTGGTCGATGTGCGGTGCAGCGTGGAAGTGACGGCCGATGCCGTGACCGCCGTAGTCGGCGACGACACCCAGGCCACGCGAGTAGGCGAAGGGCTGGATCGCACGACCGATGACCGCGAGCGGCTCGCGCGTGCGCACCGCATCGATACCGCGCAGCATCGCCTCGCGGGTGGTCTCCACCAGGGACGCCACCGGTATCGACACCTCGCCGACGGTGTACGTGGCCGAGCAGTCACCGTGCATGCCGCCGATGTACGCGGTGACGTCGACGTTGACGATGTCGCCCTCGCGCAGCGGCCGGTCGTCACCGATGCCGTGGCACACGACCTCGTTCACCGACGTGCAGATCGACTTCGCGAAGTGCTGGTAGTGCAGCGTGCTCGGGTAGGCACCGCGCTCGAGGTAGGCGTGGTGGGCGATCTCGTCGAGCTCGTCGGTGGTGACGCCCGGGCGGACGGCGGCGCCGACCGCGTCACGCACCTCGGCGGCCACACGACAGGCGTGCTGGAGCCGGGCGAACTCGTCGGGATCGTCGATGATCTGCACCGACGCCCGATCGGGTCGGGTATCGCCGTCGCGCACGTACCAGGGGCGCTCGATGTCGTCGGGAACCGGGCGCGGGGGAGCGACCCGTCCGGGTCGCAGCGGTTCGAGCGGTGCGTGGAACTCGCCGTGGCACTTCTTGAACTTCCGCTTCGACCCGCACCAGCACACGTCGTTGCTTCGCCGTCGGATCATGCGTCCACCCTAGGGCGACCGCTCGCAGGATCGACTCAGTCGGGGCGGCGCGTCCGTCCGAGTGCCACCGGCTGGTCCGAGTGGCAGCGGACCACCCGGGGTGGCACACACCACTCGGGTGGGCCGCTGGCACTCGGGTGGGCGTGTGGCACTCGGATGATGGCGGGGGGCGTGTGGGACTCGGACGGCGCGGTCAGATTCCTTCGGCGGCGCTGAGGCCGGCTTCGTCGACGGCCTGACCGGCGGCCAGGCGGGCGAAGATCGTCGGTGGGTCGCGCCACGGGTCGGGCAGCGTGCCGGCCTCGGCGTCGCGGATCGTGCGCCACACCCGTTCGCTCGTGCACGGCATGTCGATGTGGCGCACCCCGAGGTGGGCGAGCGCGTCGATCACCGCGTTCTGCACGGCCGGCGTGCTACCGATCGTGCTCGCCTCGCCGATGCCCTTCGCCCCCAGCGGGTTCAGCGGCGTCGGGGTCTCGGTGCTGTGCACCTCGAAGCTCGGGAACTCCGCGGCCGACGGCATCGCGTAGTCCATGAAGTTGCCGGTGAGTGGGTTGCCGTCGGTGTCGTAGTGCACCTGTTCGTACAGGGCCTGGCTCACGCCCGAGGCGACGCCGCCGTGCTGCTGGCCCTCGACGAGCAACGGGTTCAACACCGTGCCGCAGTCGTCGACCGCGATGTGGCGCACCAGGGTGACCTTCCCGGTGTCCCGGTCGACCTCGACGACGGCGATGTGCGCACCGAACGGGAACGTCGCCTCGCCCTGGTCGAAGTCGAGCTGAGCAGCCAGGCCGAGGGTGCCGTCCTCGTGGTCGACCGGGTCGTCGTCGCCTGCGGCCTCGACCGCTGCCGCGGCGAGCGCTGCCCAGTCGAGGGCGGTCGCGGGGGCACCCACCACGCCGACCGTGCCGGTGGTGGTGTCGACCACGATGTCGGCCTCGTCGGCTTCCAGCAGCCGAGCCGCGAGCTTCTTGGCCTTGTCGACCATGGCCTCGGTGGCCTTCATCACCGCGGAACCGCCGAGCTGCAGCGAGCGTGAACCGCCGGTGCCACCGCCCGAGCGGACGAGATCGGTGTCGACCGCGATGAGCGTGATCTTGTCGACGTCGATGCCGGTGAGGCTGCTGACGATCATCGCGAACGCGGTCTGGTGGCCCTGGCCGTGAGCGGACGTGCCTGCCTTGATGGTGGCCGAGCCGTCGGGATGGATCTCCACAGCGCCGTACTCGCTGCTGCCACCGCCGGCGGTCACCTCGACGTACGAGGCCACGCCGATGCCCAAGAGCTTGCGGTCGCCACGGGCGCGCCGGGCGGCCTGCTCGCGACGGAGGTCGTCGTAGCCTGCATGGCGGGCAGCGGCGTCGAGGGGAGTGGTGTACTCGCCCGTGTCGTAGGTGACGCCCGTGAGGGTGGTGAACGGGAACACGTCGTCGGTGAGCAGGTTGCGCTTGCGGAGCTCGATCGGGTCGATGCCGAGCTCGAGGGCCGCCTGGTCGACCGCTCGCTCCAGCAGCGCGGTCGCCTCGGGACGGCCCGCACCGCGGTACGCGCCGGTGGGCGTGGTGTTGGTGGCGGCCACTGCGATGTCGAACTGGATGGCGGGGAACCGGTACGTGCCGTTGCTCATGCGCCGCGTGCCGGCCGGCAGGAAGGCGCCGAGGCCGGGGTACGCGCCGCCGTCGCCGACCAGGTGCACGCGCAGGCCGGTGAAGGTGCCGTCGGTGGTGCAGCCGAGCTCGACGTACTGCACCTGGGCGCGGCTGTGGGCGAGGGCGAGCATGTCCTCGCTGCGCGTCGACATCCACGTGCACGCCCGGCCGAGGCGCTTGGTGACGGCGGCGACCACCGTCTGCTCGGGGTAGAGGCCGGCCTTGCCGCCGAAGCCACCGCCCACGTTCGGGGTGATGATGCGCAACTCGTCGGGCTTCACGCCGAGCGCCCGCGACAGCAGCCCGTACAGCAGGTGTGGCATCTGCGTGCTGCCGTAGAACACGAGCCGACCGTCGTCGGCGATGTACGCGGCCGCGCCGTGGGGCTCCATCGGGGCGACGGCCACGCGCTGGTTGACGTAGCGGCCGCGCACCACCACGTCGGCCGTGGCGAAGATGTCGGGCTGGGCGATATCGGTGGTGGCGACGGCCACGTTGTCGCCGTGGGCCTCGAAGATCAGCGACGGGTCGTCGAACGCGAGCTCGGCATCGACCACCGACGGCAGCGCCTCGTAGTCGACCAGCACCATGTCGGCCGCGTCCTTGGCCTGCACCGCTGTCTCTGCGACCACCACCGCGATGGCCTCACCGACGAAGCGAACCTTGTCGACGGCGAGCGGCGGACGGGCGAAGTCATCGTGCACCTTGGCCATGCCGTGCATCGGCCGGAGCCCGAGGTCGGCCGCGGTGAGGACTGCCACCACGCCAGGGGCGGTCAGCGCCTCGCTGGTGTCGATGCCGGTGATGCGCGCATGGGCGAGCTCGGACCGCACGAACACCAGGTGGAGTGCGCCCTCGAGCGGCCCGCCGGGGGCCGACAGATCGTCGACGTAGCGCACCTCACCGAGCAGCAGCTCGGGATCTTCCGTCCGCACCACACGTGTTCCGAGGATCGATCCAACCATGCGCCGAACCTACAGCCGACCGACACGGCGACGAGAGATGAGTGCCGCAGCAACGCTCATCTCTCATCGCCAGTGCGGGAATCGGGACCGTGATGAGAGATGGGGGCGGCAGGGCCACTCATCTCTCATCGCGGTGGTTCGGGGGACCAGGTCTCGCCGTTGCTGTCGGGGAGGGCCATCCAGCGACCGCCCTCGGCGTGGACCATCGCCAACAACGCGGGATCGCTGGTGGCGAGCACGGCATCGCGATCGAGGGTCACCGCGGCGGCACAGCAGTCGGAGATGCTGATCGACCGTCGGGCGCGGTGATAGTGCTGGGCGCGCAGCGCCGCCGCATCGAGGGCCGTCGGCGGGTCGACCTCGGAGATCGTCACGCCGAGGGTGAGCAGATCCTGTTCGAGGTCGAGTCGCGTGAGGCCGTGGACACGCATCATCCTGTCGGCGACCTCTGCGAGGTTGATCGCCGAGACGACGATCTGCTCGCCGCTCACGAGGACATCGCGCACGATCGGTGCAGCGACCTCGCCGGTGAAGAACGCCTCAGCGGCGAAGGCGTCGAGCACGATCACGCTCGTCCTCCCGTTCTGCCTGTTCTTCCCGGACCGCTCGACGCATCTCGTCGCTCGTCTCGGTGACGAGGTGCTTGTACTTCCCCATCAACTTGGTGACGGCCTCGGGATCGAAGGGCCTCACCACCAAGCCGTCCGAGGTGTCCATCACGATCACGCGGTCGGTGTTCCACCGCTTGCGGACGTCGGCGGGGATCGAGATCTGCCCGTTGCGCGAGATCTTCATCACCGCCGTCTTGTACCTGGCACCGTTCATGGCGTCACTGTAGCGAACGTCACATTCGTTGTATGGGGAGTTGATCCACCACCTGGTGGATGTTCTCGACTCGGTGGGAGAAGATGATCCATCGCATGGAATCGCCTTCCCCGCTGCGTTCGATCGACCCGCCCTTGCTGTTGGGCGGCGATGGTGACGCCGTGACCGGTGGCGAGGGTCGCCCCTTCGCACTGCCGACCGGCACGGTGACGTTCCTGCTCACCGATGTCGAGGGTTCGACGAAGCGGTGGGAAGCGGATCCAGAGGCGATGGCGACGGCGATCGCCCGGCACTACGAGATCCTCGAGCGTGCGATCAGCGACGCGGGTGGTGTGCGTCCGGTGGAGCAGGGTGAGGGCGACTCAGTGGTGGGTGCGTTCTCTCGGGCGAGTGACGCCGTCGCCGCGGCGGTCGCCGCGCAGCGAGCGTTGGCGGCCGAGGTGTGGCCGGCAGGCGCCGAGCTCGGGGTGCGGATGGCGGTGCACACCGGTGAGGCGCAGTTGCGCGACGAGGGCAACTACTTCGGCCAGGCGATCATCCGGTGTGCGCGGCTGCGGTCGTGCGGGTGGGGTGGCCAGGTGTTGCTGTCGCAGACGGCCGCCGATCTGGTCCGCGACCACCTGGGCGACAGGGTGACGCTGGTCGATCTGGGCAGGCATCGGTTGAAGGATCTGCAACAGCCCGAGCAGGTGTGGCAGGTGATGGCCGATGGGTTGCAGTCCGAGTTCGCTCCGTTGGCGTCGCTCGACACCTTCCGGCACAACCTGCCGGTGCAGATGACGCCGCTCGTGGGGCGTGAGCGCGAGTTGCACGAGTTGGCCGATCTGCTCGCGCACGAGCGGGTGCTCACCCTCACCGGTTCCGGTGGATGCGGCAAGACACGGCTCGCCAGCGAGCTCGCCGCTCGCATCGTCGATCGGTTCGCCGGCGGGGTCACGTGGGTCGAGCTCGGTCCGTGCGGCGACATCGAGTCGGTGCTCGGGCTCGTCGCGTCGTTGCTGGGCGTGACCGAGGGATCGACACGGTCACCGCTCGAGCGGGTGCTCGACGTGCTCTCGGTTCGGCCGGCCTCGCTGCTCGTACTCGACAATGCCGAGCATCTCCTGACAGGTGTCGCCGACGTCGTGGCCGCTATCGGGGCGCGGGCGTCACAGGTGCGTGTCGTGACGACGAGTCGCGAGCCGCTCGGTGTGCAGGGTGAGGTGGTGTGGAGGGTGCCGTCGCTGACGGCTCCGGCGCCCGAGCGCGGGCCGATCGCGCTCGACGTACTCGGCCAGTTCGAGGCGGTTCAGTTGTTCATCGACCGCGCCCGTCGCGCTCGGCGTAGCTTCGCGGTCACCGACGACAACGCGCCCGCGGTGGCGCAGATCTGCTGCCGTCTCGACGGGGTGCCGTTGGCGATCGAACTGGCGGCGGCGCGGGTGCGAACCATGCCGCCAGAGCGCATCGCTGCTCAGCTCGACGACCGGTTCCGGCTGTTGTCGGGCGGTCCGCGTACGGCACTGCCTCGCCAGCAGACCTTGCAGGCGTCGATCGCGTGGAGCGAGGAACTGCTCGACGTGACCGAACGCACCGTGTTCGCCCGGCTCGGTGTGTTCGTCGGTGGCTTCACCGTCGAGGCGGCCGAGGTGGTGGCTGGTGCGTTCGGTGATGTCGACCCGTACGAGGTGGCGGACGTGGTCGCGCGCCTGGCCGACAAGAGCCTCCTCCAGGTCGACGAGGTCCACGACCGCTACGCCCTGCTCGAGACGGTGCGTTCGTACGCACTGCAACGACTGATGGAACGAGGCGAGACCGCTCGCGCCCGCGATGCACACGCGAGCTGGTGTGCGGACTGGCTGGCCGTGCACGACCGATCCGTCCAGGCGGCGGTGTCGATCACCGATTGGTGGCAGCGGCGTGTCGTCGCGTTCTCTGCGATCGAGCGCGACCACGCCAATTGCACGGCGGCGCTCGATTGGCTGCCGAGCGGGAGCCCGACATCACTCCGGATCGTGGCCGGGCTCGGCGAGTTCTGGACCGTCCTCCGGTTGTCGGACGAGTCGGATCGCCATGGCATGACGGCGCTGCTCGCCGGCGACGACTCGACGCCGGAGTGGTTGCACGCCTACGTCGCGCTGCATGGCGCGCGGACGAACGATCTGGACGACCGATACGAGGCGCTCAGGGTGCACGCGTTGGAACGCGCGCGTGACCTGGGTGAGCCTCGCGCGGAGATGCGGCTCGACGGACTCCGGAGACTGTCCGATCTGCTGACGGATGGTCCGCGCGAGCCGATCCTGTCGAAGTTGGTGTCGACTACGGCAGCGGCGGGAGTGATCGGTGAGTGGTACACGGCGTGGAACACGTCGCAGCTCGTCGCCCTGTACCTGTCGCTGGTCGGGCGCGTCGAGGAGTCGAGATCGCTGATCGACGGGTTCGATCACCCCCGGCTCTTGCTCATCCAGAGCGGTTCCGACATGACGGTGGGGGCGTACGCGAGCGCCGCAGAACGTTTGCGTCGTGCGGCGGATGCGATCGGGCCGGTGTCGCCGATCGGTAACGCCGGCCTGCTGCAGTTCCGCCTCGGTTCCCTCGTGCTCTCGACCGGATGGCACCACCTCTTCGCCGAGATGCCCACCGATGGCTCGGCGTCGTTCCGGATCGCGGTCGACTCTCTGCCCGCCTCGTTTCGTACGACGCGACTCCTCGCCGACGCGCTCGTGCGCCTGATCGATGGTGATCTCGACGAGGCGCGACGCCGTATGGCCGCGACGACGATGGACTTGTTCTCAGCGGTTCGGGGTCGCTCCTACCTGCCTCAGGTCGACCTCGCGCTCGATGATCCGACATCAGCACGCATCCATGCGCTGGAGCTCCGCGTCCGTTGTGCGGGCGTGGACGCTCCGTACATCGACGCGATCGTCGACCTCGTGCTCGCGGAGTGCGTGTGGCCGGACGACCTGGATGAAGCGCTGGCGTCGGCGCATCGGTCGTTGGCCCGTGCGGCGGAGTACGGGCTGTGGCCGAGCGTGGTCGACTCGCTCGAGGGGATCGGGGCGATGGCGATCGCAGGCGGCCGCGTGCGCGATGGGGCGCGGCTGCTCGCTGCTGCTCAGGCCGGACGTGACTCGATGGGCTACGTGTACCGGTTCGCCCACCGGGCCCGGTACGTGGCTGAGGCCACGGCGATCGCCGGTGATGACGAGGGTTGGAACGAGGGTGCCGGGCTGACCCTGCCGGAGACGGTCGATCTGGCTCGGCGGATGCGCGGGGAACGCGTGCGGTCGACGGTCGGTTGGGGGAGCCTGACGCCGACCGAGCTCGCGGTGGTCGAGCAGGTGACGGCCGGTCTCACCAACCCGCAGATCGCCGAGCGGTTGTTGATGGGGCGCGCGACGGTGAAGACGCACCTGCTGCACGTCTTCGCGAAGCTGGGTGTGAGCAACAGGGCAGAACTGGTGGCGGCAGCGATCCGCCGGACACACAACGACAACGAGAGGTAGGGAGCGACATGCGCGTCGACATCGGTGGTGGGGTCAGGATCTATGTGGACGTCGACGGGCTCGGGCTCGTGCCGGTCGACGGGAAGATGGTGCAGCGGCCGACGCTGCTGTTGCTCCACGGCGGCCCGGGCATGGACCACGCGACGTACAAACTCGGCATGCACCTCATGCGCGACGTCGCGCAGGTGGTGATGTACGACCACCGCGGGCAGGGCCGCAGCGACCGGCGCACCCCCGACGAGTGGAACCTCGACACGTGGGCCGACGACGTGGTGCGCCTGTGCGACGCGCTCGAGATCGAGCGGCCGATCGTGCTCGGCAACTCCTTCGGCGGCTTCGTCGCCCAGCGCTACCTCGGTCGCCACCCGGAGCACCCGGGCAAGGTGGTGCTCAGCTCCACCGTCGCTCGCTGGAACCTCGACGCCGTGCTCGACCAGTTCGAACGGCTCGGAGGAGCAGAGGCCCGAGACATCGCCGCCGCGTTCTGGTCGGAGCCGAACCCGGCCAACCGCGAGGCGTACCTGCGGGTGTGCGGGCCGCTCTACACCCAGACGCCGGGCAACCTGTTCGAGTCGGTCGAGATGGTGCGCAACAACGACCTGTTCGCCCACTGGAACACCAACGAGCACCCGACGTTCGACCTGCGTGAGGATCTCGCGAAGGCGCAGTGCCCCGTGCTGGTGCTCGGCGGCGAGCACGACCCGGTGTGCCCGATCGTCGGCAGCGAGGAGATCGCCGCCCACCTGCCGGCCGAGCACATGCAGTTCGAACGCTTCGCCCACAGCGGTCACGGCGTGTTTCGCGACGAGGCCGACAAGGCGTACGCGATCCTCCGCGAGTTCGTGACGACCTGACTGCGATGAGCGATGAGTGCCGCTGCGCCGCTCATCGCTCATCACACCGTCGCAGCCGGCGACCGCGATGAGAGATCGGGGCGGCAGGGGCGCTCATCTCTCATCGCGTTGTGGCGGGTCGACGTCAGATGTGGTCGAGGGCCTGTTCGAGGTCGGCGACCAGGTCGGCGGCGGATTCGATCCCGACGCTCAGGCGCACCAGCGAGTCGGGCACCTGCAGCGGTGATCCCGCAGCGGACGCATGCGTCATCTGGCCCGGGTGCTCGATCAGGCTCTCCACCGCGCCGAGCGACTCGGCCAGCGTGAACACCTGCGTGTGCCGCACCACCTCGAGCGCAGCATCGAGGCCGCCCTTCAGCGTGAAGCTCACCATGCCACCGAAGTCGCGCATCTGCTTCGCGGCTGCGGCGTGGCCCGGGTGGTCGGGCAGCTGCGGGTACAGGACGCGCTCGACGGCCGAATGCCCGACGAGCATGTCGACGACGGCTCGCGCGTTCGAGCAGTGGCGTTCCATGCGCACGCCGAGCGTCTTCACGCCGCGCAGCACGAGGTAGCAGTCGAACGGTGCGGGCACGGCGCCCGCCGCGTTCTGCGTGAAGCGGATGCGGTCGGCGAGTTCGTCGTCGTTCAGCGCGAGGAAGCCGCCCACCACATCGCTGTGGCCTCCGAGGTACTTCGTCGCCGAGTGCACGACGACGTCGGCGCCGAGCGCGAGCGGCGTCTGGAGGAACGGTGTCGCGAACGTGTTGTCGACCACGACGATCGCGCCGTGTGCGTGTGCGACCGCGGCGACGGCCTCGATGTCGACGCAGGTGAGCAATGGGTTGGTCGGCGTCTCGAGCCACACCATGCGGGTGTCGGCCGGCCAGTTCGCAACCAGCGCATCGACGTCGGTGAGGTCGACCGCGGACCAGGTGACGCCGAGCGGCGTCCACACCTTCGAGATCAGCCGGAACGTGCCGCCATAGGCGTCGTTGCCGAGCAGCACCCGATCGCCGGGCGACAACAACCGGAGCACGTTGTCCTCGGCCGCGAGTCCCGACGCGAAGGCCATGCCGTGCCGCGCGCCCTCCAACGATGCGACACACGACTCGAGCGCGGCACGCGTGGGGTTGCCGCTGCGCGAGTACTCGAAGCCCTTGTGGTTGCCCACGCCGTCCTGGGCGAACGTGGTGGACAGCGTGATCGGCGTGACCACTGCGCCCGACGCGGCGTCGGGCGCCTGGCCCACGTGGACGGCGCGGGTCTCGAACCCCCACCCCTGCTGCTGCGCTTCCTCACCCATGTTCTGCTCCTGCGATCACTTCGAAGTACGAGAGGAGGTCGGTGCGTGTGAGCACGCTCAACGGCCGTCCGCCCGAGAGCACCAGCAGCGCCGGCGAGCTGTCGAGCATGTCGACAGCGAGCGACATCTTCTGACCCACGCCGATCGTCGGCAGCTTGGCGCCCATCACGTGCTCGACCGGCATGCCCATCACCGATGGATCGCGGTAGACGGCCTCCATCAGTTCGAGCTCGTCGACCGAGCCGGCCACCTCGGCAGCTGCGAACGGCGGCGTGTTCTTGCACACGGGCAACTGGCTGATGCCGTTGGCGCGCATGACCTCGATCGCCTCGCGCACCGTGTGGGACGGGTTCACGTACAACAGCGCCGGCGTGGAGCCACGTGCGTCGAGCACCGCTGCGACGCACTCGTCGCACTCGCGGAGGAAGCCGAAGTTCGCCATCCAGTCGTCGTTGAACACCTTCGACAGGTAGCCGCGACCCGAGTCGGGGTTGAGCACCACGATGATGTCGTCCGGTCCGGCCTGCTTGGCCACGTCGATCGCCGCAGCGACGGCCATGCCACCGGAGCCGCCGATGAGGATGCCCTCCTCCTTGCTCACCTGACGCGCCGTGAGGAAGCTGCGCTCGTCGGTGATGGGGATGACGCCGTCGTACAGGTCGGGTGTCCAGGCCGCCGGGAAGAAGTCCTCGCCGACGCCTTCGACCAGATACGGCCGACCGCTGCCGCCGGAGAACACCGACGCGTCGGGATCGGCTGCGATCACCTGCACGTTCGGATTCTGCTCCTTGAGGTAGCGCGCCGTGCCGGTGATGGTGCCGCACGTGCCTGCGCCGGCGACGAAATGGGTGATGCGACCGCCGGTCTGGCGCCAGATCTCCGGACCGGTCGACGCGTAGTGCGCCGCCGGGTTGTTCGGATTCGCGTATTGGTTGGGACGGAACGCCTGGAGCTCGTGGGTGAGCCGCTCGGCCACCTTGTAGTAGCTCTGCGGATCGTCGGGCGGCACCGCGACCGGGCACACGACCACCTCGGCGCCGTAGGCCCGGAGGAACTGCACCTTCTCGGGCGCGACCTTGTCGGTCATCACGAACACGCACTTGTAGCCGCGCTGGGCAGCGACGATGGCGAGGCCCACACCGGTGTTGCCGCTCGTCGGTTCGACGATGGTGCCGCCCGGTTGCAGGAGCCCGTCGCGTTCGGCGGCGAGGATCATCTCGAGCGCCGGCCGGTCCTTGGCCGAGCCGCCCGGGTTGGTGGTCTCCATCTTCATCGCCAGCACCGAACGGATGCCGTGGATCTCGCTGATCCGCTTCAACCGCACCAGCGGTGTGTTGCCGATCAGGTCGATCACGCTCTCGGCGATCTGCGTGCCGTGGAGTCGGGAGTCGGTTGCGTCGTCACCCCATGCCATGGGTCGAGGGTAGCCCTCCCCGCGCGGGCGGTGAGCGGGGTCGCATGTCACCCGGCGAGGGGGAATACGTGGCGCCGCGACGAGCCGGTGGTCAGCGGGTGGTCAACGCCCGTCGCGGGCGCTGGTCTCGATCGCAGTGGTCTCGATGGTGGAGTACGGGAGCTTGGCGAAGAACCGGTCGGCATTGCGGGCGAGCATCTTGACCGCGCTGTAGTTCGCGGTGCCGCCGATGACGGCCCCGACCCCGAGTGGCAACGCGGTGCCGAGCGCGATCGCGCCGCGCTTGGTGCCGTAGCGGCGGAGCAGCTTGTTGCCGAAGAGCCCGTTGATCGCTCGCAACGTCGCCAGCGGGACGCGTGAGTTGGGTTGCTCGAGTTCGAGCCCGAGCTGCTTGGCCGCCGAGGTGAACCCCTCGCGTGCGCTGCTGCCGAAGATCAGCACGGCGAGCACCCAGGCCCGGCGTTCGTCGAGCGTCGGGGCCTTCCGGCCGTGCAGAGCCGCCATCGTGAGGATCAGGTCGCCGGAGCGTGCGGTGAACCAGCCGAGCTCGGCCGCTGCGGCGAACAGCGACGCGCCCGTGCCGACCGCCGGCGCCGCTGCGGCGGCACCGGTGGCGGCGCCCACCGTTGCCAGCTCGCGGGCGAACATGTCGGTGAGCGCCTTCACCTTCTGGGGACGGACAGATCCGGGCAGCATCGCGGCCCGCTCGACGGCGGCCTCCCAGCGGGCCTCGGTGGCCTTGTCGATGCCGGCCATGAGCGCGTCGCCGACCGCGTTGGCGTCGAGAGCCGCCGCTCGCTCCGTGAGCCACCTCGTCGCCGAGTCCCTCGCCTCACGGGCGCTGCCGCCGATCGTGCGCGTCATGCATCTGTTGTAGCCGCTGGAGCGTCGATCGCGTGGGCGCGACCGGAGCTCGTCGTGGCTCGGTACTCTGCGCGGATGATCATCGTGTCCGGATGGATCCAGGTCGAACCGGCAGCGCGAGCGTCGTACCTGGAGGGCTGCATCGAGGTCGTGGTCGCCGCACGCGCTGCGCCGGGGTGCATCGACTTCCATCTCTCGGCCGATCCGATCGACTCGGGCCGGATCAACGTGTTCGAGCAGTGGGCGTCGATCGCCGCAGTCGAGGCGTTCCGTGGGTCGGGGCCGAGCGACGACCAGCAGGACCTCGTCCTCGGCGCCCACGTCGAACAACACGAGGTCGCCTCGAGCATCGCGCTCACCTGACCAGACCTGCCCCGACCGGCAGCGAGCGTCCGAGGCAGCGGATCGGTCCCGATGGCGGGGGAGTGGGCGCACACCCCGGCGGTACGGTGACGGCGTCATGAGCATCCGACCGACCCCCGAACAGGTGCTGCTGCTGGCGCCCGATCGCGCGGCGGCCGCGGCGGCGACCACGGCGTCCGATCCTGGCGCGTGGTCGGCTGCGGGTTGCGACGACGACGCGGTCTGGGGGCAGTACATCGCCACCAGCGCCGAGCCCTACGAAGTGGCGGTCGACCTGGGTGGCCCGGCGTTCCGCTGCACGTGCCCCAGCCGCAAGGTGCCGTGCAAGCACTGCCTCGGCCTCCTGCTCATGCTCGCCCAGCAGCACGTGGCGCCGGCCAAGCGCCTGCCGTTCGCCCAGCAGTGGATGCAGCGCCGCGACCGGCACCCCACCGCTCGGCCGGCCGACGTGGTGCCCGACGTGCAGGGCGCAGGCGACGACGAGGTCGCCGTCGACGACGATGCCGCCGGCGTTCGCACGGGTGTCCGCAGCGGCGAGGCCGATCGACAGCGCGAGCAGCGTCAGCTCGATCGTGCCGAGCGCATGCGCGCCGGCCTCCACGAGCTCGACCGATGGCTGGCCGACCGCATCCGCACCGGCCTCGCTGCACCGGCCCTCGCCGAGGCCGACACCTGGGATCGCCTCGCCGCGCGACTGGTCGACGCCCAGTGCGGCGGGCTCGCCAACCGGGTCAAGCGGGTCGCCGCCCGGGTCGGCCAGCACGCCAGGTGGCACGAGGACGTGCTCGAGGAGATGGCGGTGCTCCACGCCCTCGCCCAAGGGGCGCTGCGCACGTCCACCCTGTCGATCGACCTCGCCGACGGCGTCCACGCCGCCACCGGGCTCACCGTCCACAAGGACGACGTGCTTGCCGGTGTGCCGTCCACCGCCCGCTGGTACGTGCTCGGTGAGAGCCGGGTCCGCGAGGACAAGATCACCGTGCAGCGCACCTGGCTGGCCGCACAGGGGCCGGGATCCGATGGCGGCACGGTCACCACCTGGGCGATGCTGCTCGCGTTCGGCGCGTTCGGCAACGAGGTCACCACCGAGCACCACGTGGGCACCGAGTTCCAGGCCGACGTCCACTGGTACCCCGGGGCCGCGCCGCTGCGAGCCCTCGTGGGACGCATGCACGACGAACCGCGCCGCGCTGCGGCGGCGCCCATCGCCGACACCGTGGCCGATGCCGTCGGCGCCGCCGGCTGGGCCATGGCCCGCGAACCGTGGCTCGAGCGCTTCCCCGTGGTCGTGCAGGTCGCACCGCTCCCGGTGGGCAACGGCCGCTGGACCCTCGCCGACCACACGGGCGCGATCCCGATCGTGCCCGGCTTCTGGCGCCTCGCCGAGGTCGTCGCCCTCAGCGGCGGCCGGCCGGTGGTCGTCATGGGCGAGCTCAGCGCCGACGGCATCCTGCCGCTCACCGTGTGGGTCGACGGCGGACTGGTGCTGCTGTGACCGACCTCCGCGAACCTGCCACGGTCCATCCGTCGGCTCACGCTCCGGCGTCGATGCTCGCTGCCTCGGCGACCGACGAATGGGCCGCGCTGGTGGGCGCCGCGGTCCTCGGCACCGACCGCCGACCGGCACCCGACCCGTTGCCCGGCTGGGACACGTGGGCGCACGCCGGCGACCCGGCGGTGGCACTGCTCGACCGGGCCGCCGCCGTCGTCGTCGCCCGACGCGCCGGCGCGTGCCCCGAACCGCCGCCCGTCGTCGCCGTCCCCCCGGCCCCGGACGACGCCCGTCCGCCATGCCCCGCACCGTGCGCCGTGCGGCTCGGCCGACTGCTGGGCGGCGAGCACGACCTGCTGCTGCCGGAATGGTTCGCCCTGCTCGAGGTCGCCGGGGTGCAGTTGCCGTGGGCGTCGCTGCCCGCCCTGTTGTTGCGCGGCCGCCGCAATCCGGCCTTCGACCAGGTCGTCCGCCGCCTCGCGGGCGGACGGGCGTCGTGGCTCGCCGAGGTCGTCCCCGAACTCGGCGTCAAGGTCGCCGGGCCCGGCACGATCCCGGCCTCGTCGCCACCCTTCGCACCGCCGCCGCGCCCGCCCGACAGCGGCGCGGTCGTCACGAGCATCCTCAACGTGTTCTACGACCGACTGGCCACGTGGGCCGCTGCTCCGGAGATGCGTCTCGCAGCTGCCTCGATCGACCCGGTGTGGCTGCCCAGCCTGGTCGCCGAACTGTCGCGCATCGGCTTCGACCCCGTCGTCGAACGCACCCGCAGCGACGTCCTCCGCTTCGCCGAGTTCCGCCACGAGATGCTGCGCGAGTTCGCAGCCGTCGCCGCCATCCCGTCGGGTCCGTCCGTCCCTTCGTCCGCCTCCTCCTCACCTGGTGACCCCGCATGACCGACTCACACCCGCCCGTCCCGGGCGCGCTGCCCGCCGCCGACCTCGGCTCCGATCTCCACAGCGATCTGGATGTCGTCCGCGCCCACGCCGAGGTGGCCTACGCGCACGAGCTCGCCGCGCTCGAGCGCACCGACCAGCGCCCCCGTCCGCCCCAGTGGCGGCTCTCGCCGTGGGCCGTGGTCACCTATCTCGTCGGTGGCACCCTCGCCGACGGCACCGTGATCGTGCCGAAGTACATCGGCCCGCGGCGGTTGATGGAGACCGCGGTCGCCACCCTCGCCACCGACCGTGCGCTGCTGCTCATCGGCCTGCCCGGCACGGCCAAGACCTGGGTGAGCGAGCACCTCGCGGCGGCCATCAGCGGCAACTCCACGCTGCTCGTGCAGGGCACCGCCGGCACGGCGGAGGAGGCGGTGCGCTACGGCTGGAACTACGCCCGCCTGCTCGCCGAGGGGCCCTCGGCCGGCGCGCTCGTGCCGTCGCCGGTGTTCCGGGCGCTGCAGCAGGGGTCGATCGTGCGCATCGAGGAACTCACCCGCCTGCCGAGCGAGGTGCAGGACGCACTCATCACGGTGCTCAGCGAGAAGACGCTGCCCATCCCCGAGCTCGGCAGCGAGGTGCAGGCCCGCCGCGGCTTCAACCTCATCGCCACCGCCAACGACCGCGACCGGGGCGTGAACGAGCTCTCGAGCGCTCTGCGCCGACGGTTCAACACCGTCAAGCTCCCCACGCCGGCGACCGCCGAGGAGGAGGTGCGCATCGTGAGCCAGCGCGTCGCCGAGCTCGGCGACGCGCTCGCCCTGCCTCCGGACGCCGCGCCCGCGGACGAGATCCGCCGCGTCGTGAACGTCTTCCGCGAGCTGCGTCACGGCCAGAGCGAGGACGGCCGCATCAAGCTCAAGACCCCGTCGGGCACGATGAGCACCGCCGAGGCGATCTCGGTGATCGTGCAGTCGATGTCGATGGCCGTGCACCTCGGCGACGGACGGGTCTCCTTCGACGACCTGCTCGGTGGCATCGAGGCGAGCGTCGTGCGCGACCCCGTCCACGACGCCGTCGTGTGGCGCGAGTACCTCGACTCCCTCGCCACCCGCTGACCGAACCGGCCCGTCCCACCCACACCCGATGGACCTCACGACCCCGGCGCCCCGGATCCGCCTGCTCGGCATCCGTCACCACGGCCCCGGTTCCGCGCGAGCCGTGCGCCGGGCGCTGCGCGAGTCGCCACCCGACGTGGTGTTGATCGAAGGTCCCGCCGACGCCGACGGTGTGCTCGCGCTCGCCGGCCGCGACGACATGGAGCCGCCGGTGGCGATGCTCGCCTACGTGGCCGACCGACCCGAACGAGCGGCGTTCTCGCCGTTCGCGTCGTTCAGCCCCGAATGGGTCGCGTTGCGGTGGGCACTCGATGCCGACGTGCCGGTGCGGTTCATCGACCTGCCGTCGCGGCACACCCTCGTGGCCGACGAGCCCGAGCAGCTCGAGCTCGCCGTCGCCGGACAGCGTCGCCCGATCGACCCGCTCGCCGAACTCGCCACCGCGGCGGGCTACGACGATGCCGAACGGTGGTGGGAGGACGTCGTCGAGCACCGCCTGCACCCCGACGTGGGCGACGTGGGCGACGCCGGGGAGGGTGGCCGACCGGCCGCCGAGGCGCCGTTCGCCGCGATCGGCGAGGCGATGGCTGCGCTGCGCGCCCGCCACGAACCCGGCGGCGAGCCCCACGACGTGAGCGAGCAACGACGCGAGGCGCACATGCGCGCCGGCATCCGCACCGCGGTGGCCGACGGGTTCACCGACATCGTCGTGGTGTGCGGCGCCTGGCACGTCCCGGCCCTCGAACGAGCGCTCGATCCCAAGCAGGCCCGGCGCGACGCGGCCACGTTGCGCGGCATGCCGAAGGTGAAAGCGGTCGTCACCTGGGTGCCCTGGACGCATCGCCGACTCGCGAGCGCCACCGGCTACGGCGCGGGAGTGACCGCACCCGGTTGGTACCACCACCTGTACACCCACGCGGGTCCCGACGTCGTGGCCCGCTGGTTCGCCGAGGCAGCCCATGTGCTGCGTGCGGCCGATCACGCTGCCTCGGCCGCCGACGTGGTCGAGGCCACCCGGCTCGCCGATGCGCTCGCCGTGCTGCGCGGCCGACCGCTCGCCGGCCTCAGCGAGGTCGACGACGCCGCCCGCGCGGTGTTCGGCCACGGTGCCGACACGCCGATGCGGCTCATCTCCAACGACCTCGTCGTCGGCAACCGACTCGGTTCGGTGCCCGACATCACGCCGATGGTGCCGCTCGCGAAGAGCCTCAACGCCGAGTTCAAGCGGTGCCGGTTGAAGCCGGAGGGCGCCAAGAAGGTGATCGAGCTCGACCTGCGCCAACCGCTGCACCTGCAGCGCTCTCAGCTGTTGCACCGCCTGTCGTTGCTCGACATCCCCTGGGGGCAGGAGACCGAGGGCCGCCGCAGCGCCGGCACGTTCCGCGAGACGTGGCAGCTGCGATGGGAGCCCGAGTTCGAACTGCGCATCATCGAGTCGTCGGCGCTCGGCACCACCGTCGTCACGGCCTGCACGGCGGCGCTCATGCAGAAGGCGGGCGGGGCTGCGTCGCTCGGCGACCTCACCGTGCTGCTCGAACGCTGCCTGCTCGCCGGCCTCGACGACGCAGTGCCCCACGTGCTGCGCCTCGTCGATGAGCGCTCTGCCGTGTCGGCCGACGTCGCCCGTCTCATGGAGGCGGTGCCGCCGCTCGCCCGCACCATCCGCTACGGCGACGTCCGCGCCACCGACGCCCAGGCGGTGCAGACGGTCATCGCCGGCATCGTGTCCCGCGTGGTCGCCGGGCTGGTGTCGGCCTGCGTCGGCATCGACGACGACGAGTCGGCGGCGATGGCCGTGCTGGTGCGCGACACCCAGTCGGCGCTGTCGTTGCTGGGCGACGACGAACACCTCGCGGCGATGCACCGTGCACTGGTCGAGGTCAGCGAGCGCGAACGGGTGCACGGGTTGCTGCAGGGCGTCGCCACACGGGTGCTGGCCGACGCGAGCGTGTTCGACGCCGCCGACACCGAGCGTCGGGTGTCGCGCAGCCTGTCGCCGGGCGTCACGCCGCTCGACGCGGCGGCGTTCGTCGAGGGCTTCCTCGGGGGTTCGGGCGCGGTGCTCGTGCACGACCCGGTGCTGCTCGGCGTGATCGACCGCTGGCTCGCGACCCTCGCCTCCGACGCGTTCACACAGACGCTGCCGCTGCTGCGTCGCACGTTCGGTTCGTTCGAGACCGCCGAACGGCGAGCGATCGGCGACCGTGTGCGCACCGGTGAGGCACCGAGCACGCATCGGTCCGAGCACCAGCTCGATCCCGAACGGGTGGCGGCCGGGCTCGCCACGGTCGCGCAGCTGTTGGGGGTCAGGTCGTGAACGAGTTCGACCGCGACGAACCGGCGCGGGTGCACGACGGCGAGCGGTTGCGGCGATGGCGGCTGGTGCTCGGTGCCGGCGACGCCCACCAGCCCGACGGCACCGGTGTTCAGCTGCAGGGCGACGACCAGAAGATGGACGCAGCCCTCAGTGCGCTGTACGACGCGCCGCCGCCCGGGCAGCGGCAGGGGCGTCGCACGAGCCGGGCCGGTGGGCTCGCCGCCTCGGCCCCCAACGTCGCGCGCTGGCTCGGCGACATCCGGCGCTACTTCCCGACCGGCGTGGTGCAGGTGATGCAGCGTGACGCGATCGATCGGCTGCACATCCAGCACCTGCTGCTCGAGCCCGAGATGCTCGAGGCGCTCGAACCCGATGTCCACCTGGTGAGCACCCTGCTCGAACTGCAGCACCTGCTGCCCGACACCACTCGCGCCACGGCGCGACAGGTGGTCGCCAAGGTGGTCGCTCAGATGGAGGAGCGGCTGGGGCGACCGACGATGCAGGCCGTCACCGGCGCGCTGTCGCGGTCGGCCCGCACGCGACGGCCTCGCCATGGCGACGTCGACTGGGACCGCACCGTGCTCGCGAACCTCAAGCACTACCAGCCCGATCTCCGCACGGTGGTGCCCGAACGGTTGGTCGGGTACTCGCGCCTCGGCCCGGCCGTGCGCCGCGAGCTGATCATCGCGATCGACCAGAGCGCGTCGATGGGCGACAGCATCGTGTACGCCAGCGTGTTCGGCGCGGCGCTCGCCTCCATCCGTTCGTTGCGCACCCGCCTCGTCGCGTTCGACACGGCGGTCGTCGACATGAGCGACGTGCTGCACGATCCGGTGGAGGTGCTCTTCGGTGTGCAACTCGGTGGCGGCACCGATCTCAACCGGGCGATGGCGTACTGCCAGTCGCTCGTCGAACGCCCCGACGAGACGGTGCTCGTACTCATCAGCGACCTGTACGAGGGCACACCCGGCGGCGACTACATCGCCCGCATCGCGGCGATGACGCGTGCCGGTGTGAGGTGCGTCGCGCTGCTCGCCCTCAGCGACGAGGGGGCGCCATCGTTCGACCACGGGGCCGCCGAGTCGCTCGCCGCGCTCGGTGTGCCGGCGTTCGCCTGCACGCCGCAGGCGTTCCCCGATCTCATCGCCGCAGCGATCGATCGGCGCGACCTCGACCGCTGGGCCGGCGAGCAGGGGCTGGTCACGGCCCGCTGAACCCGACCCGTCCCCACCACGCGATGAGAGATGAGTGCCTCAGCAGCACCCACTTCTCATCGGCGGAGCAACCGACTCGACCGTGATGAGAGATGGGTGCGGTACCGCCACTCACCTCTCATCGCGATCGGTGTTGGTTGCGATGGAGGTCAGCGGGGACGGCGTGCCGGGCCGGCCGGACGGCCACCCGTGGTCGCCGGACGCTGGCTGCGCGGTGCGCCGGTGCGCTCGCCGTAGGCGGGGCGGTCGCCGCGAGGGCGGTCGTCACGGGTGCGGTCGCCGTGGGCCGGACGGTCCGCGCCGTAGGCGGGACGATCGCTGCGCGGTGCGCCGTAGGCCGGACGGTCGCCGCGAGGGCGGTCGCCGTAGCTCGGGCGGTCGCCTCGGGGTGCGCCGTAGGCGGGCCGATCGCTGCGGTTGCGGTCGCCGTAGGCCGGGCGGTCGCCGTGCGCCGGACGGTCGCCGTACGCCGCTGGGCGATCGCCGCGGGGACGATCGTCGCGGCTGCGCTCGCCGTAGCTCGGGCGGTCGCTGCGGGGTGCGCCGTAGCTCGGGCGGTCGCCGTAGCTCGGGCGGTCGCCCCGGGGTGCACCCGAACGGTCGCCGTAGCCGGGACGCTCGAACGAGCGGTTGCCGCGGGGGCGGTCCTCGCGGCTGTCGCGCACGTCGGCCTCGATGGCCGGGCGGTCGGTGCGCACGTTCGGGCGGGCGCCGTCGCTCCACACGACCTCGTGCTCGAGGCTGTCGACGAGGCGCTGGGCGACGCGCTTGCGGCTCGGCGGTACGAAGGCCACCACGGTGCCGGACTGGCCGGCGCGGCCGGTGCGGCCCGAGCGGTGCTGGTAGTCCTTGTCGTTGTCGGGCAGGTCGTAGTGGACGACGAGCTCGACGTTGTCGACGTGGATGCCGCGGGCGGCGACGTCGGTGGCGACGAGCACCTGCACCTTGCCGCGCTTGAAGTCCTCGAGGGTGCGGCTGCGCGCCTGCTGGGTGCGGGCGCCGTGCAGCGAACCGGCGCGCACGCCGGCGTTCATCAGTGCCGCGGTCACGTCGTCGACTCCGAAGCGGGTCTTCACGAACATGATCGTCGGGCCGTGGGTCTCGAGCAGTTCGACGGTGGCGTCGAGGCGCTGCATCGCGGGCTGCACGACGAAGCGGTGCTCCACCGGGCCGTTGTGCACCTCGCCGACGAGGTCGTGCATCGCCGGGTCCTTCAGGTAGTCGCGGACGAGCTCGTTGACGGCGCCGTCGAGCGTGGCCGACCACAGCATCGTCTGCCGGGTCGACGGGGTCATGTCGAGGATGCGGCGGACGTCGGGCATGAAGCCGAGGTCGGCCATCCGGTCGGCCTCGTCGATCACGCAGACCTCGATGCCGCTGAGGTCGCAGTGACCCTGCTCGATGATGTCGAGGAGACGGCCGGGGGTGGCGACGATGACCGACGCACCCTTCTTCAGCGAGTGGATCTGGCCGCCCATCGGGGCGCCGCCGTAGATGGCCTGGACGAAGCGCCACGCGGCGCGGCCGAGCGGCACGAACGCACGCTGCACCTGCTCTGCGAGCTCACGGGTGGGCACCAGCACGAGGCCGGTGGGACGGTTGGGGGAGGCCTGACCGACGCGGGCCATCAGCGGGATGCCGAAGCCGAGGGTCTTGCCCGAGCCGGTGGGCGCACGGCCGCACAGGTCGCGCCCGGCGAGGGCGTCGGGCAGGGTGATCGCCTGGACGGGGAATGCCTGGGTCATGCCGGCGGCGGTGAGTGCCTCGGCCATGCGCGCGGGCACGCCGAGGTCGACGAACGAAGTCGTGGAAGTCATGGTTGCTCTCTTGTCGCTCTCACGAGCGGGTGCGCTGCGGTTCTGGACAGCGGGAGGGGCACGTACGCAACCGTCGTCGTCGCCTGCGAGCCGGTTCACCGGTCTCGGACGCTCGACCCCTCGAACAAGGAGCTACACACGTGATCTGTTCTTATGAACAGCTCGTGCGAGGCTATCGGCAGATCTGATGGATCGCACGCGAGCGGTCAGGTGCGAATGGCGGCGAGGAAACGTTCGACCTCGTGCTGCAGTTCGGTCGACTCGCTCGACATCTGCACGGCCGCCGCCGCCACCTCGGCCGTCGCCCGTGAGCTCGACTCGGCCGCACGGGTGACCTCGGTGATCGCCGACGCCACCCGCTTGGTGCCGACGGCCGCGTCCTGCACGCTCCGGGTGATGCCGTGGGTGGCGCCGCTCTGTTGCTGCACCGAGGCGGCGATCGACGTGGCGATCTCGTCGAGCTGCTCGATCGTGCTCGAGATGCCCTCGATCGCACCGACCGCGTTCCGCGTGGCCAGCTCGATCTCGGCGATCTGGTGGGCGATCTCGTCGGTCGCCTTCGCGGTCTCGCTGGCGAGGGTCTGCACCTCGTTGGCCACGACGGCGAAGCCCTTGCCGGCCTCGCCGGCACGGGCCGCCTCGATCGTGGCGTTCAACGCCAGCAGTCGGGTCTGGCCGGCGATGCCGTTGATCAGCTGCACGAACGGTCCGATGCGACCGACGGCGTCGGCGAGGCTGCCCACCGTCTGGTTCGTCGACCGGGCGTCCTGCACGGCGCGATGGGCGATCGACGACGAGGTCGACACCTGGCGGCCGATCTCGAGGATGCACTCGTTGAGCTCGTCGGTGGCGGTGGCGACGCTGTCGACATTGGCGGTGACGGCCACGGATGCGGACACGACGGACGTGGCCTGCCCCGAGGTCTCCTCCGCCAGCGACTCGAGCGCACGCACGGTGTGCTCGAGCTGGGTCGCCGTCGCGGCCACGTCCCACACCACTCGCTGCACGCTCTCCTCGAAGCCGGCAGCGCGTTCGAGCACCTGCTGGCGCTGCTCGGCGGCCGCGCGGGCGAGCTGTGCTTCGCTCTCGGCGCGGGCCGACTTCTCCTGCAGTTCGGCGGTGAGCGTCTCCAGGCTGGCGGCGGTCTCGTTGGCCTGGCGCGCGTTGCGTTCCGCCTCTTCGGCCTTCGCGTTCACCTGGTCGACCACGGCGGCGAGTTCGAACTGGGTCTGCTCGGCGAAGCGCCAGAACACGAGCACCACCGCGACGAGCGCGATGACGAACGCTGCATGGATGAGCGCCCACAGCAGCGGCTTCGACTGGGCAGCGGCGTGGTTGAAGACGCTGTCGGGAGCGATCAGCGTCATCGCGACGTGGTGGACCGCCACGAACCCGACCGCGATCGCGAAGGCCTTGATGTCCTGGTAGAGCGCGATGAGCGGGATCATGACGAAGAACGTGAAGTGGGCCTCGATCACCCCGCCGGTGAAGTGCACGACGACCGCGTCGGCGAGCAGCAACCCGAGACACGTCGCGATCGTCTGGTACTCGCGCACGGGCAGCCGCTTGCCGAGGAACGCGAACGCGGCCACGGGTGCGGTCTCGGCGATCGCGTGGACGGGGGAGTAGCCGCGGATGAGCGCGATGCCGAGCAGCGCCGGGACGTGCAACCACAGCACCGACAGGATCACGCGGTGTCGCTTCGACCAGGCCGTGTCGTCGAGTTCGAGGCCGCGGGGCAGCATCGCCAGCGCGCGCTGTCGCCACGAGCCGCCCGGGTGGACCTCGCTGGTCCGGTGCCTCATCGCATCAACCGTCTGGTGCATCGATCGCCTCTCGCGTCGTCGGGGAGCCGGTGCGCGGACCGGCCCGTCGAGACCGTCCGGCACGAGCGTGGTTGTCAACGATCCGCGGGTGGCCCCACGGCCCGACGAGCGGCCCGACGAGCGGCCCCTCCGCGGGGCCCGAGGTCGCGGTGCGGGCGGAAATACGTCGATCGCCCGATGTGGCGAGGTACCTCAGACGTCCACGATGAAGGTGTCCGATCCGTCGCCCTCGCCCCATCCGGGCCGGCACCACACCAGGAGCCCGTCGTGTACTCGCTGCTCACCACCACCGTCCACCAGCAGATCGCCGCCGATCGTCGCCATCGTTTCCTCGACGACGCAGCGCGCACCCGTCGCCGCCGCACCCCGGTGGCACCCGACCTGATCCGCACCGCCGATCTCGGCGTCCTTCCCACGGCGTCACCGCCGGGCGACGGGACGGCGGTGCGGGTCGGGAGCGGCGTCGCTGCGTGAACCCGGGCGTCGAGCCCGTGCGGCGGGTCGTGCCGCAGCCACATCGGCTGCCCGTCCCGACGGCTCGTCGGCGCCCCGCCCGACCATCGGCGGGAGCGTGCTCGGTACCATGCCTGGTGTGCTGACGGGTCGGATCGGGATGAGCCCGGCGATGATCGGACGCACCGGTGTGTTGCACCGGTTGCGATCGCTGATCGACGAGGCGGACGCGCAGTGCTCCGACCTGCCCATCGTCGCCCTGGTCGCCGGCGAAGCCGGTATCGGCAAGACGCGCCTCGTTCGCGAGGTGCTCGACGAGATCGCCGCCGATCCGGGCGGTGACGTCGTCGTGTTCGCGGGCGCAGCAGAACCCGGTTCGCTCGCCCGCTCCTACGACCTCGTCGCCCAACTCGCGCCCGTCGGCTCCACCCAGCCGGCGGTCGACGCGCTCGCCCGCATCACCGACATCGCGTCGCCACCGGTCGGTGAGGGTCGGACCGTGGTGGTCGTCGCCGACGACCTGCACTGGGTCGACGCCGAGAGCGCCGGCTTCATCGACGAGCTCGCCCGGCGACCGCTGCCGAACGTCGTGATCGTCGGCACCTATCGCCCGGGCGACCTCCACCGCGGGTCGCCGGGCGGTGATCTGGTGTCGCGGCTCGAACGTCGCAACGAGGTCGAACAGATCCGGCTCGACCGCCTCGCCCGCCACGAGGTGGGCGCGATGATGGCCGCCATCGCCGGTGCCGCCGTGTCGTCGGGCGACGTGGAGGCCGTGACGCGGCGCAGCGCGGGGGTGCCGTTCGTGGTGGAGGAACTGATGCGATGCATCGGCCCCGACACCGGAGGTGGCGACGTGTTCGAGGTGCAACTGCCCTGGTCGCTGGAGGAGGCCGTGCGTCACCAGCTCGCCGGCCTGGGCGCCGTGGAGCGGACCATCGTCGACGCGCTCGCCGTCCTGGCCGAGCCCTCGGGTTTCCAGGTGGTGGCGGCGGTGTCGTCGCTGGCAGATGCCGTGCTGCTCGACGGGTTGCGCGGCCTGATGGCACGCGGCGTCGTGGTGGAACCCCGCGACGACCGTCTCTGGTTCGCCCATGCGCTCGTGGCCGACTCGGTCCTGCACCAGCTGCTCGGCCGCGAACGCCGACGGCTCCACGAGCGGTGCTTCGACGTGCTGCAGGAGCTCACGCCCGACGATCACGCGGCGTTGGCCAGGCATGCGCTCGGCGCCGGCCGCTTCGACGAGATCGTGGCCATCGCCCGTCGTGGCGCTCGGCAGTACCTCGACCGTGGTGCGTCGTTCCAGGCGCTGCGCCTGGCGTGCGAGGGCCTGGCCGAGGACGGCGAACAGCCCGAACTGCTCGCCGTCGCCACGGAAGCGGCGTGGCGGCTCGACTTCCAGCCGGAGGCGCTCACCCACGCCCGCCGCTGGCTCGAGCTCGCGACGGCGGAGCGCGACCGTATCGACGCTCAGCGCTACGTGGGGCGGTTGCTGCTCGAGCTGGCCGACCGAGAGGCCGCCGACGTCGTCGTCGAACAGCTCGCCGCGGCCGCCGCTCGCTACGAGCACGACGGCATGATCGCCGAACAGGCGCGGGCCGAGGCAGCAGTGGCGCAGCTCGTGATGCTGCGTCACGACCCGGCCGCGATCGAGTGGGCCGAGCGCGCGATCGAGCATGCCCGGGTCGCCGGCGACCGTGCGGTGGAGGTACAAGCGAAGGTCGAACGGGCGAGCGCGCTCCTGGCGCGCACCAACCGCGAGGAGGCGCTCGCCGCGCTGCAGGACGCTGCGGCGAACGCCGCCCAGATCGGCGACGGCGTGTCGCGTGCCCGAGCGATCAACAACATGATGGATCTGCTGCCGCCGGCCGCGCCCGAGACAGCGGCCCTGCGGCGCGAGATGCACGACACCGCAGTGGCCGTCGGCCTCGACAAGCTCGGCGCGGCCAACGTCGTGTGGTGGGACGCGGTGGCCGCCGATGCCGAGGGCGACCTCGCGGAGTTCCGTCGGCTCGTCGACGTCTGGGCGGCGAGCCAGCCGGCATTCCACCGGGGACCGGACAAGTACGGCGAGTCCGTCCGGATCGCGATCGAGGAGGGCCGGTTGGCCGACGCACGTGCGGCGCTGCCGGTGCCCCTGCTGCCGGGCACGGCGTGCGACGAGGCCCATGCGATCGGCACGCTGGCCAAGCAGCTCGCGCTCGCCGGTCTCGACCGCGACGTCGAGACGGCTCGTACCGTGTGGGCGGCGATCTGTGCCGATGCGCCGCTGCCCGACGGGTGGGGCGTTCCGACGCTGGTGGCCGACGCAGTGGCCAGTGCGCTTGCGGCCGGTCTCGCACCCGACGAGGTACGCGCCGTGTTCGACAGCCGCCTGCTCGACGGGCATCCGTCGGCGATCAGGATCCGCACGATGAGCGAGGGCTTCGTCCTCGTGGCGGAGCACCGATTCGACGAGGCGGTCGTGGCGCTGCACCGCGCGCTCGAGACCGCGGTGCGCGACGTCACCCGTCCGGTGCAGGGGTTGATGGAGATCGCCCTCGCCCAGGCGTTGCTGGCGACCGGCGATCGCATCGGCGCACGCCGGGCAGCCGAAGCCGCCGTCACCTCCCTCGCCAGGTGGCCGGGATGGCGCCGCGACCGGGCCGAGGCGTTGGCCACCCGGCTCGAGAGTTCGGCACTGCGCACCAACGGCGAGCTCACCGCCCGTGAGTCCGAGGTCGCCGCGCTGATCGCCCAGGGACTCAGCAACGGTCAGCTCGCGGAGCGGCTGTTCATCTCACCGAAGACGGCGGCGGTGCACGTGTCGAACATCCTGGCCAAGCTCGGCCTGTCGACCCGGGCGGAGATCGCTGCATGGGAGATCCGGCGCGGCCTGCCCGCCGCGGGCTGACGTGGGATGAGCGAGGTCGTGGCCGGCCCCATGGATACCGGCACCGGCGGCGTCGACGGGTAACGTCTGCACCCATGGGTCAGATGGTCAGTGTCGTCGAGAAGCGCAGCTCCACCCCGGGCATCGTCCGGTTCGAGGCGAACCGGACCCTCACCGGCCAGGGCCACGAGCGATTCACGAGCGCTGACGAGGCGATCGGCCCGCGGCCGGCCGCCGAGCTGGCCCGTCGCTTGTTCGCCACCGGCCAGATCGATGGGCTGCACGTCTACAGCAACATGGTCACGGTTCACCTGCGTCGCGGCTTCGCCGGTGAGGGCCTGTACGACATCGTGCGCGAGCTGTACCAGTACTGGAAGCCGGGCATGGAGCCCGCCGTGTTCGTCGAGGAGGCCCCTGCGGAGGTGGCCGCGGTGAGCAGCGGTGGTGAGGGCGGCGCCGGTCCGTCGGCGTACGAGCAGCTGGTTCCCGAGATCCTGCGCGAGCGCAGCAAGGCCGCGCTGGCGAAGTGGAAGGCCGCGAACGGTTGATCCCGCTCGGCTGACCCGCGGCCGTCGGACGGCGGTGTGATGGCAGTCGGACGTCGAACCGCGTGGAAATGATCCCGCTGCGTGAACGGGACATGACGACGCCCGAATCTCCCCGTACGGTTGCGCGTCGTTCGCGTGTCGGCCCTACCGTGACCCCGTGCGTGACACCGGTGCCGACTCCTCTGCTCCCGCAGACGATGCCGCCCCGGATGCCGCTCCGGATGCCCCGGGTGCCGTGGGTGCCGGCGATGCAGACGACCTGACCCTGCAGGAGGCCGCCGAGGCGCTCGGCGTGCACTACATGACGGCCTACCGGTACGTGCGGCTCGGGCTGCTCCACGCCGTGAAGTCCGGGGGCATCTGGCGCGTCTCGCCCGAGGCGCTCGCCGAGTTCCGTGAGGGGGGCCCGATGTCGCCCCAGCACGAGGGGGGCAGTCGTCGGCGAGCGCCCTGGGCCGAACGCCTCGAGGCCCGACTGCTGGCCGGCGACGCCCGCGGTGCCTGGGGCGTGGTGGAAGCGGCGCTGGCGGCCGGGGCCGAGCTGGAGGAGATCTACCTCGACGTGCTGGCGCCGGCGATGGCGGCGATCGGCGGACGGTGGGAGCGCGGCGAGCTCGACGTGTCGATGGAGCACCGGGCGACCGGGATCGCGATGCGGCTGATCGGTCGCCTCGGTCCGCGGTTCGTCCGGCGTGGCCGCACGCGCGGTGCGGTGGTCCTCGGTGCGCCGGCGGGGGAGCGGCACGCGCTCCCGGTTGCGATGGTGTCCGATCTGCTGCGCCAGCACGGGTGGGAGGTCTCCGATCTCGGCGCCGACGTGCCCGACGAGTCGTTCGTGCACGCGGTCCGCAACACGCCCGACGTCATCGCCGTGGGGGTGTCGGTCACCACCGACGCGGGGTTGGCCTCGGCCGCTCGCGCCTTCGCCGCGCTGCGTGCGGCCACGTCGCACGTGGCGCTCGTGGCCGGCGGACGGGCGGTGACGAGCCTCGAGGCAGGCCTGGCGCTCGGCGCCGATCGGGTGGCCCTCGACGCCCGCCGGTTCGCCGATCTGCTCGAATCGGTTCGTGCCGAGCAGGACGCCCTGCGCGGCAGCGCCGGCCACTGACCGTCGGCACCGACCGCCGGCACCGAGCTCTGTCCCCTCCCCGGACGCGCACCTCCGGCTTCGCCCGTTCGGCCTGGTTGATCGAACACCCGTTCGATACGATGTCGACATGGTTGCCGGTTCCACCTCGCTCGTGTCTCCCGTCTCCTCCGGGCGCGGTCGGCCGTTGCGCGTGGTCGACGCCGATGCCCGTGCCCGGCTGGCGGCGCTCGTCCCCCGGCTCGCGCCCGCCACCATGGCGGCCGAGCGGGTCGTGCCCGTGCACGACGCCCTCGCCACGGTGCTGCCCCAGGGCCTGATGCAGGGCAGCACCGTCGGTTGCACCGGTGAGGCGGCCACGTCCGCCGCGCTGCTGCTGGTGGCCGAGGCCACCCAGCGCGGCGCCTGGGTAGGTGTCGCCGGGTTGAGCGGGCTGGGCGTGCAGGCGGCGGGTGAGGCGGGGATCGACGTGGAGCGGCTGGTGGCCGTGCGCCGACCTCCCGATCGTTCACCGGGCCTGCTGCTCGACGACGGCACGTGGGGGCAGGTCCTGGCGGCGATGATCGACGGTTTCGACGTCGTGCTGCTCGGGCCGGAGGTGCAGGTGCGCCCGAGCACGGCACGTCGGGTGCAGGCCCGTGCCCAGCCGCGCGGTGCGGTCCTGGTGCTCGCCGGTGAGGTCCCCGGCTTCACGTGCGATCTGCAGGTGCGCGCCGACGCGGTGTGGGAAGGGTTGGGGGACGGGCACGGGCATCTCCGCGCCCGCCGGATGCGGGTGGAGGTGCACGGTCGCCGGGTGCCCCGGCCGCGCCGCGACGAACTGTGGTTCCCCGCGCTCGACGGCGGCATCACCAGCACCAGTGTCACCAGCGCGGCGTCCTCCCCGACCTCCCCGACCTCCCCGGCAGAGGACTCCCGTGAGTCGCTCGCGCCGGTGGCGCTCGAGCGGGCCGTGTAACCCGGTCGCGTCGCATGAGCCCTCCTCGCCTGGCCGTGCTGTGGTGCCCGCAGTGGCCGGTCGTCGCCGCCGGTGCCGCGCTCGACGAACCCGTCGCGGTCCTGCACGCCAACCGGGTGATCGCTCGATCCACCGCGGCCGCCGCAGGCGGTGTGCGGTTGGGGCTGCGACGGCGCGAGGCCCAGGCGCGCTGTCCCGAGGTGCGGCTCGTGGTCCACGATCCTCTCGTCGACCACCGCGCCTTCCAGCCGGTGGCCGACACGGTCGCCCGCTTCGTCCCGCGCATCGAACTGCATCGGGCGGGCATGCTCACCTTCCACACGCGCGGTCCGTCGCGCTACTTCGGCGGCGACCGGTCGATGGCCGAACGTGTCCTCACCGCGGTCGACGAGACGCTCGGCGACGCCCTGCGCGCGGCCGGCCCGCCGGGGCTCGGCATCGCCGATGGTCGCTTCGCTGCCCGGGTCGCGGCGCGGTCGGCGGCGCGGTCACGGGGGAGCGAGGCGGCCGTTCGCGTCCTGGTCGTCGATCCCGACGCCTCGTCGTCGTTCCTCGCGCCGCTGCCGTTGCGATGGTTGCTCGACGCCGGCGAGGTCACCACCGATCTGGTCGAGCTCGTCGCCCGGCTCGGCGTCGGCAACCTCGGCGCGTTCGCCGCACTGCCCGCCGCCGACGTGCTCGCCCGTTTCGGCCGACCGGGTGCCGCGGCGTGGCACATGGCGGCCGGCAGCGACGATCGACCGGTTGGCACCGAGGACCCGCCGGCCGGCCTCGCCGCGGTGCAGCACTTCGACGCGCCGGTGCAGCATCTCGAGGCCGTGGTGTTCAGCGGTCGGCAGCTGGCCGAGCAGGTCGTCGAGACGCTCGCCGCCACCGGTCGGGTGTGCACCCAGTTCGTCTCGATCGCCGAGACCGATCACGGCGAGACGTCCGAGCGGCTGTGGTCGCTGTCGACGGGGTTCACTGCGACGGCGATGGTGGAGCGGATCCGGTGGCAGCTCGACGGCTGGGCCCGGCTCGACGCGGCAGCGCTCGAGCGGGCACAGGATCCTGACGACCCCGACCCCGATCTCGATCCCCTGGCGGCGGCGGGGATCCCCACCACAGGCATCATCCAGCTGCGCATCGAGGCCACCGAGGTGCGGCCCGACGAGGGCGTACAGCTCGGGTTGTGGGGCGGCCGCAGCCAGGCCGACGACTGGGCCCAGCGGGCCGCGACGCGACTCGCCGGTCTGGTGGGCGACGAACAGGTGGTGGTCGCCGAATGGCGCGGCGGTCGGCACCCGTCCGACGTGCACCGCTGGGTGCCGGCCTCGCTGAGCTCCCGACTCGACCCCGGTGCCCACTCCACCGGGTCAGGGAACGGGTCAGGGAACGGGTCAGGGAACGGGTCAAGGAACGGGGCAAGGAACGGGGCAGAGGCAGGAGCGGCGACGGCGGCGCGCCGTCCCCCGTGGCCCGGCGGGCTGCCGATGCCGTCGCCGGCGACGGTGCACCACGACCCGGTGGCGCTGCGGGTGGTCGACGGGCGGGGCCGTCCGGTCACGGTGAGCGGGCGCGGCACGGTGAGCGCCGCGCCGGCGAGGGTGCGCACACCCGACGGTGGCGAGGCGCGGGTCGCGTCGTGGGCGGGCCCGTGGCTGGTCGACGAGCGGTGGTGGGACCAGGCCCGACACCGTCGGCTGGCGCGCTTCCAACTGCTCACCGTCGACGGGCGCGCCTACCTGGCGGCGATCGAGCGCAGCCAGTGGTGGCTGCTGGCCGTCTACGACTGACCCCAGATGCCGGCGGTCCGGACGCGACCGAGCCCGGCGACCCATCGGGTGCCGGGCTCGGAGCAGAACGGGGAGAGACCCCGCCGGGTCAGGCCGAGACGAGCTTGCGGTTCTCGCGGTCGTCGATCTCGGAGCGGAGCAGGTCGGTGCTGAGCCGGAAGCCCACGCCGCGCACGGTGTGGATGAAGCGCAGCTCGGGTGCCAGCTTCTGCAGCTTGCGTCGCAGGTTCGACAGGTGCACGTCGACGACATGGGTGTCGCCCACCCAGTTCGGACCCCACACCTCTTCGAGGAGCTGCGTGCGGGCACGCACCTCGGCAGGGTGCCGGCAGAGCTGTTCGAACAGGGCGAACTCGATCCGCGTGACCGGCACGTCCTGGCCGTGCACCTGGATCTCCTTGCGGCCGACGTCGACGGTGAGCGGGCCGATGTTGATCAGCGAGGCCGCCATCGGGTCCCACCGGGTGTGGACGTTGCGAGGACGGCGCAGCAGTGCCTGACAACGAGCCGCCAGCTCGTCGGGGGTCACCGGTACGGACACGACATCGTCGGCCCCTGCCCGCAGCGCACGGATGCGCATCGCGTCGGCATCGGGGGGTGCAATGCCGACGATGTATGCGTCCGTGAGCCCTCTCACGGTGTCGAACAGGCTCCCGCCCTTGGGGCTCGGCAATTCGAGGTCCACCATGATCACGTCAGGGGAGAACGATTCGGCGAGCATGAGCGCTGCTGACCCTTCGGTCGTCGCGCTCACCGAGAATCCGCGCTCTCGAAGCGCCACGCCGGCGACACGACGCAACAATGCGTCGTTCACTGCGAGCAGCACCCGAGGTGCCAGTTGTGCGTCTGGTTCCATCCCTGTTGTCTCTCCGCCTTGTTGCGGTTGGGAGGTCCCTTCCCAACCGTGGTCACTGGAGGTATCGGTCGGGGACGGTCCGAACTGGAGCGACATTTTCGACCAGGTGTGGTCGTCTTTCCGGAGCGTGGCCCGAACCCGGAGCGAACCGGGCGACCGAACGATGACCGTGCGGAGATCGAACGGAGATCGAACGGAGATCGAGCGGAGATGAGCTGGTGGTGAGGTGACGGAGCAGCGGCGGAGCACCGGCGCCGTAGCCTCACCGCCATGCACGAACGCACGTCCGGAGCCGGTGACCACGAGATGCCCGAGTGGGACCCCTCGAGCGATCTCACGGCCGTCGTGCGCGCACAGGTGCTCGCCCGGACGCCGGTCGACGCACGTGAACGTTCGGCGATCGAGCAATTCGTCCAGCAGCTCGATCGGCTCGAGCGACCGTTCGAGGAGGCGGCCGACCGGGTGCACGTCACGGGCTCGGCGATCGTCGTCGGCGCGAAGGGGGTCGTGCTCCACAAGCACAAACGGCTCGGCCTGTGGTTGCAGCCAGGCGGCCACATCGAGCTGGGGGAGACCCCGTGGGACGGCGCGTTGCGCGAGGCGGCCGAGGAGACCGGCCTGCCCGTGAGCTTCGCCGACGACGTGCCGCAGCTGGTGCACGTCGACGTGCACCCCGGTCCGCGCAAACACATCCACCTCGACCTCCGCTACCTCGTCACCGCGCCGCCGGTCGCTCCGGCGCCGCCCGAGGGCGAGAGCCAGGACGTGCGCTGGTTCCCCTGGTACCAGGCCATCGCGATGGCCGAGCCGGGGCTCGAAGGTGCGCTGCGCTCGCTGCAGCCCGGCACGCCGGTGCTGCGGCCGGCGCGGGCCAGCGACGCGGCCGAGATGGCCTCGGTGTACCTGCGGTCGCGCGAATTCGGGCTGCCCGAGGTGCCGTGCATCCATTCGTCGAGCGAGGTCCGTCGGTGGTTCGGCGACGAGGTGATCGGCCATGCCGAGGCGACCGTCGCCGAGGTCGATGGCACCGTGGTCGCCCTGATGGTGCTCGACGCCGGGGTCGGCGGCACGGGCTGGATCGAACAGCTCTACGTCGATCCCACCCGCATGGGGCAGGGCCTCGGCACCCGGCTGCTCGACCGGGCGATCCAGCGTTTCCCCGACGGTCTGCAGCTGTGGACGTTCGAGGCAAACACCCGGGCCCAGGCGTTCTACGAGCGAGCGGGCTTCGTCGAGGCCGAGCGCACCGACGGTCGGGGGAACGAGGAACGGGCGCCCGACATCCGCTTCGTGCGCACCCCCTGATGGCGATGCCCGACGATCCGGACGTCACCCCGGCCGATGTGGACGCCCGTCCTGGCGTCGACCGGCCCGTCGACCCACTCGTCTGGCCGGCGGAGGAGGGTCTGCACCACCTGCACCCCGCGGCGCCGCGCATCTGGCGAATGGTCACCGTGTCGTGGGCGGTCGTGTCGGGCGCGGCGGCGATCATCGCCGGACTCGTGATCGCCGGCGTCGCCGGTGCTGTGATCGGCGCAGGGGTCGGTGCGGTCGTGGTGGCGCTCGCCTGGTGGTATCCGGCGCGCCGATACCGGTACTGGCGCTATCGCATCGGTGACGACGCCCTCGAACTGCGGCGCGGCGTGTGGTTCCGTTCCTCGTCGGCCGTGCCGTTCCACCGCATCCAGCAGATCGATGTCGAGCAGGGCCCGTTGCAGCGCCGCCACGAGGTGGTCACCTTGCGTCTGCGCACCGCCGCAGCGGCGAGCGAAGGTCAGATCCCGCACCTCGCCGCCGCTGAAGCCGACCTGCTGCGCGATCGGCTGCTGGCGATCGCGCGATCCGAGACCGACGACGGCCACTGATGGTGGCGATCGATGCACCGGCCGATGGACGACGACTGCATCCGGTCTCGCCGGTGATCGACGTCATCACGTGGCTGCCGCGCATGTGGCCGTTGGTGTTCGTCGCGCTGTCGCGATCGTGGGGGCCGCTCGTACTGGGGTCGGCGGTGGCCGTGTTCGCCGTCGTCGGCGGCGTGCGTTGGGCGACCACCACCTATGCCTTCGACGGCCGCGAGCTCGTCGTGGCCAGCGGTCTGTGGAACCGAACGGTCCGCCGGGCGCCGGTCGACCGGGTCCAACAGGTCGATGTCGTGCGCAAGTTGCGCCACCAGGCGCTCGGCGTGTCGCTGGTGCAGGTGAAGCTGGCCGACGCCGGCCCGCTCGGCGGTGACATCGCCCTCGATGTGTTGTCGATCGCCGAGGCCGAGTCGATGAAGGTGGCGCTCGAACAGGCTCGCCGGTCGGCCGTGCTGGGCGACGGTGTCGCCGCGTCGGTCCCCCCGCCTCCGGAACACGAGTTGCTCCGCGTGTCGGACACCTTGCTGGCGGTCGGTGGCGTCACCGGAGCCTCCTTGCTGTTCGTGCCCGCGGGTGTGTTCGCGCTGATGAGCATGCTCGACGATGCCCGGCTCGACGACGATGCCGGTCGCGTGCTGGGCGACCTCTCGGTCGTCGTCGGTGGCCTCGGGTTCGTGATCGTGTCGATCGGGGTGGCCGCCGTGGTGTCGGTGCTCCGCTCACACGGCTATCGCATGGCGCGTCGGGCCACCGACCTGGTGATCGAGCGTGGTCTGCTGGAGCGGCGCGCCACGGTGGTGCCGTTGGCCCGGGTGCAGGTGGTGGTGCTGCACCAGAACCTGGTGCGTCGTCGGCTCGGGCTCGCATCGGTCGACGTCGCCACGGCGGGTCGGCTCACCGGCGAGGGCAGCGGCAGCGCGAACGACTCGGTGCCCGTGGTCCGGCTCGCCGACGCGAGCGCCGTGGTGCGTGTGGCGATGGGGGCACGTGACGTCCCGGACGCCGATCGGGCCACCGTCCCGGTCGCCATCCGTCGTCTGGTGCGTCGACGGTTCATCGTCGGTGCGGCGGCGACGATCTGGGTGCCCATCGTGTTCGGGGTGCCGTGGAGTTGGGTGACGCTCGTCGCTGCGGCGGCCGGCGCGGCGTCGGGTGTTCCGGCGGGTCGGGCACGCCGGCACGGGATCGGTGCCGATGCCGTCATCGTCGAGTCGGGCGTGGTGGCGTGGCGCTCCGCGGTCGTCCCGCTCGATCGCGTGCAGAGTTGGTCGGTGACGCAGAGCCCGTTCCAGCGACGGCACGGTCTGCACCACGTGTCCATCCACGTGAGCGGCGTCCGGACGGTCCGCGTGCTCGACGTCAGCGCAGCGCAGAGCGCAGCACTGGTGTCCGCGCTCCGACGATCCGTCGGCTGACCGAGGTCTGACAGCTGTCGAACCTCCCGGCGCCGGGTGCCGATCGTCTCGTCCGAACGTCGCTCGGCGCCGGGACGGCGTGGAAATCGCGCGCTAGTGTTCCACGCCGATGACGACCCTGGCACTGGTGGCAGCCCACGCGAAGGTGGGCATCGGCACCGTCTCACGTGTGCTCAACGACAGCCCGAACGTCAGCCCTGCCATGCGCGAACGGGTGCTTCGCTCGATGGAGGAAGTGGGCTACTCGCCGAACCGTCGCAAGCGCATTGGCCAGGGACGACGCGGTGGATTGATCGGCGTCCTGGTCACCTACTTCGACGAGCCGTCGGCCTACGAACGTATCCGCGGCGTGGTCGCACGATTGCAGCCGCACGGGTACGAGGTCGTGCTGTTCAATGTCGCCGCGCCCGGACAGATCGCGGAACGACTCCTGGAAATTCCCACGCACTCGCTCGACGGGCTGATCGTGATCTCGCTGCCGTTGAGCGACAGCGAAGGTGAACGGCTGGCCGCTGCCCGGTTCCCGACCGTGCTGATCGACACGACGGCACCGTCGCTGCCCAGCGTGTGCATCGACGACCGATGGGGTGGCCAGATCGCGACACAGCACCTCATCGACATCGGCCATACACGCATCGGGTTCGTCGGCGAGCCGCCCAACAGCCCGTTCGGGTTCGTGTCGAGCGTCCACCGTGAGGAGGGCTACCGCAGGGCCCTCACCCTGGCCGGGATCGAGCCGATGCCCGAGCTCGTCCGCTACGGCGCGCACCTGCGCTCGGCCGCCAAGCAGATGACCCTCGACCTGCTGTCGATGCCCGACCCGCCGACGGCGATCGTGGCCACGTCCGACGTACAGGCGGTCGGCGTGCTCGAGGCCGCCGCCGCACTCGACCGGCGCGTCCCCGACGACCTGTCGGTCATCGGGTACGACGACATCGAACTCGCCGCGCTCATGAACCTCACGACCGTCCGCCAACCGTTGGAGGGGTCTGGTCGCCGCGGCGCCGACCTCGTGCTCGAGGCGATCGCCGCCAACGCCCGTCCGCAGCTCGCCGAGGAGCTGCAGATCGAACTGGTCGTCCGCTCCACCACGGGACCCCGCCGATGACCTCCACCTCCGAACAGCCCACACAGCAGCCGACCGGGGTGGCCCCGTGGTGGCGTGACGCCGTGGTGTACCAGGTGTACGTGCGGTCGTTCGCCGACGCGGACGGCGACGGCATCGGCGACCTCGCCGGCATCGTCGACCGCCTCGACCATCTGGAGACCCTGGGCGTCGACGCCGTGTGGCTCACCCCGTGCTACCCGTCGCCACAACTCGACCATGGCTACGACGTCGCCGACTACTTCGGCATCGAGCCGATGTACGGCGACCTGTCGACGTTCGACCGGTTGGTCGAGGCCGCGCGAGCACGCTCGATCCGCGTGCTGATGGACGTGGTGCCCAACCACTGCAGCTCGCAGCACTCGTGGTTCCAGGCGGCGCTCGCCGCCGGCCCGGGCAGTCCCGAGCGCGCCCGGTTCTACTTCCGCGACGGCCGCGGTCCGAACGGCGACGAGCCGCCGAACAACTGGCGGTCGGTGTTCGGCGGGCCGACGTGGACCCGCATCACCGAGGCCGACGGCTCGCCCGGCCAGTGGTACCTGCACACGTTCTCGCCGTGGCAGCCCGACTTCGACTGGTCGTGCCCCGACGTCGTCGCGATGTTCGACGCGATGCTCACCTTCTGGTTCGACCGTGGGGTCGAGGGCTTCCGCGTCGACGCGGTCGCGGTCGTCGGCAAGGCGCCGGGCCTGCCCGACGCACCGCCGGCGCCCGAGGGCACCGCCGAGAACGACGTGTGGTCGCACAACCCGTACTCGGTGTTCTGGCCGACGGCCCACGAGCACTGGCGCGGGTGGCGCACGCTGCTCGAGCAGTACGAGCGCACACATCCCGGCCGCGAGTTGGTGACGGTGAGCGAGGCGTACACCCCCGACCGGCCCGACCTGTTGCTGCAGTACGTGAACCCTCAGGAGTTCCATCAGTCGTTCTGCTTCGACCTGATGCTGGCGCCGTGGCGTGTCGACACGCTGCGGGCCACCATCGAACCCGTCTACGAGGCGCTCACGGCATCGGGCGCGCCGCTCACCTGGACGATCAACAACCACGACACCCAGCGGTCGGTCACCCGCTACGGCCGCGCCGACGCCGCCGAGCTGTCGAGCTGGACCAAGAACAACCTCGTGTACACGGGCGCGCCGGTCGACCTCGCGCTCGGCACGGTGCGAGCCCGCGCCGCGATCACGCTCACGGCATCGCTGCCCGGTTCGCTGTACCTGTTCCAGGGCGAGGAGCTCGGGCTGCCCGAGGTGCTCGACCTGCCCGACGCCGTTCGCCAGGATCCGATCTTCGAGCGGACCGACGGCCGGGAGCCCGGCCGCGACGGCTGCCGCGTGCCGCTGCCATGGACCGCCGATCAGGCGACGTCGTTCGGTTTCTCGTTCGGGTCGGCGTCTCATCTCGGCCGTGCGGTCGGGTCGCCGTGGTTGCCCCAACCCGACGACTGGGGCACGTACAGCGTGGCGGCCCAACAGCACGACCCCGCCTCGATGCTGTCGCTGTACCACCACCTGCTGAGCGCCCGTCGGTCACGGCTCGATCCCGACGCCGGGCTGGGCTTCGTCGACGTCGAGCACCCCGACCTGCTGATGCTGCGACGTGGCGACGTCACGGTCGTGCTCAACGTCGGGGATGCGGAGATCGACCTTGCCTCGCTGGTGCCGACGCTGGCCGACGCCGAGGTGGTGATCAGCTCGGCACCGGGTCACGACGACGCGGGTCGGCTGCCGGCCAACACCTGCTGCTGGCTCGCGCCCAGGTGAACGAGCCCGAATGAACGAGCCCGAATGAAGGATGGAGCAGACATGTCCGACGATCGTCGCGACTGGTGGCGGCACGCCGTCATCTATCAGGTGTACATCCGTAGCTTCGCCGACGCCGACGGCGACGGCCTCGGTGACATCGCCGGCCTGCGCTCGAAGCTCGACCACCTCGTGTCGCTCGGCGTCGACGCGATCTGGATCAACCCGTGGTACCCGTCGCCGTTCGCCGACGCCGGCTACGACGTCAGCGACTACCGGGCGATCGAGCCGCGCTTCGGCACCCTCGAGGCGGCGACCGCGCTGATCGCCGCCGCCCACGAACGCGGCGTACGTGTGCTGCTCGACATCGTGCCGAACCACACCTCCGACCAGCACGTGTGGTTCCAGCAGGCGCTCGCCGCGGGTCCCGGCTCGCCCGAGCGCGAGCGATACGTGTTCCGCGACGGCCTCGGCCCTGACGGCGATCGACGTCCGAACGACTGGCAGAGCGCGTTCCACGGTCCCGCGTGGACCCGTGTCGTCGAGGCTGACGGCACGCCCGGCCAGTGGTATCTCCATCTGTTCGCCCCGGAGCAGCCCGACCTCAACTGGCACCATCCCGACGTCCACGCCGACTTCCTCGAGACGTTGCGGTTCTGGTTCGACCGAGGCGTCGACGGCTTCCGCATCGACGTCGCCCACTCGCTCGTGAAGGAAGACGGGCTGCCCGACATCGCGGCCCGGTCGTGGGCGACGCTGCCGTTCCGGCTGCAGTCGATCCCCGGTGTGCACCAGACCGATCATCCGCACTGGGATCGCGACGAGGTGCACGAGATCTACCGCGAGTGGCGGCGCGTCGCCGATGCGTACGACCCGCCGCGGGTCTTCGTCGCCGAGGCGTGGGTGCCCGACCCGTCGCGCATCGCCCGGTATGTGCGAGCCGACGAGCTGCACACCGCGTTCAACTTCGACTTCCTGCGCTGCCCATGGTCGGCCGCCGAGCTCCGCACCGTGATCGACGACACCCTCACCGAGCACCGTGCCGTCGGCGCGCCGGCCACCTGGGTGTTGTCGAACCACGACGTCGCCCGCCACGTGTCGCGACTCGCCCGGCCCCAGGAGGGTGTGCGCGGCCATCACCTGCGCGACCTCGCTGCGGACGCCGATCTCGAGGTCGGGTTGCGGCGGGCGCGTGCGGCGGCGCTGTTGATGTTCGCCCTGCCGGGCAGTTGCTACGTGTACCAGGGTGAGGAACTCGGCCTGCCGGAGGTGGAGGACCTGCCCGACGACGCGCTCCAGGACCCCACCTGGGAACGCAGCAACCACACCGACCGCGGCCGCGACGGATGCCGCGTGCCGATCCCGTGGACGCCGGACCGGACGACGAACTTCGGGTTCTCCGGCGCGTCGCCTGCCGGCGCGCCATGGCTGCCCCAGCCGTCGTGGTTCGGCGACTTCGCCGCGTCGGGGCAGGAGGGCATCGCCTCGTCGATGCTCGAGCTGTACCGGGCCGCGCTGGCGATGCGCCGTGCGGAGCCCGCCCTCGGCGACGGCGAGATGGCCTGGTCGGGGCCGATGCCCGACGGTGCGATCGCGTTCACCCGCGACCCCGGATTCGCCTGCCTCGTGAACGTGTCGGCGGCTCCGGTGGCCGTGCCCGAGGGGTGGGAGCTGTTGCTGACCAGCGGCCCGCTCACCGACGGCGCCGTCCCCGCCGACACCACCGCCTGGTTCCGGCGCTGAACGCGCCACGGGCCCGCCCCGGAGGGCGGGCCCGTGGGCACGAGACGTCGCCGTGCGATGAGGCGATCAGGAGGTGGAGCGACCGATCGCAGCACCGGTCGACAGGTCGAACGCGTGCAGCCGGAGCGTGTCGAGAGTGAGGGTCACGCGCTCGCCGACGCGGATCTCACGCCGGGGATCGAGCGAGGCGACGACCGTCGACTCGTTGCCCGAGCCCGTCTCGATCGCGGTGTCGGTGGAACGCACCGACGGGGCACCCATCGTGGCGTGCACGAGCTTCTCCGAGCCGAGCATCTCGACGAGGTCGACGTCGATGTCGATGGTCGCCGTGCCGTCGCCGCCGATCGCCTCCGGGCGCATGCCGATCGCGATCTCCTGCCCGACGTAGGCAGCGAGGCCCGCCAGACGCTGGGCCGAGGCACCGGTGAGCGTGATCGTCTGCCCGGCGAGCTCGAGCGCGATGCCCTCATCGCCGGCGCTGCTCACCTTGCCGCGCAGCACGTTCATCGACGGCGAGCCGATGAACTGGGCGACGAACAGGTTGTCGGGCGCCTCGTAGAGCTGCGCGGGACTCGCGCATTGCATCAGGATCCCCCGGCGGAGCACCGCGACCCGGTCGCCCATCGTCATCGCCTCGACCTGGTCGTGGGTGACGTACATCGTGGTGACCCCGAGGCGCCGCTGGAGCTTGGCGATCTCGGCGCGGGTCTGCACACGGAGCTTGGCGTCGAGGTTCGACAGCGGCTCGTCCATCAGGAACAGCTTCGGTTCGCGCACGATGGCACGACCCATCGCGACACGTTGGCGCTGACCACCCGACAGCTGGCCGGGCTTGCGGTCGAGCACCGCGGTGAGCTCGAGCAGTTCGGCCACCTCGGCCACCTTGGCCTTGATGACGTCCTTGTCGGTCTTGCGCAGCTTCATCGCGAACGCGATGTTCCCCTCGACGGTCATGTTCGGGTAGAGCGCATAGCTCTGGAACACCATCGCGATGTCGCGCTGCTGCGGGCCACGATCGTTGACGACCACGTCGTCGATCAGGAGATCGCCGCCCGAGATGTCCTCGAGGCCGGCGACCATGCGCAGCACGGTGCTCTTGCCGCATCCTGACGGGCCGACGAGGACGAGGAACTCGCCGTCGTCGACGTGCAGATCGAGTCCCGGCACGGCCTCGTAGCCGTTCGGGTACTTCTTCTGGAGGTTCTTCATGGTGAGCGTCGACATTGGCGTTATCCCTTGACACTTCCGGCCAGCAGGCCACGGACGAAAAAGCGTTGGAGCGAGAGGAACACGATCAGCGGCACGATCATCGTGATGAACGCACCGGCGGTCAGGAGCTGCCACTCGTTGCCCTTGTTGCCGACCATGTCGACGAGGGCGTAGGTCATGGGCTGGTTGCGAGCGCCGCCGCCGAACACCTTGGCGACGAGCAGGTCGTTCCACACCCAGAGGAACTGGAAGATCGCGAGCGAGGCGATGGCGGGCACCGACAGCGGCATGACGATCTTCAGGAAGATGGTCATGTGGCTCGCACCGTCGACGCGGGCCGCCTCGATCACCTCGCTCGGCAGGGAGCCGATGAAGTTCTTCAGCAGGAAGATCGCGATCGGCATGCCGAAGATGGCGTGGGCGAGCCAGATCGAGGGGATGCCCTCGAGCGGCAGCTTCTCGAACGCGTCGCTGCTGAACAGCCGCAGCAGCGGGATGAGGCACATCTGCAGCGGCACGACCATCAGCGCCACGATGAACACCGAGAGGGCGTCGCGGCCCTTGAAGTGCATCCAGGACAGGGCGTACGCGGCGAACGAGGCGACGGCGATCGGGATGATCGCGCCCGGCACGGCGATCCGCACGGTGTTCCAGAAGAACGAGCTGAACGGCTGGCCGCCGACCTTGTCGCTGAGCACCGAGCTGTAGTTGTCGAGCGTGACGTTCGCCGGTTCGCCGAACCAGGTCCACCAACCCGAGGTCTTGATGTCGTCCTCGGGTCGGAACGACGAGATGAGCAGGCCCATGGTGGGCACGGTCCAGAGGGCGGCGATGAGCCACACGATGTACTTGCCCGGGCCGCCGCCGGTGGCCTTGGCCACCTTGGTCATCAGTGGGGTCTCGTCTTTCACCTTGTCGGTCGCGCCGGCCACGGCGTGGGGCAGGGGAGCGGAGATGTCGGTCATGTCAGCGTCCTTCTCGCATCGCACGTTGGTTGCGGGCATTCACGAACACGATCGGAGCGACGGCCACGAACAGCAGCACGGCCCACGCGGCGCCGAGTCCCTCGTTGTCCTGCGGGAAGGCCTGCTCGTACATCTCGTTGGCCATCGTGCTGGTGCCGAACGAACCGCCCTTGCCCATGGTCTGGATGATGTCGAAGATCTTCAGGACGGCGATCACGACGGTGGTGGCCACCGTGATGATCGTGCCCTTGATGTACGGCAGCACCACCTTGTAGAACGCCTGGCGGTCGGTGGCACCGTCGATCTTGGCGGCCTCGACGAGGTCGTCGGGCACCCCCTTCAGTGCGGCGCTGATGACCACGGTGGCGAACCCGGCCTGGATCCAGATGATCACGACCATGATCAAGATCGTGTTGAGGCCCGGCACGTAGTTGCTCTGGATGCCGAACAGCTTCGGGTCCTGCAGGAAGAACTTGGTCTCCTGCTCGCCCGGCAGCAGCCGCAGCATCGAGTTGAGCAGTCCGTACTCCTTGGGGGAGTAGACGAAGTTCCAGATGATGCCGGCGCCCACCATCGAGATCGCCGTCGGCAGGAAGATCAGCGCCTTGGCGAACGGCTCGCCGCGCATGCGGTCGGCGAAGCGGGCGATGGTGATGCCGATGACGGTGCTGACACCCGTGACGAGGATGCCCCACCACAGCGTGTTCGCCAGCACCTTGATGTTGTTGTCGTTGGTGAAGATGTCGCGGTAGTTGCCGAACCCGTACCACTCCTCGTCCCGGTCGAGGAACGAGAAGCGGAAGTTGAGCAGCGCCGGGATCACCAGTCCCAACAGCAAGATGATGCCCGGGCCGATGAACACCGCGGTGCGGGCTCGTTCGCGCCATGGTTCGGGCAGCTGGCTCGCGAGCCAGTAGAGGGCCCCGAGGACGGCGACGAAGATCGCGATGCCGACCACCACCAGAGCCAGTGAGCTGAAGATGTCTCCCATGTCCCCCCGAACTTCCATTGCACCGAGATCGGTGCGTCCCCTGTGGCGCACCTTAGGCGCCTGAAAACTCGTGTGCCAGAAACCGCACGGGGTGGGCCCGCCGAAGCGGGCCCGCCCCGTGACGTCATGTCAACAAGGTGATCACCGGAGTGATCGAGGTGTGATCCTGTGAAGGGTCAGCCTCATGCAGGCCAGCTGGCCTCGATGTTGTCGAGGGTGGTCTGCGAATCCTGCGAGTCGACGACCCACTCCACCATCTCGCTCCAGAACGAACCGGCGCCCACGGGGCCGGGCATCAGGTCGGAGCCGTCGAAGCGGAACACGTCCGACTCGGCGAGGAGGGTGGCGAACTGCTGCTCGAGCGGGTCGGTGACCAGCGAGATGTCGGCAGCCTTGTTCGGGGTGAGCCAGTTGCCCAGCTTCAGACGCTCGTTGGCGTAGTCGGCGCTGGTGAGGTAGGCGGCCACTGCGGCGACCTCGGGACGATCGGCGAATGCCGTGATGAGCTCACCGCCGCCGAGCATGGTCTTCGGGTCGTCCTCGTTCACCATGGGCAGGAAGAAGGTGTTGACCTGGCCGTCGGGGCCCTTGGTCGTGCCCTCGGGCCACTGGTTGCCGTAGAAGTTCGCCTGACGGTGCATGAAGCACTCACCGTCGAGCAGCGGCAGGCCGCCTTCCTGGAAGCTGGTGCTCGGGATGCTCTGGGCGCCGCCCAGCACGAAGTCGTCGTTCTTCACGATCGCGCCGACCTGGTCGAGCGCGGCCAGCACGGCCGGATCGTTGAACGGGATCTCGTGGTTGACCCACTGGTCGTACACGTCGGGGCCCGCGGTGCGGAGCATGACGTCCTCGGTCCAGTCGGTGAGGACCCAACCGGTGGCGCCACCGGACTCGGCGCCGACGCACCACGGGGTGCCGCCGTCGTCGACGATCGTCTGGCTGAGGTCGAGCAGTGCCTGCCACGTCGTGGGGATCTCGTAGCCCGCATCGGCGAACGCCGCCGGGCTGTACCACACGAGCGACTTGATGTTGGCGCCGAACGGCGGCGCGTAGTACGTGCCGTCGACCGTGCCGTAACCGACCCAGCTCTCGCCGTTGTTCTCGAGCACGCCGGCCTCGGTGTCGGCCAGCGGGATGACCTTGCCGTCACGGGCGAGGGTGGCCAGGAGGCCGGGCTGGGGCACGAAGGCGAGGTCGGGGGCGTCTCCGCCGTCGACGCGCAGCTTCAGGTCGTCTTCGAAGGTCGCGCTGCCCTCGTGGACGATGTCGATGCCGGTCTCGGCTTCGAACGAGGCCCATGCTTCGTTGAGGCGCTCGGCCTCGACGTCGCGGATGGAGCTCAGGATGGTGACCGTGGTGCCTGCGAACTCGCCGCCGCCGGCAGCTGCGGTGGTGGCGGTGCCACCTTCCTCAGCAGCGGTGGTGGCGGATGCAGCCTCGGTGTCCGTGGTCGTGTCTTCGTCGTCGCCGCCGCAAGCAGCGAACACGACGCCGGCAACGATGGCCATAGCGGCCAAACGTCGGCGTGATGCCATTTTGTCTCCCCCTCGGAGATAGAGACCGCCGGAGCGGCCACGTATGTAAGCGCTTGCAGACTACTCCCGGTGCAGGCGTTCGTCAATCAAGAGGGGTACTTGGTCCTGCGCACGTGCCGGGCCGAGGTCGGGCCGGGCCGCGCGGGGGCAGGCGGGGTCAGGCGGGACGGCCGGAGCTGATCCGCTCGATGAGCGTCAGCTCCATCGGGTGGTGGCGCACGGTGCCGAACCCGTCGAGGGTGTCGAGCATGAGGCGCGCGCCGAGGCGGCCCATTTCGCGCACCGGCTGGCGCACCGTGGTGAGACCGATCGGGCCGGCCACCGGATGGTCGTCGAAGCCCACGATCGACACGTCGTGGCCGACGCGGAGGCCCGCCTCGCGAACCGCCTCGAGGGCGCCGAAGGCCATCTCGTCGGACATGAAGAACACCGCCGTGGGCGGCTTGGGCAGCCCGAGCAGTGCACGCATCGCCCGATGTCCGCCCGGGATCGTGAAGTCGCCGTCCTGCACGTAGGCGGCGGGCAGCCGCAGCCCGGCGGCCTGCAGCGTGTCGCGGAATCCCTTGGCGCGCTCGGTGGGCACGTTCTTCGCCACGTCGAGGTCGTTGTGGCCGGCCACCAGGGCGATCCGTTTGTGGCCGAGCTGGATCAGGTGCTTGGCCGCGAGGCGTGCGCCGCGCTCGTTGTCGACCGAGACCGAGGTGATCCGCTGCAGCTGCTCGCCCAGCACGACGATGGGCGTGTCGAGCGCCGCGAGCCTGCGGGCGCCGTCGTCGCCGCAGAACACGTCGACCAGGATGACCCCGTCGATGTGTTGTTGGAAGCGTGCATCGCCGCGGAAGATTCGTTCGCGCGACGCCGAGTTGGCCGTGCCGATCAGCAGGTCGAAGCGCTCGTGGGTGAGCACCTCCTCGACGCCGACCATCAGCTCGCTCGTGTACCAGCTGGTGAGCATCGGCGCGATGAAGCCGACGGTGCGGCTCTGCCCGGAGGCGAGGCGTGCGGCGTTGGAGTTGGCGACGTACTTGAGGCGCTCGACGGCCGTCATCACGCGCTGGCGCGTCGACTCGGCGACGTACGGGTGCTGGCGCAGCGCACGGCTGACGGTGGCCGTCGAGACGCCGGCCTCGCGCGCGACGTCGTCGATGGTCGCCCGGCCCACGGGAGCAGGCGCGTCAGGTTCGGCGTCCCACGGACCCTCTCCCGATGTAAGCGCTTGCATCCCTGTGACAATACACTCGCGGCGATGAAACGGCAGGGGGCTCATGCGAGGTCGGCGCGAACCGGCCGCACACGGCGATGACCGCCGTCGTGACACCTGCTGATCCGGCCGGTGAGCAGCCGGTCGAGCAGCCCGTGGAGCCATTCGGTGCCCTCCCGATCGCCGATGCCGCACTCGATGACGCATCGCTCCGGTACGCGGAGCGGGTGCGCACGTTCGCACCGGTCGGGCGCTCGTTGCTCGCCGCGCTCTACCCGCACCACGACCTCGACGCCCTCGAGGCGCGCATCCTCGGCGTGCTC
>CAUJET010000218.1 GCA_963169665.1 Actinomycetota bacterium | reverse complement strand
GACATCTACTTCGCGTGCGGCATCTCGGGTGCGATCCAGCACTGGGTGGGCGCGATGGCGTCGAAGAAGATCCTTGCGATCAACACCGACGCCGAGGCGAACATGGTCACCAAGGCCGATAACGCCGTGATCGGCGACCTGCACCAGGTGATCCCCGCGATCAGCGCCGAGATCAAGCGCCGCCGCGGCGCCTGACCCGACCGCCGTCCACGGACGGTGCACGGCCCCACCGGTCCACATCCCGTTCACCGACGCCTCGTAACGTGATCCGGTGACCTACGAGACCCACCACGTCGACGCAGGACCGGCGCTCAGCCGCGACCTCGCGCTCGCGACGTGGGGCCTGTTCGTCGGGCTCGCGCTCCTGCTGCTCGCGGGTGGCCTGTTCGGCACCCTGCTCGGCGTGCGCGCCGAGACCGCCGGCCTGCCCACTGCGGTCACCGGCCTCATCGCTGCCGCCTACTACCTCGGTTTCGTCGTGGGGTCGCGGCTCACCCTGCGGGCCCTCGGAGCGGTGGGCCACATCCGCGTGTACGCAGCACTCGCCGCGCTGCTCACCACGGCGATGCTCGGGGTCGGGCTCACCGACAGCTGGGTGCCGTGGGCATTGCTCCGCCTGGTGACGGGACTGTGTTTCGCCGGCCAGTACGTGGTGGCGGAGTCGTGGCTGAACGACCTCGCGAACAACGCCAACCGGGGTCGGCTGCTCGCGATCTACAACGTGATCTCCACGGGCGCGTTCGCCGTCGGGCAGGCAGTCGTGTTCGCCTTCGACGCCGAGATCGTGACCGGTTTCGCCCTCTGTGCGATCGCCGCCTCGCTCGCCGTCATCCCGGTGACGCTCTCGGAGGAGGCCGTCGCGCCGAAGATCGAGGAGAGCGAACACATCACGCTCAAGGAACTCGCCGAGGTGGTACCCACCGGGCTCGGGGCGTGCTTCCTCGTGGGCATCGCGCACGGCGCCATCGGCGGTCTCCCGGCGGTGTACGCCACCCGGGTCGGCATGCCGGCCGGGTGGGTCGGCCTGTTCGCTGCTGCTCCCAGTCTCGGTGGGGTGCTGTTGCAGTGGCCGATCTCGGCGGCGTCGGACGACCTCGACCGTCGCGTCGTCGGGCTCGCAGGCGCGATCGGCGCGATGGGTACCGCGGCGATCCTGGTGCTCACACCCGAGACGCACTGGATGGTCCTGGTCTGGTTCGCGCTGCTGGGCGGCCTGAGCTACCCGCTGTACTCGATCGCCGGCGCGTACACGAACGACTGGATCGAACCCGAGCACCTGAACGCCGCGGCGTCGCAACTCGTCACCCTCTACGGCGTCGGTGCGGTGCTCGGCCCGTTCGCCGCGGCTGGTCTGATGATCGGCCTCGGTCCGGGCGGGTTCTTCTGGTCGCTCATCATCCTGCACGGCATGATCGCTGGGTTCCTGGCCTACCGGATCAAGGCGTGGCGCAGCCCGCTCACGAAACGGCCATGGGACGAGGTGTCGCTGCCCGCACGGGCGTTCTACGTGCCGGCGACGATCGTCGCCGCGGGACGACGTCGCCGTCGTCGCCCCGACACCGAGACCTGACCTTCCTCGCGCGCCCCCCTGGCTAGGTTGCTGCAATGGAACCGATGTCGCCGCCCACCTTCCACGAACAGGCCGGTCTCGACGACTGGCGGGTGCTGCTCCGGGCAGCGGAGGCGGTGTTCGTGGCCGATGGGTTCACCGAGGCCGCTGCCTTCGTCGGCGCCGTCGCCCATCGTTGCGAGTCGCTCGGGCACCTGCCCGACATCGACGTGCGGCCCGATGGCACCGTCCGGCTCCGGCTGGTGTCGTTCGACCAACGGGGGCTCAGCACGACCGACGTCGAGGTCGCCCGCATCATCTCGGCCATCGCCGCCACCCACGGGCTACGGCCACAGCCACGGCCGATGTCGCGGTTGGAGATCGCGATCGACGCGCTCGACATCGATGCGATCTTGCCGTTCTGGCGGGCGTTGCTCGCCTACGTCGACGAGCCGACGCCGCCGGGCGAACAGGTGACGGCGCTGCTCGATCCAACACGCGTGAGTCCGGCGTTCTGGTTCCAGCAGATGGACGAACCACGGCCGCAGCGCAACCGCATCCACGTCGACGTGACGGTGCCTCACGACGAGGCCGAGGAACGCATCGCCGCTGCCCTGGCAGCCGGCGGCCACGTGGTCAGCGATGCCTCCGCCAGAGCGTTCTGGGTGCTCGCCGACGCCGAGGGCAACGAAGCGTGCATCACCACCTGGCAGGACCGCGACTGATTCTTCGCACCGGACCCGTCGTTTCGCCGTCGTCGTGACTCTTCATGGGGTGGTGACCGACCGAGACGACTTCGAGGCGTGGTACGCGGCTGCCCGGCCGAGGGTGCTTGCCACGGTCACACTCGTCTGCGGCGATGCAGACATGGCAGCAGAGGCGACGGATGAGGCGTTCGTCCGCGCGTTGGCCAGGTGGTCGATGGTTCGCGGCCTCGATCAGCCGACGGGCTGGGCCGTTCGTGTGGCGATCAACGTCGCCAGACGCAGGATTCGCCGGCAGGCGATCGAGCAGCGCCTCCTTCGTCGCGAGGTGCCGCGCCTGCCGATGCCTGCGGCGGCGGGCGAGATCTGGTCGTCGGTGCGCAACCTCCCGGCGCGCCAGCGAGAAGTGATCGTCCTCCGCTACGTGGCCGACCTGTCCGAGGCGTCGATCGCGACGGCACTGGGCATCACGCGCAGCGCCGTCTCGAGCGCACTCTCCGATGCGCGCCGCCGCCTCGCCATCGACCTGTCCGATGAACCGTCAGACGAGCCCGAGGGAGCACACCATGGATGATCGCCTCGAATCGGCCGCCGACGAACTCGTCCGGAACGTGCCGCCGGGTCCGTCCGTCGGCCAACTCCGCGCCCGCCTCCAGTCGCGTCGCAGGCATCGATTGAGCGTCGTCGCAGCAATGACGCTGCTGGTGGTGGTGAACGGACTCGTCCTGCTCGCCGTCCGCGAGGCCGACCGCACTGTGCCGGTCGCCCCCGCCGAGGAGGCTCGACCTCCGGTGACGGCGTCATCGTCCAGTACCTCGACCTCGTCGACCTCGTCGACCTCGTCGACCGTGCAGCCGTCACGGCCGCCGGTCGCGACGAACGACCTCGTGGTCACCGTCCGGAACGTGCCGATCCCACTCCAGGTGCTGGCCAACGACGTCGACCCGGACGGCGACGTGCTGCGCGTCGACACTGTTCAGGCACCAACGGTCGGGACGGTCGCCCTCACCGATGGCATCGTCACGTTCACTCCACCGCCCGACTTCGTCGGCCTGGCGACATTCGCCTATACGGCGGTGGACGACACCGGTCTCACGTCGACGGCGGTGGTCACGGTGAGCGTGATCGACGCGCCCGGCGCGTGAGTCAGCCGAGCTTGGCGAGTTGCTTCTGCTGCCAGGCGGCCGTGGCGTCGACGTTGTTGAACGTGAACAGGTGCAGGCCCTCGATGTTCAGGTCGCGGGCGACCTTGCTCATCGGATTGATCAGCTTCGACGGGTCGTAGCCCGACGGCGAGAAGAGCTTGAAGATCGTGCTCGAGTTCTTCTTCACGAACCGCATCGACGAACCGATGCCGAGCCGAGCGCCCATGGTCAGCAGCTTGGCCCGATCGATCACACCGGGCACGCCCAGGTGCAGCGGCAGGGTGAACCCGGCGGCGCGTTCTGCGGCTGCCCACTTCTTCCACTGGTCGATGTCGAAGCACATCTGGGTGCTCGCGAAGCCGGCCACGCCCGCCTCGGCGAACAGCGCCTGCTTCGCGTGCAGCGCCTCGTGCACGACGCGCTGGTCGATGAGAGCGTGGCCGTCGGGGTAGGCGGTGATGCCGATGCGTTGCAGCCCGTGGTCGGTGTCGAGGAAGTCGCGGAGAAAGGCGACGACGCCGTCGTAGGCGCCGACCGGTTCGGGTGCGTCACCGGCGACGAGGAACACCTCGGTGAGCGCATGGGATCGGCAGAATTCCGCGAGGCGCTGCACGTGGGCCTTGTCCTCGGTGAGACGGGCCGAGAAGTGCGGCACGGCGACGTACCCCTGGTCGAGGATCTTCGCCGTGAGGTCGAGCGTCGCCTGGAGCCCCTTGGCCGGCGAGCACGTGACCGACACCGAGCTGCCTGCGGGAACGAACGCGATCTGTGCATCGACGTTCTTGAGCGGGATCAGCTCGTAGCGCGCATCGGCGATCAGCTGCCGCTGGATCGCGCTGGTCGTGGTGGGCAGTGGGTTGGTGGACATCGTCGTCCTGGCTTTCTCGTGCGGTGGTCGTGCGTTTGGGGTGGGCGATGAGAGATGAGTGTCCGTGCCGCCCCTGTCGCTCATCTCGACCGGTGACATCTGCGTGGCGATGAGAGATGAGGGCGCCAGCGCCACTCATCTCTCATCGCGGAAAGTGGGTTCAGGCGAACTCGTCGGGGAGTTCTGCCTTGCGACGGGCGACGAACTCGAGGAGTTCGGCATCGATCGCGTCGTCGAGCGCCGGCGCCTCGTACTCGGTGAGGCGACGCTTCCAGAGGGCGTTGGCACGTTGGGCTGCGTCGAGCCCGCCTTCCTCGGTCCACTGCTCGAAGCTCGAGTTGTCGCTCGTGTCGCTGCGGTAGAACGCGGTCTCGAAGTTGGCGAGGGTGTGCGCCGTGCCGAGGAAGTGGTTGCCCGGGGGGTTCTCGCGGATCGCGTCGAGGGCGAGGCCGTTGTCGGAGGTGTCGAGACCCTTCACGAACGTCGCCATCATCCCGAGCTGGTCGCAGTCGAGGACGAACTTCTCGTAGCCGATCGCGAGGCCGCCCTCGAGCCAGCCGGCGGCGTGCAGCACGAAGTTGACCCCGCCGAGCACGGTGGGCTGGAGCGTGTTCGCGCTCTCGTAGGCGGCCTGGGCGTCGGGCAGCTTCGACGCGGTGAGCGAACCACCCGAACGGAACGGCACGCCGAGTCGGCGGGCCAGCGCAGCGACGGTGTACAGCACCAACGCCGGCTCGGGCGTGCCGAACGTCGGCGCTCCGGTCTGCATGCTCATCGAACTTGCGAACGACCCGAGGATCACCGGCGCACCCTTGCGGCACAGCTGAACGAAGGTCATGCCCGCGAGTGCCTCGGCGAGGGTCTGGGCGGCGACACCGGCGCTCGTCGACGGCGCCATGGCGCCGGCGAGGATGAACGGGGTGATGATCGTGGCCTGGTTGTTCTCGGCGTAGCACTGGGCAGCGGCGAGCATCGTGCCGTCCCACACGAGCGGCGACGAGGCGTTGATGAGCGACGTCATGACGGTGCGGTCCTGGAGGTCGCCACCGAACGCGATGCGGGCCAGGTCGACGCTGTCCTGGGCGCGCGAGCCGGCGGTGACCGAGCCCATGAAGCCCTTGTCGCTGTACTTGATGTGGCTGTACACCATGTCGAGGTGGCGCTTGCTCACGGGCACGTCGACGGGTTCGCACACGGTGCCGCCCGAGTGGTGCAACCACGGCGACATGTAGGCGAGCTTCACGAAGTTCTGGAAGTCGGCGAGGGTGGCGTAGCGACGGCCCTGGTCGAGGTCGTGCACGAACGGCGAGCCGTAGTTCGGGGCGAACACCGTGTGCTTGCCGCCGATCTCCACCGAGTTCATCGGGTTGCGGGCGTGCTGTGTGTACTGCGCAGGAGCGTGCTGCGAGACGATCTCGCGGCACATGCCACGGGGGAAGCGCACACGGGTGCCGTCGACGTGGGCGCCGGCCGCGGCGAAGATCGGCAGTGCCTCGGGGTAGTCACGGACCTCGATGCCGACCTCTTCGAGGATCGTGTCGGCGGTGTGCTCGATGATCGACAGGCCCTCGTCGTCGACGATCTCGAACGGCTTCATCGTGCGCGTGAGGTACGGCACCCGCTCGATCACATGCGAGGCGCGCAGCGCAGCTCGACCGGCGCGACCACCGGATCGGCGTCCGCCGCCACGCCCACCCGCATCAGCGCCAACTGCGTGTTCGGCCGTATGGGCCGTATCGGTCGTGTCGGTCATGACGGTTCCCCCTCTGCAGTGGCGGCATCATCGGCGCCACGGTTCCTCCGACGACGGCCGGGACGACCGCCCTCGCTGGTCGGTGCGGTGCGCTCGGGCAGCGTCACCACGGTGGACAGGTGCGGCGACGGTGCGATGGCGTGCGGGAACGCCATCGCTGCGACGAACTCGGCCTGAAAGGTCGGCTCGGTCGCCGTCTCGATCTTCTCGACGCCGCGCACGGCGGCCTCCATCTCGCGTCGGGCCGCGACCGAGAGCAGCGCACGGACGGCACCGCCGCCGGCGGCGTTGCCGACACTGCGCACGTGCTCGACGGGGCAGTCGGGCACGAGGCCGAGCACGAGCGCATACACCGGGTCGATGTGCGAACCGAACGCGCCCGCCAGACGGATGTCGTCGACGCCCGTGACTCCGGCGTGGCGGAACAGCAGCTCGATCCCGGCGCGCAGTGCGGCCTTGGCCAATTGGATGGCGCGCACGTCGTTCTGGGTGATGGTGAGGCGGACGCCGTCGGCTTCGTGGACGAGGTAGCTGAACGTGCGTCCGTTCTCGACGATCCGGCTGCTTCGCTCGGCCAACGAGCCCTGCACCACGCCGTCCTGGTCGATGATGCCGGCGAGGTACATCTCGCCGATCACCTCGATGATGCCCGAACCGCAGATGCCGGAGATGTCGAGATCGGCGGTCGACTCGGCGAAGCCCGGCTCGTCGCTCCACAGGTCGCTGCCGATCACCTTGAACCGCGCGTCGAGCGTCGCAGCGTCGATGCGGACCCGCTCGATCGCGCCGGCGGTCGCACGCTGGCCGCAGCTGAGCTGCGCGCCCTCGAAAGCGGGGCCAGTGGGGCTCGAGGCGGCGAACTGACGGTGCTCGTCACCGACGACGATCTCGGCGTTGGTACCGACGTCGACCAGCAACTGCATGGTGGGGGAGCGGTGCGGCCCCTCCGACAGGATGACCGCCGCGGTGTCGGCGCCGACGTGACCGGCGATGCAGGGTGCGAGGTACACCTGAGCGTTGCGGAACGGCAGCTCGATCGCCGCGGCGTCCATCTCCAAGGCTTCGGCCGTGGCGAGCGTGAACGGCGCCTGACCGAGGGGAGTCGGGTCGATGCCGGCGACGATGTGGTGCATGATCGGGTTGCCGACGAGCACGATCTCGAGCACCGTGTCTGCGGCGACGCCGGCGTCGGTGCACAGCTGATCGATCAGCTCCTGCAGCGCTTCGCGGACCGCGACGGTGAGGTTGCGGTCGCCGCCCGGGTTCATCATCACGTAGGAGACCCGGCTCATCAGATCCTCGCCGAAGCGGATCTGCGGGTTCATCCGTCCGGCCGACGACAACACCTCACCGGTGGCGAGGTCACACAGGTGACCAGCGATCGTGGTGCTGCCGATGTCGATCGCCGCGCCGACGATCCGGTCGACGAAGCCGGGCCACACGGCCACCACCGCGTCGCCGCGAACCGCGACGGTCGCGGCGCGATCGATGTTCGAGAAGGCCTGGTGCACCTGCTGCAACACCGGCAGGGTGAGGTGCGTGACCGGCATCTGCATGCGGGTACGCAACTCGTTCACCACGAGGTCGGTCATCGACTCGGCGTCGCCCAGCACCGACGGCGGCAGCTCGATGTAGGCGATGTGCACGTTGGGGTCGAGCAGCACGTCGGTGAGGTCGAGGCTCTTGCGCACCACCGGCCGGTGGACCTGGCTCTCGGCCGGCACGTCGACCACGAGGTCGCGTTGCACGATCGCACAGCACCCGAGGCGACGGTCGGGCTTCAGGCCCTTGCGATCGCTGTAGGTCTGCTCGGTATCGGTCCACGACGACAGCGCGGTGTCGTCGATCTCCATCGCCCACTTCGGGTACGAGCCGGGATGGAACTCGACCTGACAGCGGCCGCAGATCCCGCGGCCACCGCAGACCGAGTCGAGGTCGACACCCAGCTCGCGGGCAGCGTCGAGCACGCTCGCGCCGGGCGCGACGTCGCCGACGAGGCCGGACGGGGTGAAGACGATGCGGGGCATGGTGGTGACGGGTTCCGATTCAGTCGGTTCGGTCAGGTCGCGTGGCTCACTCGGCGCGGCGCCGACGGCCGCCGCCGGCGCGGCCCTCGCGGGCGCCGCCTGCTGCGTTCGGGTCGCGGTTGTCGCGGATCCAGGCCATGCAGTCCTTGTCGTTGCCGGCGAGGACGTCGGCGGCCATGATCGCCTGCTTCACCTCGGGGTGCATCGGGTTCATGATCGCCGAGCTCATCCCGTTGGCGATCGCCATGGTGAGGAAGGTGCCGGTGATCGCGTTGCGGTTCGGGAGACCGAAGCTCACGTTCGAGGCGCCGCACGTGGTGTTGACCTTGAGTTCGCTCACGAGGCGGCGGAGCAGCTTGAACACCTGCTGGCCGGCGGTGCCCATCGCGCCGATCGGCATGACGAGCGGGTCGACGACGATGTCGCTGGCGGGGATGCCGTAGTCGCTGGCCCGGTTGACGATCTTGCGGGCGACCTCGAAGCGGACGTCGGGGTCCTCGCTGATGCCGGTCTCGTCGTTGGAGATCGCGACCACCGCGGCGCCGTACTTGGCGACGAGGGGGAGCACGCGCTCCATCTGCTCGTCCTCGCCGGTGACCGAGTTGACGAGTGGCTTGCCCTGGTACACCGACAGGCCGGCCTCGAGCGCCTCGACGATCGAGGAGTCGATCGACAGCGGCACGTCGGTGATCGACTGCACGAGCTGGATCGCACGGGCGAGCAGGGCAGGCTCGTCGGCGAGTGGGATGCCTGCGTTGACGTCGAGCATGTGGGCGCCGGCGGCCACCTGGGCGAGGGCGTCGGCCTCGACCCGGCTGAAGTCGCCGTTCTTCATCTCCTCGGCGAGGAGCTTGCGGCCCGTGGGGTTGATGCGCTCACCGATCATGACGAAGGGGCGGTCGAAACCGATCACCACTTCCTTGGTGGCCGAGCTGATGACGGTGTGGGTCATGACGTGGGTCCCTCTTGGTCTGAGATGTTGTCCGCTGCGGTCGGGTTCTCGTCCGAGTCGGTGTTCTCGTCCGAGTCGTCGCCGACGCTGAGGTCGTCGGTGGCGATCGACGCGGGTGCGGTGCCGGGGTGCTCTGGCGACGCAGGGTCCCAGCCACCGTTGGCGACGAGCACGTGGAGGCGTTCGTTGGTGAACTCCAGCTCGATCGACGCCGCGGTCGCATCGACGGTGGCGGCGAGCTCGCCGACGAGCGGGTGCTGGGTGCGGCGCCATTCGCCGACGTAGTCCTGGGCGGTCTTCTTGCCGGCCACCATCGCAGCGCGGTCGATCGCCTTCTGGAAGCGGTGCGGGAGCATCACCTGGTGGCGCTCGTCGCCCGACTTGCCGTTGATCTGGGCGGGGATGTCACGCCACATGATCACGACGACCTCTGCGGCGGATCGGCTCCGCCGTCCGGCTTCTCGTGCCATCAGGCAGTCCTCTCGGTCGGCGGCGGGGTGGGGGATGCCGCGGGTGTCGCTGGAGCGTCCGTCGCCACGGCCCCTACCACCGAACGGTCGGTCGGGCGCAGGTGGACCGTGACCGCATCGGCGAAGTGGTCGAGGCCGACGTGGTGGTGCTCGAACGCGAGGCCGAGGCGTTCGGCGCCCGCTCGGCCGGCGTCGACGACGGCTTGATCGATCGACTGGCTGAACAGCACCACGCGCGAGTAGTTGCCGAAGTAGGCGTCGCGCAGTTCCGGGTGGCGGTCGAGCCCGAGGGCCTGCCACACGAGGGCATCGAAGTGCTTGGCGAGGAAGTCGGTGAGGTAGAAGGTGCCCGGATCGGCGTCGTGCAGCGAGGTGAACAGCTCGGTGCCCGCGAAGAACTCGTAGCAGTGCGATCCCGGCAGCCGCTGCACGTTCGGCAGTTCGGCCATGTAGGCGTCGAGGAGGCCCCCGGTGCCGCAGTCGGCGTAGCCGAACAGGATCGGTCGGTCGGGATCGTCCGCCGTGTGCTGGGCCACGGCCTCACGCATCGTCGGGACGATGCGCTCTGGCCGGTTGTGCAGGTTGGCCGGCAGATACGCCACGTCGACTGCGTCGAGCAGCGAGTTGGCAGCGAGCACGGCGCGCAGCTCGCTCACGAGTGCGCCACAGGCGATCACGACGGGCCGTGTCATCGGGGGAGGCCTACGACGGGGTGCCGTGCGACGGACGGGCTCTGGAACGGACCGGATCAGACGGACGGGCCGGGCGGCTCGGCCATGCCGCGACGAGCGAGCACGAGCGCCTTGGCGGTCTCCGAGGCGACTGCCGCGTCGCGGCAGTAGGCGTCGGCGCCGATGGCGCTGCCGAACTCCTCGTTCAGCGGTGCACCGCCGACCAACACGATGAACTTGTCGCGCAGACCACGCTCCTGGAGCGTGTCGATGACGACCTTCATGTACGGCATGGTGGTGGTGAGCAGCGCCGACATGCCGAGGATGTCGGGCTGGTGCTCGTCGAGGGCGGCGAGGAACTTGTCGGCGTCGGTGTTGATGCCGAGGTCGATCACCTCGAAGCCGGCGCCCTCGAGCATCATCGCGACGAGGTTCTTGCCGATGTCGTGGATGTCACCCTTCACGGTGCCGATCACGACCTTGCCGATCGACTCGGCGCCGGTCTCCGCGAGGAGTGGACGGAGGATCTCCATGCCGGCCTTCATCGCGTTGGCCGACAACAGCACCTCGGGCACGAAGAGGATGCCGTCGCGGAAGTCGATGCCGACGATGCGCATGCCTTCGACGAGGGCGTCGTTGAGCACCCGGTCAGGACCCCACCCGCGGTCGAGGAGGATCAAGGTGCCCTCCGCGATCTCGGCGGCCATGCCGTCGTAGAGGTCCTCGTGCATCTGGGTGACGAGCTCGTCGTCGGGAAGGGCCGCCAGATCCAGATCGTCGTCGCTCATGTCATCCCCGGGGAGTTGATGCGAGTCACTGCTACGTGTCTCGCCGCTACTAGTTTCACCGCTACGTGTTTCACGATGCGGACCAGGTCCGCATTGCGGAACTCTAGCAGATCAGCCGGCAGAAACGGCGTCCAACGCAGCGGCGTAGCCGGGGGACTCCATGAGGGTACGACAGCGCTCGAACCTGCCCGTGGCATAGGCCCAGAAGTCCTCGGCCGGATTGCCGTTGACGTGCTGGATCACACCCCACAGGGTCCACAACAGGTC
>CAUJET010000217.1 GCA_963169665.1 Actinomycetota bacterium | reverse complement strand
CCGTGGCTCATGGAGGACATTCTCCCTTCGGCATCCGCGCGAGGGGGGGCACCCGTCGCGCGGTCCGTCGGATCAGCGCGGGGCGAGCGCGCTGCGACCGCGGAATGCGGCCTGCTCGCCCAACTGCTCTTCGATGCGGAGCAGCTGGTTGTACTTCGCGACGCGGTCGCTGCGGGCGGGTGCGCCGGTCTTGATCTGGCCGCAGTTCGTGGCGACGGCGAGGTCGGCGATGGTGGCGTCCTCGGTCTCGCCGCTGCGGTGGCTCATCACGCTGGTGTAGCTGTTCGCGGTGGCGAGCTCGACGGTCTCGAGGGTCTCGGTGAGGCTGCCGATCTGGTTGACCTTCACCAGGACGCTGTTGGCGACCTTGCGATCGATACCCAACCGGAGGCGGGCCACGTTGGTGACGAACAGGTCGTCACCCACGAGCTGCACGCGCCCGCGCAGGGCGCTCGAGAGGGCGGCCCAGCCCTCCCAGTCGTCCTCGGCCATGCCGTCCTCGATCGACACGATCGGGTACGTGTCGACCAGGCGGGTCCAGTAGGCCACCATCTCGTCGGGGCTGAGCACCTTGCCCTCGCCAGCGAGGTGATAGCGGCCGTCCTTGAACAGCTCGCTCATCGCCGGGTCCATCGCGATCGCGATGTCCTCGCCGGGGGTGTAGCCCGCTGCGGTGATCGCATCGACGAGCAGACGGATCGCATCCTCGTTCGAGGCGAGGTCGGGAGCGAAGCCACCCTCGTCGCCGACCGCGGTCGCGAGCTTGCGGTCGTGCAGCACCTTCTTGAGCGTGTGATAGGTCTCGGTGCCCCAGCGCAACGCCTCGCGGAAGCTCGGCGCACCCACCGGCATGATCATGAACTCCTGCATGTCGACGCTGTTGTCGGCGTGCACGCCGCCGTTGAGCACGTTCATCATCGGGACGGGAAGCACGTGGGCGTTCGGGCCGCCGACGTAGCGGTAGAGGGGCAGTTCGAGCTCGGCCGCTGCGGCCTTGGCGACCGCCATGCTCGTGCCGAGGATGGCATTCGCACCGAGGCGGGCCTTGTTCGCCGTGCCGTCGAGTGCGTTGAGCTCGGTGTCGATCAGTCGCTGCTCGAGCGCGTCGATGCCGCGAAGGACATCGGCGATCTCGGTGTTGACGTACCCGACCGCAGTCTGCACACCCTTGCCGAGATACCGCTCGCCGCCGTCGCGGAGCTCGACGGCTTCGTGCTCGCCCGTCGAGGCGCCCGACGGGACCGCGGCGCGGCCGATGGCCCCGCTGTCGAGTTCGACCTCGACCTCCACGGTGGGGTTGCCGCGGGAGTCGAGGATCTCGCGGCCGACGATGTTGACGATTTCGCTCATGAAAACACACCGTAGCCAGAACACACTCTGATCAAGATCTGCATCGGAGATGTCGATCAACGGTCGTGGAGAACGATGCCGTGTCCCGTGCGCCCGAGGGAGGGCCGCCCGATGGGTCGGGGCCCGTCCTGCCGCCCCGTGCATCTTCCCGTTCGGACGCGTCGACCGAGATGTGGGACCAGTGGGCCGCGGAGATGGCCGCGCCAGAGGCCGCATCGGGTCGGCGCCCGCGACGTCATCGGCATCGGTGGCTCCTGCCGACGCGTGGCGCGGCGATCATCGCGACGCTCGGCTGGGTGGGTCTCGTGCTGGCCCAGATGATGCTGCTCGGGGCGCTGGTGCCGTCGTTCGACCTTGGCGACACGCGGAACTTCCTCGTGCCGCTCGACGAGCACGCCTGGTTCGGCGCGACGACGATCGTGTCGGCGACGGCCGCCTATCTCGGATGGCTCTGGTGGACGGTGTCGGCAGCGTTCAACGTACGCCGCGTGTCGCCGCTGTCGACGTCGCCGGTGCTGCCGATCGTGGCGTACCTGCTCGCGCCGATCGGCCTGCTGGCGGGCCTGGAGATGCGCGGCCCCAACCGGGTGACGGTGTTGTTCCTCGCCTTCGCCGCAATGGGCGTCGGGCACGTGATGGTGGTGGGATCGTTCCGCAGCGCGGCGAGTCGCATCGGTGCGCTGTCGGACGAATTCGCCAAGCTGCTCTGGCTCCCGCTGGCTGGTGTGGTCTACCGGTTGTTCGTGAACGTGGTGGTGGGGCTCCTGCCCGACCAGTGGCACACGACGATGGTGCTGTTCGGGCTGGGGAGCCTCGGTGCGATGTTCGTCTGCGGCATGGTCCTCAGCACCTGGCGGGCGACGACTTCGTTCGAGTACGCCTGTCACCGGTTGAACACCCGGACCTTCGGCGCCGAGCTGCCGTCGGCCGGCGTCATCGGCGACGCCCTGCGCAAGTCCGGCTGACGCCCGAACGTCGGTGGCTGTCAGCCCGACGCCTTCACCGTGTCGTCGTTCGGCGTCGGTGCGGTACGAACGTCGGTGGCTGTCAGCCCGACGCCTTCACCTGGTCCCACAGGGCGTCGAGGACGGGGAGGCCCGCGCTGTGCAGGTCGATGCCCTGTTCGGTGGCGAGGCGCTCGACACCTTCGAACCGGGTGCGGAACTTCCGCGTGGCCGCCCGGAGCGCGGCCTCGGGCTCGACACCGAGGTGGCGGGCGACGTTGACGACCGCGAACAGCAGGTCGCCCACCTCGTCGGCGACGTCCTCGGCGACGCCCGTCGCGTGGGCCTCGAGCACCTCGGCGGTCTCCTCGGCGATCTTCGGCACCGCCCCGTGCACGTCGGGCCAGTCGAAGCCGACCTTGGCGGCCTTTCGCTGCACGGCGTACGCGTACCCGAGTGAGGGCTGGCTGTTCGGGATGCCCTCGAAGATGCTGGTGCGCTGCTTCTCGATCCGCTTGATCGCGTCCCAGTTGGTGACCACCTCGTCGGCACCGCTCACCTCGACCGTGTCGCCGCCGTCGGGTGGGAACACGTGCGGGTGGCGGCGCACGAGCTTGTCGTGGACGCGCTGCGCGACGTCGGCGATCGTGAACCGGCCCTCCTGTTCGGCGATCGTGGCGTGGAACTCGATCTGGTACAGCAGGTCGCCCAGCTCCTCGACGAGGTCGTCGTCGGTGGCCGGATCGTCGGGGTCGAGCGCCTCGATCGCGTCGACGACCTCGTAGGTCTCCTCGAGGAGGTACTTCACGAGGGACCGGTGGGTCTGCTCCTGGTCCCACGGGCACTGCTCGCGCAGTACGCGGGCGAGTTCGTGGAAGCGGACGAGTTCGGCACCCACCGGCGCGCCGAGGCCCGGCACGAAGACGCTCGTGAGGTGGTCGGCCTCGACGGTGCGGTCGAGGTCGGCCCACGTGGCGTGCACGACGGCCTCGTCGTCGGTGCCGAGCCGCTGGAGGATCACGACGGGTTCGTCACCGGTGGCAGTCTCGGCGGCGAGCTTGATGTCGCTGAGCACCCAGTTGGCATGGGTGTGGGCGATCAGCATGGGCCCGGTGTAGCCGGCGCTCGCGGTGGCGAACTCGTGTCCGTCGATCAGCTTCAGGCCGGTCTCGACCGGATCGATGCCCAGCCGTTCGTAGGCGAGGTCGAGGAACGAGATCGCCGGCAGGATCCGGCAGCCGACACGGGGGTCGTCGCGGAGACGGCGGACGGTGCGCTCGAGGACGAGGGGAGAACCGGGCACGGCGTAGAGCACCTGCCCGTGCTGGTCGGCCGCGGCGACCAGCCGGTCGACGATCGTGGCGTACACGTCGGCGAAGGTGTCGGCTGCGTCGTAGACGTCGTCGAAGCTCGTCGCGTCGTCACCGACCAGATGCGACGACGGGTGCCGTCGGGTGCGTACGAAGCGAACGGGTGCGTCGGCGATGGCCTGCAGGGTGTGCTGGGTGATCCACCGGTCGTCGCCCGGGCCGAGGCCGACCACCACGACGGTCGGGCGCTCGACGGAGCGTCCCGTCGCGCCGGTCACGACCCCAGCGGCTGCACGAGTCCGGTCTCGATGTCCCAGTAGCCGTAGTACGGGTCGACGTACACCGACACCGAGCGGGCGTAGTCGATGAGGGTCTGCGTCTCCTCGCCCGTGAGCTCGGCCTGGGTGCGCTGGTAGGCCGCTCTGGTCGACATGCTGGTGATCTCGTACTGGCGGAGGAACTCGGGCACCTCGACACCTGCGAGCTGCTCGGCGAGCTGGGTCTCGGCGGTCTGGATGTCGGCGGGGGTGATCGATTCGCCGTCGGCCTCGAGCTTCTGGCGGATGATCTCGTCGACCACCCAGGAGGCGATGATCTGGCGGAATCCGTCGCCCTGCAGCTCATCGGCACCGGACGTGGAGTCCTGCGCCGCGAGCGCCTCCTGCACGTACTGCTCGAGGTCGGCCCGGGGGAGCTCGACATCGCCGACGCGTGCCGCATTGGCGTTGTCGGTGAAGGTCGCGCACGAGGACAGCGTGACGGCGGTGAGCAGGGCGCCGACCACGAGCGTGGCCTTGCGGCGGGCGAGGGCCTGGAAGAGCGAGCGGGTCACGGGCCAGACGTTAGCGGTCGGTCCGCCCGCGGACTCAGTCTCCGGTTTCGTCGGCCTCGACGTGCTCCGGCGCCACCGCGAGCGATCCGTCGGGCTGGTCGTCGGGTCGGGCCATGCCGGGGGTGATCGCCCGCAGTTCCTGCGTGAGCGGCGGGAGGGTGATCTGCTCGTGGCGGGCCGGCGTGAGCACGTTGCGGACGTATGAGGCGATCGTGTCGGCCATGCCGACGTCGTAGCCGGCGGCCTCGGAGATGAACCAGCGGTGTTCGAGCACCTGGTGGTAGAGCTCCGCGGGTTCGAGCTTGCCCGCCAGGTCGCTCGGGATCGCCGCGATCGTCGGTTCGAACCGTTCGTCCATCCAGCGCGCGGCGGCGACGGCTTCGCGGACGCGCTTGCCCGAGCGGCCCTCGAGCGTGGTGCCGTAGCGGCGGATGTCGTGGAGGAGGCGGCGGGCCTGGTTCTCGCCGGCGACGATGCCGGTGAGCGCCTTCAGTCGTTGGGCGTGGAAGCCGTGCTCGACCACGCGAGGGACGAGGCGCAGGTGGGTGCCGCTGTCGACGCTCACGAGCTCGAGCTCGGATGCGTCGAAGCCGAGATCGTGCAGCCTGCGGAGTCGCTGGTCGACGCGGAAGGTCTCGTCGACCCGGAACTCCTCGGTGAGCGTGAGTTCCGCCCACAACCGCGAGTAGCTCTCCTCGATCGCGAGCGCCGTCTCGATGGGGTCGATCCCGTCGGCGAGGAGCCCACCGGCCTGGAGGTCGATCAGGTCGCCTGCCACGTTCTGGGTGGCGATTTCGAGGTCGAGGCGGCGCTGGCCGTCGCTGAGCGACTCGTGCAGCTCACCGGTCTCGACGTCGATGATGTACGCCTGCAGGGCATCGGCGTCGCGGCGGAACAGGGTGTTCGACAGCGAGCAGTCACCCCAGTAGAAGCCGGCGAGGTGCAGCCGCACGAGCAGGCCCGCGAGCGAGTCGAGCAGCCGCTCGCCGAGGTACGGGATCTGCAGGCCGCGGCCGCTCAGCAGGATGCGGTAGGGGAGCGAGTAGTCGACGTGGCGGGTGATCAGCAGCCCCTCGCCGGGGCCCCCGTCGTCGTCGACTCGACCGGTGACCACGCCCACCACCTCGGCGGTGGGGAGGCCGTGTTCGACCAGCTGGCGCAGCAGCCGGTACTCGCGCTCGGCGAGCAGGTCGGGCAGCTCCTTCACCACGTAGGCCGTGTCGGGGGTCTCGACCATTCGCACGACGTGGCGATGGAGACCCATCACCGAATGCATGCCGTCGATGTCCCAGTCGTCGAGCCGCGCGGTGAGCGGCCACGACACGACCGCGGTGTGCTCGGCTGGTTTGGCGAGCTGGAGGCGCATGGGTCAGCGGGGCCGGCTGCTGATGATCCGGCCGCCGGTTGGCGCAGGGATCGACTCGGCGACGGTGTTCGGGCCGCCGGTGGGCGGGCCGTCGGGCGGGATGAGCTCGCGCAGGAGGCCGACGATGAACCGGGCAGGGGTGGCGCCGCGGGCGATCGGCACGACGAGCTGGTCGAGGTCGTCCTTCAGGATCGCGGTGCGGGCGAGGCGCTTGAGGCGCATGTCCTCGCTGACCTTGAGCCGCAGCGGCGCGAGGCGTGCCGCATTCGACTGGATGCTGACGTCCTTCAGACCCAGGCGATGGCATTCGGCGCGTAGGTAGCCGACGTCGAGCAGTGCATCCGCCTCCGGTGGCACCGGGCCATAGCGGTCCTCCCACTCGGCGCGGATGTCGTCGACCTCGGACGCGGTGGTGACCCCGGCGAGGCGACGGTACGCCTCGAGCCGCAGCTCCTCCTTGGTGACGTACTCCTTCGGCAGGAACGCGTCGGTGGGCACATCGAGCTTCACCTCGCTCACCGGCTTCGGCGCGTCGCCCTTCATCTCGCCGACGGCTTCGGTGACCATCTGGCAGTACAGGTCGTAGCCCACGGCGGCGATGTGGCCGCTCTGGCTCTCGCCGAGCAGGTTGCCGGCGCCGCGGATCTCGAGGTCGCGCATCGCGATCTTGAAGCCGCTGCCGAGGTCGGTGGCCTCGCCGATGGTGCGGAGGCGCTCGTAGGCCTCTTCGGTGAGCCGTGCGTCCTGGGGATGGAACAGGTAGGCGTAGGCGCGTGAACCGCTGCGGCCCACTCGGCCGCGCAGCTGGTGCATCTGGCCGAGGCCGAGCAGGTCGGCCCGCTCGACGACGAGGGTGTTCACCGTCGGCATGTCGATGCCGCTCTCGATGATGGTGGTGCACACCAGCACGTCGAAGTGGCCCTCCCAGAAGTCGACGACCACCTGTTCGAGCGATCCCTCGTCCATCTGGCCGTGGGCGATCGCGATGCGGGCCTCGGGGACGAGCTCGCGGAGGCGGTGGGCGCACTCCTCGATCGAGTTCACCCGGTTGTGCACCCAGAACACCTGGCCCTCGCGGAGGAGCTCGCGGCGGATTGCCTCGACTGCCACGCGCTCGTCGTACTCGCCGACGAAGGTGAGGATCGGTTGGCGATCGGCGGGCGGGGTCTGCAGCAGGCTCAGATCGCGGATGCCGACGAGGCTCATCTCGAGTGTTCGCGGGATCGGCGTGGCGGACAGCGTGAGCACGTCGACGTTGTGCTTCAGCTTCTTCATCGCCTCCTTGGCCTGGACGCCGAAGCGCTGTTCCTCGTCGACGATCAGCAGTCCGAGGTCCTTGAACTCGATGCCCTCGGCCAGCAGGCGGTGGGTGCCGATGATGCAGTCGACATCGCCGGTCTTGAGGCCTTCGATGACCTTCTTCGCCTCTTTCTGGGTGAGGAAGCGACTGAGCACCTCGACCCGGATCGGGAAGCCCGAGAAGCGGTCGGCGAAGGTGTTGCCGTGCTGTGTGGCGAGCAGCGTGGTGGGTGCGAGCACCGCGACCTGCTTGCCGTCCTGGATCGCCTTGAACGCCGCGCGCACGGCGACCTCGGTCTTGCCGAAGCCGACGTCGCCGCAGAGGAGCCGGTCCATCGGGAACGGGCGCTCCATGTCCTGCTTGATGTCGTCGAGCGCCTTCAGCTGGTCGGGCGTCTCGGCATAGGGGAACGCGTCCTCCATGTCGACCTGCCACGGCGTGTCCTGCCCGAACGCGTAGCCGTGCGCGTTCACCCGCTTCTGGTAGAGCACGACCAGTTCCTGCGCGATCTCGCGCACTGCGCTGCGCACCCGCGACTTGGCCTTCGCGAAGTCGGCGCCACCCAGACGGTGCAGCGACGGAGTCTCGCCACCCACGTACTGGCGCAGCGTGTCGATCTGGTCGCTCGGCACGTAGAGCTTGTCGCCGCCCTTGTACGACAGCAGCAGGTAGTCGCGCTCGACCCCGCCGATCATGCGCTTCACCATGCCGTCGTACTGGCCGACGCCGTGCTGCTGGTGCACGACATAGTTGCCGGGCTTCAGGTCCTCGAAGAACCCGGCGCTCTGGCGCTTGCGTGGTCGCGACTGGCGGTGCGCGCGGCGCCGACCCGTGAGGTCGCCCTCGGCCACGACGGCGAGCTTGGCGACCGGCAGCAGGAACCCTCGGTGCAGCGGCGCGGTGACCACGTAGCCGCCGGGCTTCGAGAGGTCGGTGTCGGCGTTCGCCGCCTTGAACTCGAGGCCGCGTTCGCGCAACAGGGCGGCCAGCCGTTGCGCCGAGCCGTCGCCGTCGGCAGCGACGACCACTCGGTACTCGTCGACGAGCAACTCGCGAAGGCGGGTGGCGAGCCCCTCGCCGTCGCCGACCACGGGCCCCCATCCGCTGGCCGAAACGGTGGGTGCGTCGGGACCCGACGGGGTGGAGCTGATCGTCCAGGTCTGCTGGCCGGCGCCGAGCACACGGTCGGTCTCGGCGTGCAGGCGGGGGAACTGGCGCTCGGCGTCGCGGGCCCAGGTGCTTGCGAGCGTGCGGGCCAGGTCGTCCTCTTCCGCGAGGAGGTCGTTGGCTCGGTCGCGCATGCGTCGCGGTTCGAGCAGCACGACCTTGGCGGTGTCGGGCAGGACGTCGGTGATCAACTCGTCCTCGCGGACGAGCCAGGGCACCCAGCTCTCCATGCCGTCGAACAGGCTGCCCTCGGCCAGGCGTTCCCAGTGCTCGCGACCCCACGGTTCCTCGCCGACCAGCTCGGCGGCCCGGGTGCGCACGGCCTCGCTCGGCATCAGCTCGCGGGCCGGGAAGATCAGGACCTCGTCGATGTCGTTCGTGGAGCGTTGGTCGTTGACCGTGAACTCGGTGAGCCGGTCGACCTCGTCGCCCCACAGGTCGATGCGGATCGGTGCCTCCGCGGTCGACGGGAACACGTCGATGATCGCGCCGCGGCGGGCGACCTCGCCACGGTGCTCGACGAGCTCCTCGCGGCGGTACCCCATGTGCACCAGGCGGGTGAGCACGTCGTCGGCGTCGAGCATGTCGTTGGGCCGGATGCGGATCGGCTCGATCGACGTGGCGTCGGGGCCGAGCTTCTGCAGCAGGGCGCGCACGCCGGTGACGACGATCGCCGGCATCCGGTCGGGGGTGCGGAGGCGCCACAGCACCTCGAGTCGGCGGCCCATGGTCTCGACGCTCGGGCTGACGCGTTCGAACGGCAGCGTTTCCCACGCCGGGAACAGCACCACGTCGCCGGGCGGCATGAACTGGGCGAGATCGTCGAACAGTTGGCCGGCGTCGCTGCCGGTGGGCGTGGCCACCAGGAGCGGCCGGCGGCCGCCGAGTCGGGCGAGGGCGGCGATCGCGACGGCGCGCGCCGACTCGGGCACCGCGACGAGCGCGTGGGGGTCGCCGAAGGCATGGGTGAGCCCCGGATCGGCGCGGAGCAGCAGTGGCAGTTCGGCGAGCGACATCTGACTCCCGAGGGTATCGATCCAACCCCACGATGAGAGATGAGTGCCCCTCTCACCCCCATCTCTCATCGGCCCGTACCGGAGCCAGCCAGCCATGAGCGATGAGCGCGGCAGCGGCACTCATCTCTCATCGCGAATCAGGGGTGGGGGTGGCGGAGCGGCATGGCAGGATGGCGTCGTGCTGTGAGCCGACGTTCCCGAGCCCGTCCCGCCGTTCGATGTCCGATGCCTGACGTCGCGGCCCTTGCCTCCAGGAGAACTTCGTGACCACCGCTTCGCTCCACGCCAAGCACCTCAAACTGGCGCTCGGACGCACCGTCGTGTTCGACGACACCGAGCTCCAACTCGCCGCCGGTTGGCGCGTCGGACTGGTCGGCCCCAACGGGGTCGGCAAGAGCACACTGCTGCGCGTCTTCGCCGACCTGCAGCCCGTCGACGAGGGCAAGGTCGTGCGCATGCCGGCCGACGCGACCGTCGGCTACCTGCCGCAGGAGCCCGATCGCAGCGAGCACGAGACCGTGCTCGAGTTCCTCGGTCGTCGCACCGGCGTCAGCGAGGCGTCGGCCGAGCTCGATGCCGCGACCAACGCGCTCGCAGCCGGCGCACCGGGCAGCGACGATCGCTACAGCACGGCGCTCGACCGCTGGCTGCACCTCGGCGGTGCCGACCTCGACGCCCGCATCGGGCCCGTCTGGGACGAACTCGGGCTCACCTCGCGACTGCTCGGTCAGACGATGGCGACGCTGTCGGGTGGTGAGGCGGCCAGGGTGGGCCTGGCCGCCCTGCTGCTCGCCCGTTTCGACGTGTTCCTGCTCGACGAGCCGACCAACGACCTCGACCTCGACGGCCTCGCGCGGCTCGAACGATGGGTGCTCGACCGCCAGGGTGCGGTGGCGATCGTGAGCCATGACCGGGCGTTCCTGCGGCGAACCGTCACCCACGTCGCCGAGCTCGACGAGTTCACCCATCGCATCACGGTGACGGGCGGCGGCTGGGACGCCTACCTGGCCGAGCGCGAGGTCGCGGCGCGCCACGCACGCGAGCGCTACGAGGAGTACGCCGACAAGAAGGCGAACCTCGCCGGTCGTGCCCAGCGCGAGCGCGAATGGGCGACGCAGGGTCTCAGCAAGGCGAAGAAGAAGCCCGACGACAACGACAAGAACATCAAGTCGTTCAAGATCAACCAGAGCGAACAGCTCGCCGGCAAGGCCGCCCGTACGGAGAAGGCGATGGAGCGGCTCGAGGTGGTGGAGGAGCCGCGCGAGGCGTGGCAGCTCCGGCTCACCTTCGGCGAGACGGCGCGCAGCGGCGATGTCGTCGTGCGGCTCACCCATGCGGTCGTGCGCAACAGCGGGTTCGAGCTGGGCCCCATCGACCTGACGATCGGTGCCGGTGAGCGGGTCGCGATCGTCGGCCACAACGGCAGCGGCAAGAGCACGCTCATCGACGCGATCCTCGGTCGACGACCGCTCGACGAGGGCGAGCGGTGGTTCGGCCCTGGTGTCGTGGTCGGTGAACTCGAGCAGCGGCGCGAGCAGCTCGCCGACGACGACACGGTGCTCGACGCGTTCATGCGGGCGACGGGCATGACCGTGCCCGACGCGCGGACGCTCCTCGCGAAGTTCGGCATCGGGGCCAATGAGGTCGGCCGGCCGACGGCGTCGCTGTCACCGGGCGAACGGACCCGGACCGTCCTCGCGCTCCTCATGGCCAACGGCACCAACTGCCTCGTGCTCGACGAGCCCACCAACCACCTCGACCTCCCGGCGATCGAGCAGCTCGAGATCGCGCTCGACGCGTTCCAGGGCACGGTGCTGCTGGTCACCCACGACCGCGACCTGCTCGAGCACGTACGCCTCACGCGTCGGGTGCGGCTCGAGGCGGGACGAGTGGTCGAGGACGGACCGCTGTCGTTCTGACTCCGACGCCGATCCGACGATCGGTGCCAGCGTGTCGCTGGGATGGTCAGGCTCGTCGGGTGAGCCTCCGCATCACGATCCCGGCCTCGGTTGCGGCGACCGCCACCAGCAGCAGCACCATCGAGCCGCCCGTGCCCGGCAGACCGCTGCCGCCACCCGAGCCCGTCGTCGCGACCGTGGTCGTCGGGGCCACCGGCAGGCTGAGAGCGTCCGACCGAGCGGTCACGCCGACGCGCCCCGCCGGGTTGGTGCTCGGTCCTGCCCCGACGGAGACGTCGAGGGAACTCTCCGCGACGACGAGCTGCCACGAGGCGACGTACTCCCAGCTCTCACCCGGCCCGAAGACGACATCGTTCCCTCCGGGCGACGGCCCGATTGCCGTCACGAACGGGATCGGGCCGGTCCAACCCGGGAACAGCAGCCTGGACTCGACCACGACGTCGACGAAGGTCGCGTTCGACACGTTGGTGATCCGGATCGGCCAGGTGCCGACGGGACCCGTCGTCGTGGAACGTGCCGCGATGTCGATGCGGACGGGATCGCGCAACTCGTAGCTGAGCTGTGCGGTCCGGGATACCTGACCGCCGCCCACCACCTCGGCGACGACGTCCACCTCGATGTGCGGCACGATCACGCTCGCCGCCGAGCACCGATACTCCCAGCGCTCCCCGGGTTCGAGCACGGGGTCGTCGTTGCCGGTCGTCACGGTGGGACCCGACACCGTGGACGAACAGCCGTCGCGCACCTGCTGCACGTCGAGCTGCTGGAGGTCATCGCTGCCCGTGTTCGCGATGTCGATCCGTGCGTCGACGGGCCCGCCGCGGTAGACGGCATCGAGCACGTCGATCGTGATCGAGAGTTCGGCGGCGCGAGCGGCGTCCGAACGCGTCGGGCGGCCGTGGGCGGACACGGGTGAACTCATCGCCATGACCAGGGCAACGATGGCGACGGCGGCCGGCGCCACCCATCGGTGGAGGCGCTGCGCTCGACTGCCGGTCACCCTCGTCGCGCTGGGCGGTGATGTGGGTGCGGGCGGCGTGTGCTCCGCCTGCGTACCTCGTCCCCGAGCAGCGCTCATGGGTTGAGAGTACGACGGGCCGCCGGCAGGTCCAGTGCCGCACGTCCCCCCGGACGCCGCCGCGTCAGTCCGGCGCGGGGTCCAGGGTGGGGGAGTTGTAGATGCGCTGCGCGGCGTCGAGACCGTCGGTGAGGAGCACCTCGACCGCATCGGCGGCGTGTTGCACCGCGACGTCGAGCAACGCCCGTTCCTTGGGTGGCAGCTTCGACAGCACGTGCCCGGCGCCCTTCTCCTTCGACGGCGGCTTGCCGATGCCGATGCGCACGCGCAGGTAGTCCTGGGTGTGCAGGTGGGCGGTGATGCTGCGCAGTCCGTTGTTGCCGGCGAGACCACCGCCGGCCTTCACCCGCACCACGCCGGGCGGCAGGTCGAGCTCGTCGTGGAGCACGATCAGCTGGGTCGGTTCGGTGAGGCCGTGGCGCTTCATCAGCGGACGCACGGCCTGGCCGCTCTCGTTCATGTAGGTGAGCGGGAAGGCGAGCACCACACGAACGCCACGAAGTGTGGCATCGGCGACCGTTGCCTGGTCGCGGCCGGGTTTGAGGACGGCGCCGGCACGGCGGGCGAGTTCGTCGATCACGTCGGCGCCGACGTTGTGGCGCGTGCGTTCGTACTGCTTGCCGGGATTGCCGAGACCGACGACCAGAGCCTGGACGGACACGTCAGGGAACCGATCGACGGAGGTGACGGCTCACGAGAAGCGGCGTGCTCAGCTGGAGGTGCGCCCGAAGGCGGACGTCACTCGGCGGCAGCGTCGCCGTCGCCGGCCTCGCCGCCCTCGGCGGCGGCCGCAGCGGCGGCTTCGATGCTGGCGCGGTTCTGCAGCACGGTGACGACCGGCATGTCGGGATCGCCCACGGCGGTGACGCCGGCCGGCATCGGCACGTCGGCCAGACGGATCACGTCGTGCGGCTGCATGTCGGTGATGTCGATGACGAACTCGTTCGGCATGTTGTTCGGGGTGGTGAGCACCTCGATCGTGTCGACCGACGGGTCGACGATGCCGCCGGTGGCGACGACGGCCTTCGACTCACCCTCGAGGCGAACGGGCACCGACACGGTGATCTCCTCGTTCATGTTGACCTGGAGGAAGTCGATGTGGCTCACGGTGCGCTTGATCGGGTGGCGCTGGAGCTCCTTGACCACGGCCGGGTAGCTCTTGCCGTCGACCTCGAGCGAGAGGACGGTGTTCGAACCGGCCGGGCCGCTCAGGGCGAGGCGGAGGTCGCGGCGCTCGACGGTGACGCTGATCGGCGACATGCCACGGCCGTAGAGCACGCCCGGGATGTGGCCCTCGGCGCGCAGGCGGCGGGACGAGGAGGAGCCGGTGGTGCGGCCGGTGGTGGCGACGAGCTTGGTTTGCGACATGACAGAGCCTCGATCAGAGCGTGCATTCAGAAGCGATGCAGAACAGCCCGCAATGTTATCGGGGCGTCCGCCGGAATCGCCACCCGCTGCCGCGGGTGGCACGGGACGGCATCTGGCCTGGTCAGGCCTGGTTCTCGCCGCCGAAGATCTCGCTCACGCTCGTGTCGTCGAACACGGCGTTGAGTGCATCGGCGATCAGCGGCGCGATGGAGAGCACCTCGATCTTGTCGATCTGCTTCTCCGGTGGCAGCGGCAGCGTGTTGGTGAGCACGATCCGGTCGATCTTGGAGTTCTTCAGCCGATCGATGGCCGGGCCGCTCAGCACGCCGTGGGTGGCCATCGCCCACACCTCGGTCGCGCCACGGGCCATGAGGACGTCGGCGGCGGCGCAGATGGTGCCGCCGGAGTCGATCATGTCGTCGGTGAGGATGCACAGGCGGCCGTCGACGTCGCCGATGACTTCCTTCGCCTCGGCCACGTTGGCGGTGCCCTTCGGCCGCCGCTTGTAGATGAACGCGAGGTCGGCGCCTTTGTCGGTGAGGTGCTGGGCCATGCGCTCGGCCACCTTGATGCGGCCGGCGTCGGGCGAGACGATCACCGGGTTCTCCGCGTTGGCCCGGATGTAGGACTCGAGCACCGGCATCGCGGTGAGGTGGTCGACCGGGCCGTCGAAGAAGCCCTGGATCTGCCCGCTGTGGAGGTCGATCGAGACCATGCGTTTCGCGCCGGCCGCCTTGAACAGGTCGGCGATCAGCTTCGCGGTGATCGGCTCACGACCCTCGGCCTTGCGGTCCTGACGGGCATAGCCGTAGAACGGGCACACGGCTGTGATGCGCTTGGCCGACGCCCGGTGGGCGGCGTCGATCATGATCAACTGCTCCATGATCGAGTCGTTGATGCTGCGGCCGTCGCACCCGAAGTGGGTCTGCATGATGAACACGTCGGTGCCGCGGATGCTCTCGGTGAAGCGGGGGCGCACCTCACCGTTCGCGAACTCGACGAGGTTGGGGTCTCCCAGGGAGATGCCGAGGTGAGTGGCCACCTCCTCCGCCAGCGCGGGGTGTGTCCGCCCTGAATAGAGCGACATCCGCTTGGTGGTGACCTTCTCCATGGTCGAGGCTGCTTTCTGCGTGGTTCGTGCCTGCGGCGTCAGGCCGTGGGTGCAGTGTAGAACGCCCCGGTCGTGGCACCCGCAGCGACGGCGCTGCCGACGGGCAGATGTGCGTACGGGCCGACGTGTGCGCCCTCGCCGATCTCGGCATCGTGTCCGACGGTCTGCTCGACGACGGCTTCGGCACCGACCCGGCAGTCGACGAGGCGCGTGTCGGGTCCGATCTCGCTGCCGTCGCCGATCACGGTGTCGCCCTGCAGGATCGTGCCCGGGTACAGCGTGACGTCGCGCCCGAGGGCGACGGTGACGTCGAGGAAGGTCTGGCGCGGATCGAGCATGGTGACGCCGGCCAGCAGCCATTGACGGTTGATGCGATTGCGCAGTTCACGCTCGGCGAGCGCGAGCTGCCAGCGGTCGTTGACGCCCTGGGTCTCGGCCTCGGGAGCCTCGAAACTGCCCACCCGGTGGCCCATGCTGGCGAGCACGCCGATCACGTCGGTGAGGTAGTACTCGCCCTGGACGTTGTCGGGCGAGAGGTGGCGCAGCGCCGGGCCCAGCAGGTCGCGTCGGAACGCATACATGCCCATGTTGACCTCGCGGATCGCGCGCTCGTCGTCGTTCGCGTCGCGCTGTTCGACGATCCGGAGCACGCGGCCCTCGCCGGCCTTGGAGGGGCCGCGCACGACGCGACCGTACCCGGTGGGGTCGTCGAGGACGCTGGTGGTGAGCGTGGCCGCGTTGCCGTTGGCGAGGTGGGTGGCCACGAGGCCGTCGAGGGTCTCGGGGGTGAGCAGCGGCGTGTCGCCGGGGAGGATGAGCACGGTGGAGTCGTCGTCGAGGTCGTCGCCGGGGATGACCGTCATGCCGACCATCGCCGCATCACCGGTTCCGCGCTGCACGGTCTGCTCGACGAAGGAGACGTTGGCCCACGCCGGTGCCTGCTCCTGCACCTTCTTCGTGACCCGCTCGGCGCCGTGGCCGACCACCAGGACGGTGCGGTCGACCTGCAGTCCCTCCAGGGCGTGGATGACGTGCATCACCATCGCTCGCCCACAGATCATGTGGAGGGGCTTCGGGCGCGACGAGCGCATCCGCGACCCTTCGCCGGCAGCGAGGACGATGGCAGAGACTCCCATGTGACCGTTCTATCGCACCGGCGCGGCGACCGAGCGGCAACCAGCGGACGGGCACCCGGGCGCTGCCAGAGCGCTGCAGTCGCGATGCGGTTCCGGGGAGAGGACTCGAACCCCTATACGCGGCACCAAAAACCGCTGTCCTGCCATTGAACGACCCCGGATGGACGGCGTCAGGTTATCGGCGCCCCTCCGTCGCGCATTTGCCACGCATGTGTCGCGCTTGTGTCGCGCGGTTGCCGTGGGGTTCGGCGCGCATTTGGCATCGCAGGTCGCGCCCGATAGCGTCTCACGAGCTATGGGTTCTCTGATCAAGAAGCGTCGCAAGCGCATGCGGAAGAAGAAGCACAAGAAGATGCTTCGCCGGACTCGGCACGCGCGTCAACGCGGCAAGTAACCAACCGTCCCTGCCGGCTCACTGCCGGCCTCCACACGCCTTCGGCCCCCACAGCAACCCGCTGTGCCGGGGCCGCTGTCGCGTCTCGGGCCGGATCGGCCAGCCGACGTCGGGCGCTGCCGGTCGAAACACGGACGGCCCGGTGTCAGACCCGGGTGCGGGTGAGCACGATCATCGCCTCGGGCGCCAGCGAGCGCAGCGACGGATGATGGCCTTCCACGAACCATGTCGCGCCGCTGCCGGCCAGCACCGGTGCCACGCCTGCCACCTCGCCGATGCGATCGCGCCAGCGCGCGAGCTCGGGCACCACGGCGATCGCAGCGGGCTCGAGGTCGTTCGGTCCGTCGGCGGCGGGACCGCCCAAGTCGTCCCAGGCGCGGTACGCGGCCGGTGTGCTCACCGCGAGCGGCGGGATGACGAGCGTGAGGTCGAGCGCGACGGGCGGCATCGGGTCGAGCACCTCGCCGATACCTGACACGCGGGCGCGTCCGCCGCGGAGGCAGAAGGGGATGTCGGCACCGAGGCGGGAGCACGCGACGAGGTCGTCGTGGCCGGCCCACCGCAGTACGGCCGCCGCGTCGGCCGATCCGCCGCCGAGGCCGCCGCCGTGGGGGATGCGCTTGTGCAGGTGCACATGGGCGCTGCGCCCGGCGAGGCGCAGGGCGCGGGCGACGAGGTTGCCGTCGTCGAGCGGCACGCCGTCGGCGAAGGGCCCGTCGGCCGACAGTCCGGTCCCGGTCGGGTCGATCGTCAGGAGGTCCGCCAGGTCGAGGGTGACCATCTCGGCGTCGATCAGGTGGTAGCCATCGTCGCGGACGCCGGTGATCCGCAGGGTGCGCGTGAGCTTGGCCGGTGCCTCGACCGTGACGGGTCCGTCGGTGACGGACTGCTCGCTGACGGGACGTCGGCCGCTCATGGCTGGTGTGCCGCCCACACCTCGGTGAGACGACCCCACTCGACGACGTCGAGCTCCTCGGGGCGGCGCTGGGCGTCGATGCCCGCCTCCTCGAACACCTCGGGGGTCACCACGCCGGCGAGCGATCGGCGCAGCATCTTGCGCCGCTGCCCGAACGCGGTGCGCACGAGTGGGAACAACTGGGCGAAGTCGGCCGAGGTCGCCGGCGTGTCGCGTCGGGTGAGCTCGGCCAGTGCTGACTCCACGTTGGGTTTCGGGACGAACACGCTGGCCGGCACGAGGCCGGCGATGCGGGCCGTGGCCCAGTACGCGATCTTCACGGTGACGGCGCCGTAGGCCGGCGTGCGCGGGGCGGCGCAGAAGCGCTCGGCCACCTCGCGCTGCACCATCACGAGCATCCGCGCGATCGCCGGCACCTCGTCGAGCAGGTCGAGTACGAGCGGGGTGGCCACGTTGTACGGCAGGTTGGCGACGAGCACCCACCGGTCGTGACCGGCGAGCACCTCGGCCCAGTCGAGTTGCATCGCGTCGCCTTCGATGACGGTGACGTTCGGGCAGTCCTGCACGACGGTGCGCAACACGGGCACGACACCGCGGTCGACCTCCACCGCACGGACGGTGGCGCCGGTCTCCGCCAGCGCGAGCGTGAGGGATCCGAGGCCGGCGCCGATCTCGATCACGTGGTCGTCGGGGCCGACGTTCGCGAGGCGTGCGATGCGGCGGACGGTGTTCGGGTCGCCGACGAAGTTCTGGCCGAGGTCGCGGCGCGCGGCGAGGCCGTGGTCGGCGAGCAGTCGGGTGACGTCGGCGCGGGAGAGCACGAGGAGGTGGTGGCCGGGGTGACCCGGTTACCAGGACAGTCGGATCGGGACGGGCGAGTCGACGAGGTCGGCGATCTCGATGAACAGGTCGGTGTCGATGCCGACCGTGATGCCGTAGGGAATGGACACGCCCATCGTGTTGCGGCAGGTGATCGACAGGCCGTTGTCGATGTTGGTGATGGTGAGCAGCACACCTGACGGGGCCTGCGGCGCCGAGCACTTCTTGTCGATCGTGGGATCGAAGTGCTTGTAGCTGGCCTTGCCGGTGATCTCGTTGGCGCCGGGCGCATCGGGCAGGGCGACGTCGATGACGGCCGGGGCGACCACGACGACGGTGTTGTCGAGGAACACCGGCACCTCGGTCTCGACGGTGATCTCGGCGGGTTCTTCGGTGACGGCGGGCCCGGGGATGCCGGCCGCTGCGATGCTCGAGGAGGCGGCCGGATCGTCGCGATCGAACAACCAGATGGCGGGGAGGGCCACGAGGGTGAAGGCCGTGGCGAGGACGACCCGCCGGCGCTCGTGAACGTCCATTACGAAAAGGCTACGAACTACAACGGTGAAAGGCAAGGCATGCCCCAACACCGGCGGTGCCGTCGGGCACCCACGGGTGACCCGGGTGACACCCGACTCACCCGCGCGTCGGCCCCAGTGCGGGGAACGCCGACCTGGTGGCGGCCACCGTGGCGGCGGCGAACGCGGGCAACGGCTCGTCGCGCAGGTCGGCCACGAAGCGTGCCACATGGCCGACGAATGCTGGTTGGTTGGTGCGGCCTCGGTGCGGCACGGGCGCCAGATAGGGACTGTCGGTCTCCACGAGCAGACGGTCGGCGGGGCACAGGCGTGCCGCCGCCTGCAGATCGGTGGCGGTCTTGAACGTCACGATGCCGCTGAACGACAAGAACGCGCCTCGGTCGAGGCACGCCCGCGCCTCGTCGGGCCCGCCGGTGAAGCAGTGGAAGATCGTCCGCTCGGGCATGCCTTCGGCGTCGAGGACGTCGAAGGTGTCGGCCCACGCATCCCTGGTGTGGATGACGAGCGGCAATCCCCGCTCGCGGGCGAGCTGGATCTGGGCGGCGAACGCGGTGCGCTGCACGTCTCGGGGCGAGTGGTCGTAGTAGTGGTCGAGTCCCGCCTCGCCGACCGCGATCACGTTCGGGTCGTCGAGGACGGGCAGGATCGAATCGACCCCGTGCACGGCCTCGTGGGGGTGCAAGCCGGCCGTGGCGTAGATGCCGTCGTGTGCGGCCGCGATCTCGATCGCGGCGCGTGTGGTGGCGGCGTCGCAGCCGACGTTCACCATCTGCACGATCCCGGCGGCACGCGCCGAGGCGAGCACGTCGGCGAGTTCGGCCCCGCGAGTGTCGTAGAGGTGGCAATGGCTGTCGACGAGCTCGACGACGGGGACGTCCACGGGCCGACCTACTTCCGCGGGAACAGCGGGTCGCCCTTCACCACGGACACACCGCCCGGATAGCCACCCCAGCGAGCGGCGTCGGGCAGCCGCTGGTCGCTGACCTGACCGGTGAGGCCGATGCGCTCCCAGACGTGCTGACTGGTGGCCGGCACGGCGGGCGAGGCGAGGATCGCGACGATGCGGAGCGCCTCGAGCGCGTCGCCCATCACGGCGTCGACCGCAGCACCGGGTTCGGACTTCCAGGGCTCGTTGGCCTCGAGGTAGGCGTTGGTGGCGCGGATGAGCGACCACGTGGCCTCGAGCGCGCGGTTCGGCTGTACCTCGGCCCATGCGGCGGCGGTACCTTCCCAGGCGGAGGCCGCGGCCTCGGCCAGGGGCGAATCGGCGCGCGGTGCGGGGCCGACGCCGTCGCACTTCTTGCCGACCACGGTGGCCACGCGCGACAGCAGGTTGCCCAGGTTGTTCGCGAGGTCGCTGTTGTACCGGCTGGTGAGGCCTTCGTAGGTGAAGTCGCCGTCCTGGCCGTAGGTGGTGTCGGCGAGCACGTAGTAGCGGAAGCCGTCGACGCCGAACTCGTCGATGAGATCGAGCGGGTTGACGACGTTGCCCGACGTCTTGCTCATCTTCTCGCCACCGCTGAGCAGCCAGCCGCCGACCGCCCACCCTGCGGGCAGTTCGATGCCGGCCGACAGCAGCATCGCCGGCCAGTACACGCAGTGGTGGCGGATGATGTCCTTGCCGATGAGGTGGCGGGCCGGCCACCACTTCTCGAACGAGGCCTGGTCGGCAGGATCGTCGCTGCCGAAACCGACCGCGGTCATGTAGTTGGAGAGCGCGTCGAACCACACGTACGCGACGTGCTTGTCGTCCCACGGCAGCGGGATGCCCCACTGCAGGCTGGTGCGGCTGACCGAGAAGTCGCGCAGCCCGCTGCGGATGAGGCCGAGGGCCTCGTTGCCGCGGAACTCGGGCACGATCGCACCCGGGTGGGCGGCGTACCAGTCGAGGAGGCGGTCCTGGAAGCGGCTGAGGCGGAAGAAGTAGTTCTCCTCCTCGAAGTACTCGACGGGCCGCTTGTGGATGGGGCACAGGTCGCCCTCGAGCAGCTCGTCGTCGGCGTAGTACTCCTCGCACGCGACGCAGTACTTGCCGGCGTAGACGTCGAGCTCGATGTCGCCGGCGTCGTAGCAGCGCTGGAGCAGCTCCTGCACGCCGATGCGGTGGCGCACCTCGGTGGTGCGGATGAAGTCGTCGTTGGAGATGTTCAGCCGTTGCCAGGCGTCCTGGAACTGCGGGGCGATCTCGTCGACGAACTCCTGGGGCGTCTTGCCGACGCCCTCGGCGGCTTGCTGGATCTTCAGGCCGTGCTCGTCGGTGCCGGTGAGGAAGTGCACGTCCTCACCGAGCAGGCGGTGCCAGCGGGCGAGCGCGTCGCCGATGATCGTCGTGTACGCATGGCCGAGATGCGGCCGGGCGTTCACGTAGTAGATGGGGGTCGTGAGGTAGTAGCTGGTCATGGGAGGGGTCCTTTCGCGGGTGCGGGTGAATGGCGGTCGACGGCTCGACTCTCGGGGAGAGTCAGGAGCCGGTGCGCATTCGGCGCGACATCGGTCGCGAAGGGACAAGACGTGCCACGGAGCACAGGATACGGGCACCGGTGCGCTCGTGGGCAACCGCTTTCGTTCGCGCGGCCATCGCTGCCAAGATGGCCGGCGATGAGTGAGTTCGATGACGCAACGTACGTGGCGCCCGATGGTGCTGCGTCCATCCACGACGGGTGGGACATCGGGGGCAACGCCAACGGCGGCTACTTGATGGCGCTCGCCGCCGTCGGGTTGCGTCAGTTGGCGGCCCGGCCCGACCCGGTGTCGCTCACCGCGCACTATCTATCGCCCGGACGGCCGGGTCCCGCCGCCGTCACGGGCCAGGTGGTGAAGGCCGGCCGGCGGTTCACGACCGTGCAGGGTCGGCTCGAGTCGATCGGCGACGACGGCGAACGCCGTACCGTGATCCAGGTGCTCGGCACGTTCGGCGATCTGGCGTCGAACGCAGCGAGCGACTTCGTCGCGATGCACGGCTCGCCGCCCGACCTGCCGCCATGGGAGCAGTGCGTGCCACGAGAGTCGAACGGCGCGGTACCGGTCGGGATGATGGATCGCCTGCGGGTGCGGCTGCATCCCGACCATGCGGGGTGGGTCCGCGGCGAGCGGGCCGGCGTGGCGGAGATGGCCGGGTGGTTCGGGTTCGCCGACGGCCGGCCGCTCGACACCCTGTCGCTGCTGCTGGTCGCCGACGCCCTGCCGCCGGCGGTGTTCAACATCGACATCCCTCCCGGGTGGGTGCCCACCGTGGAACTCACGGTGCACGTGCGTGCGGTGCCCGCGCCGGGGCCGGTCCGCTGTGTGTTCCGCACCCGGTTCGTGCACGGCGGCATGTTCGAAGAGGACGGCGAGGTCTGGGACTCCACCGGCACGCTCGTCGCGTTGAGCCGCCAGTTGGCGCTCCTGCCCCGCTGACACACCGATCGGGAGCGACGGTCGGGACGGGCGCCGGTCAGTCGGCCAGGCGACGGGTCGCGTACTTCATGCCGACCACGAACGAGCCGATCGCGAGCGACGTGGCGCCGACGCCCTGCGACGTGCGGCGAACCACCGCCTTGGTGCGGCGGCTGAAGATGACGATCGGCCAGCCGCGGCGGTGCGCGATTCTCTCGAGCTTGCTGTCGGGGTTGACCGCCACCGGGTGCCCGACGGCCTCCATCATCGGCAGGTCGCTGGCCGAGTCGCTGTAGGCGTAGCACTGGGCGAGGTCGAGTCCCTCCCAGCGGGACAGCTCCTGGATCGCGTCGACCTTGCCGGTGCCGTAGCAGAACGGTCCGGCAAGGCGGCCGGTGTAGACGCCGTCGACGATCTCGCTCACCGTGCCGATGCCGCCGGTCATGCCCATCGCTGCCGCGAGCGGGTTGACGAGTTCGACCGGCGAGGCCGACACGATGTAGGTGGCGCGGCCGGCATGGCGATGCATGTCGACGAGCTGGCGTGCTTCCGGCCGGACCCGTTCCATGAGCTTCGGGACGATGTCGGTGTTGAGGCCGACGAGCTCGTCGTGGCGGACGCCGTTCACGGCGCCGAGGATTCGGTCGCGGACGCCGTGGGAGGTCTCGTCGCTCGCGCCGGTGAGGCGGAACGTGAGCGCCGAGGCTGCGTCTCGGGCGAACTGTCGCTTGGCGATGAGGCCCGCCTTCCAGGCGGCCACACCGAACACGAAGGTGCTCGAGCCGCTGATCAGCGTGCGGTCGAGGTCGAAGAACGCGGCGCTCGGCCCGGTGCTCGCGATCTCGTAGTACTCGCTCATCTCGTCTCGTCGTTCGTTCGGCCCGCCGGCTCACGAGGCAGGGCGGTGGCGATCTCGTACACCCGTCGCTTGGCGGCGCCGAGTCGTGCTGTCACCGTAGCGACTGCATCCTTGCGTGTGGCACCGCTTCCCAGTTCGGCGAGGATCGCCGCCCGGATGGCCTCGTCGTCGGCGGCCGCTGCCGGCGCTGCGCCCGCCAGCACCACCACGTACTCGCCGCGCGGCTCGGTCTCGGAGACGTGGGCGACGGCGTCGTCGAGGGTGCCGTGCCAGAGCTCCTCGTGCAGCTTGGTGAGCTCGCGTGCGATCGCGATGCGCCGGTCGGGTCCGCACGTGCGGTGGAGGTCGTGCACGGTGCGCACGATGCGGTGCGGCGCCTCGTACATCACCGTCGTACGTCGTTCAGCGGCGACCTCGGCGAGCCGTTCGGTGCGCTCGCCGCCCGATCGGGGCAGGAAACCCTCGAACACAAAACGAGTGCTGTCGATACCGCTCATGACGAGCGCCATCACCACGGCGGCGGGGCCGGGCACAGCGGTGACGGCGTGGCCGGCCGCGAGCACGGCCCTGACCAGGCGTTCGCCCGGGTCGCTGATGCCAGGGGTGCCGGCGTCGCTGACGACGGCGACGTCGTGGCCGCCCGACAGCAGCTCGAGCACCTCGTCGACGCGGGCAGCTTCGGTGTGCTCGTTCGCCACGGCCATGCGTGCGCTGATGCCAGCGAGGTGGAGCAGCTTGCCTGTGCGGCGGGTGTCCTCGCAGCACACGAGTGCCGCGGTGCGTAGCGCGTCGACGGCTCGAGGCGAGAGGTCGCCCATGTTGCCGATCGGGGTGGCGACGAGCACCAGCCGTCCGGCCGTGCCCGTCCCACTGCCGGGCGGGGGAGGAGCGGCGGTCACTCGCGCAGCTCGATCACGAGTCCGACGTGCAATCCCCAGCGGGCGAACGCGCCGGCCTCTGCCTCGACCACCGATCGGGCGGCCCACACCGGTGCACCCAGGCGGTGCCGCTTCATCCGGACCGTCTTGACCACGGCGCCGTCGGCGTCGAGGTAGGCGACGTCGAGCGGGAACCGCATCCCGAAGGTGTGGATCCACCGGCAGTGTTCGACGACGAGCGCGCCCTCCAGGTGGTCACGGCCGAGCAGTCCCTTGTTGCGGGAACGGCGATCGCTCGCCACCTCGGCGGACGCCATCACGATGCCGTCGCTCACGATCCACGCCACGGACACAGCCTTGCACGCGCGACCGTCGGGCTCGCAGCGGGGTACGGTCCGCACGTGTCTGCCGATCTCGACCGCTGCTTCACCTCCGCCGCCGATCAGGCGGCGCTCGTCGCGTCCGGCGCGTGCTCGCCGCTCGACCTCGTCGAGCTCGCCCTCGCTCGCATCGAACACGTCCAGCCCCGGTTGAACTGCTTCGCGCACGTGTGGGCCGACGAGGCCCGGGACGAGGCGCGGGCGGCCGCCGAGACGATCGCCCGCGGTGCGGTGCCGGGCCCGCTGTTCGGGGTGCCGGTCGCCGTGAAGGAGACCACCCAGGTGGCCGGCCGACGCTTCACCGTCGGATCTCGCACACACGCCGATGTCGTCGCCGATCACGATGCCTACGTGACCGAGGCGTTGCGGCGCGCCGGCGCGATCGTGGTGGGCGCCACCACCAGCCCCGAGTTCGCCCACACGCTCCAGACCGACAGCCCGATGTGGGGCACCACGCGCAACGTGTGGAACCCGTCGCTCACCCCAGGGGGTTCGTCGGGCGGGAGCGCGACCGCCGTCGCCGCAGGGTGCGTCGCACTGGCCGAGGGCAGCGACATGGGCGGCTCGGTGCGCATCCCTGCAGCGTGGAGCGGCATCGTCGGGTTGAAGCCGGGCATCGGTCGGATCCCGATGGACGTGCTGCCCGGGTTGTTCGACTCGATCAGCCACCACGGTCCGCTCGCCCGCAGCGTCGACGACGCCCGCCTGTTCCTGCGCTGCACGCAGGGGCCAGACGAGCGCGACATCCTCTCGGTCACCACGCCGCTCGACCTCGAGGGGCCCACACCGAGCGACGTGCGCGGCATGCGCTTCGGGTTGAGCGTCGACCTCGGGAGCTGGTGGGTGCACCCCGAGGTGGCCGCAGCGGTGACGGCCGCGGCGACCGCGCTGGAGGCGGCGGGCGCGATCGTCGAGCCGGTCGACCCGCAGCTCGGCGAGGCCGACGAGTTCCTGTGGATCCAGCTGTGGGGCGTGTTCATGTCGGGGTACTTCGGCCACCTCGTCGACGAGTACGCCGACGTGATGGATCCCGACGTGCTGAAGCTGATCGAGTTGGGCAACTCGATCGGCGCCACCGACTACAAGCGCCTGGAGATCCAGCGCACCGACGTCTGGCGTCGCGTGGCAGGTGTGCTCGCGGGTCGGGATGCGCTGCTGTGCCCGACGATGGCGACGCCGCCGCCGTCCGCGGCGAAGGCCGACCGCACCCGTCAGCGCCCGCCCGACGACGGGAGGTATCACGCAGAGGACATGACCGGCGTGTTCAACCTGGTGGCGCCGTGCCCGGCGCTCAGCGTGCCGTGCGGGGTCCACGCCGATGCGGGGTACGAGGGCGTGCCGATCGGTCTGCAGATCGTCGGGCAGCGTTGGCGTGAGGACACGGTGCTGCGCATCGGCCGGGCGGTCGAACTCGCGCTGCCGGCCGTCACGGGCCGCCGCCCACCCGAGTGACGCTCCCCGAACACCAATCCGCGATGAGAGATGAGCGGCCGAGGCGACCGCATCTCTCATCGCCTTCGGGTGTGCCTGAGTCCGATGAGAGATGGGGTCGGCAGCGCCACTCACCTCTCATTGCGACCAGAACGTTCAGGTGCCCCAGGCGAAGGTCTGCTTGTAGAGCTTGAGGCAGGGGAACGCCTCCACCTCCACCACGTCGGTCCGCTCGCGCAGGTCGGACAACAGGTCGAGCAGGTGCTGCTCGCTGTCGACGATCACCTCGAACATCAGGTCGTAGCGGCCGGCGGTCGCGACGAGGTACTCGACGGCGGCGAGCTCGCCGATCCGCGCCGCGACGGTGTCGGTGCGTCCGTCGATGCGCACGC